>DDYW01000203.1 GCA_002348185.1 Candidatus Hydrogenedentes bacterium UBA2224 | reverse complement strand
AAACCCCATTTCTTCGACGGGCCCCTGGCGGGGGTGGCCGCGCGTTTCGCGTGGCCGGGGGTGGATTCCAGCCCCGCATTGTCGCGCGCGGTCGGGCGCCGTTGATGGTGGGGAGAGAAGAACCCGCGCCTGCGGCATCGCCTCACCTGGCGCGTGGTGGACTGTATGGACGGTATGGACGGGGACACCTGGGCCAAAGAGTCCACCCCCGTCCGCTTCGCGGCCACCCCCGCCAGCGGGGGACAGCGCTGCGAAATTCTGCAATCGCTGTACGGGGCGTGGTGTAGACACGCCTCCCAGGACCGCCGTGCCGCGTGTCTTTCGCACCGTTAACGCGGGAACATAGCAGCCCAGCCCGCAGGGCCGAAATGGCGAAGGGGAAGGCGCAGATTGGCGCGTTCGGAGCGCCGAAGGCGTGATAACATACCAGCCCAGCCCGCAGGGCTGGGTATAGGTGTTCCCACACATCTTCCGGTCTGAAGGACCGGCACATACGGACCAACGGCTGCACATGTCGCGGGCTTTCAGCCCTTCCCTTATTTGGGATATCCGTTTTCCTGGCCCTTCAGGCCAGGCTGGTATGTATCGCGCCGTTGGCGCGCCGGAGAGGTGCGCGAGGCGGACAAGAAGGCCACGATCGCCGGGGTGAATCGCGCCGTTGGCACGTCGGATGCAGACACGGCGCCGGTGACCGCCTTCAATCGGCTCATCATGTCAATCCTGTCAATCCTGTCTAAAACTCTTTCGCGGCGTTGGAAGATTCGGTCGTCGATTGTTCCACCCGGTGATGCCGATACCGATCCCGAGACCTAAGGTATTTCCTCCAAAGCGCCGTTGGCGCGCCGGAGATCTGTGCAACCGCAGACCTCCATATGCTACCGTCTCCATCGACGTTGGCTTCGCGGAGATTTCCTCATTTTATCCGGCGGTTCGGAACCTGCCGGGATTTGATTGCGGACCGCGGTTCCTGTTAGTTTCTTTCCGTTTCTACACGCAGTGTCAATCGTCCACGCGCAGTCTCAGACACGGGGCACCCGAGTGCGCGTCCCCATGCCTGCAGCCAATCCGGGAGAGAGGCCATGAAGGGTAGTTCATCTGTCACAACGTGCCGCATCGTGTTTGGAACCCTGATTCTGACCGCCCTGTTGTCGGGCCTGCCGGGCGGGACCGCCGGGGCGGCGGCGCTTCGGCTGCCGGCGGTGTTCGCCGATCACGCGGTGCTGCAGCGGAACGCCTCCGTGCCCGTGTGGGGCTGGGCCGAGCCCGGCGAGACGGTCACGGTGGCCATCGCGGACCAGACCGCGGCCGCCACGGCCGATGCCGACGGGCGCTGGCGGGTCGATCTGGCGCCGATGCCCGCCGGAGGCCCGTACGAGCTCGCCGTGTCCGCGCCGAGCGGTTCACTGACCTTCTCCGACATTCTGCTCGGCGAAGTCTGGCTGGCGTCGGGGCAGTCGAACATGCAATGGTCGATCAAGAACACCGACGGCTGGGAAGAGGAACAGGCGCGGTGCGCGAACGATCAGATCCGGATCGCGATGGTGTTCCGCGAGCACAGCCCACTTCCCCTGGAGGACTTGCGCGGGTGGACGCCGTGGGCCCCGTGCACTGCCGAGACGATGAACGCCTGCTATAACGGGGAAGGGTTCTCGGGGGTGAGTTACTATTTCGCGAAATACCTCCAGGCGGGCCTGGGCGTGCCGGTCGGCATCATCAATACGAGTTGGGGTGGAACGCGGATCGAACCGTGGACTCCCCCCGCGGGATTCGAGCCGATCCCGTCGCTGGCGGGTATCGCGGCGCACATCCGGGCCAATCAGCCCGGCAGCGCGGAGTACCAGCAGGCCCTGAATGACGCGCTTGCCAAGGTCGAGGCCTGGCTCCCGGCGGCCCGGACCGCGCTCGCAAACGGCGCGTTTGCGCCTGCCCTGCCCACGATTGCGTCCGCATCGGCCCTGAACAACGAACAGGCGCCCACAACCCTCTACAACGCGATGGTTGCGCCGCTGGTGCCCTATGCCAATCGGGGGTTCATCTGGTACCAGGGCGAATCCAACCGCGGCGAGGGCATGCTCTACCGCGACAAAATGGAAGCCCTGATCAACGGATGGCGCAGCGTGTGGAACGACGATGACCTCGCCTGCTATTTCGTGCAGCTGGCGCCGTTCAACTACGGTAACAATCCCGAGGCGCTGGCCGAGATCTGGGAAGCGCAAACGGCCGCGGCCGAGATTCCGGGCGCCGGAATGGCGGTCGTCAATGATATTGCCAATCTGTCGGACATCCACCCCCGCAACAAGGACGACGTGGGCAAGCGTCTGGCCTGGCTGGCGCTCAACAAAACCTACGGGAAGACCGATGTGGTGTGCGACGGCCCGGCGTTCGACCGGTTTGAGGTCGTAGGCAACGCCATGCGGGTGCAGTTCAAACACGCGAAAGCGCTGAGCACGCGGGACGGCGCCGCGCCGACCTGGTTCCAGATCTGCGGTCCGGATGGCGTCTATCATCCGGCGGCGGCGGCCATCGACGGGGCCACCGTGGTGTTGACGGCGGCGAACGTGGCCACGCCGGTGGCGGTGCGGTTCGCGTGGGATCATTGCGCCGAACCCAACCTGATGAACGAGGCGGGACTGCCGGCGTCGGCCTTCCGCGCAGGGAGCGTTCCCGTCGACGGGGCGTTGCGCATGAACGTGCCGGAGAGCGAAGGGTTTGAACTGGTGTATGCCCTGGATCCCACCAACCTGGTCTATGAGAACGACACGCCTCGCTACATCGAGGACCGGCACGCGGCGTTCGCGGGCAAACGCATCGAGCGCGTGGCCTATTACCTGCAACTTGTCGGCCCCGAGAATGCGGTGCAGTGGGTATTCGCGGCGATGGACGCCTTCACGCAGGACCTGGCCCACGTCGGCGTGCCCGTTCCCGGTCCGGGCGCGCAGTACCAGCAAGACCTTGCGAACCTGTTCGTGAAGACCAATGTCGCCGGGCTGCCCGGCGGCGCTCTTCCCGGCGGGGCGCTCGAGCTGTGGGCCTGCAATTATGGCGCCCCGGCCGCGCGCAACCTGCCTGGCGCCGACAACGCCCGCTATGATTTCGACGATACGATGAGCATGGCCGTGAACCCCGGCTACGGGTGCCTGCAGATCCACGATGTCCCATCAGGGACGACGCTTTTTGCCTTCAATAACCCGAGGGCCGGGCGCGGCGCCGATGTGGGAATCGGAAACTCCACCGGCCAGAACCCGGACTGGACCTTTGCGGGCAACGCCGGTAAATACGCCGGCGGAACACTGCTCGTGCTGGTCAAAACCGCTTCCATGTAGCCGACGCAGTCTGCGCTTACGGCTCGATGCGGATCTCCGCCCAGATGACTTGCTGTGCGGGTTGATCCGTGGGTTGGAGTATGTGGATCTCGTTGTACCCGTCTCGCACGGCCTCCAGGGGGCAGCGGAACTGGAGCGCGCGTACGACGCCGGGATATTGTCCGGGTTCAGGGCGGTCCTCCAGGGTGTCGCAGGGCTGCCCGTTTACGGTGGCCTGGAAGACGGCGGCCTCGACGCCGTCCTGCGGGGCAAGCCCGGCAATAAAGGTGGCGGTTCCGGATTTGGCCGCGGGGCCGGTGTACAGAGCAAACGTGCCTCCGGCGTGTCCGTTTACGGGGAGTTTCGCTCCGGTGGGCATGTTTGCCGGCACCGTGTCGTGAAATGCCTGGATGTGACGCCGGGGCAGGCGCGCGCAGACCTCGGGGTCAAGGCCCTGCTCCAGCAGGATGCGGTAGTCGCTCGTGCTCACGGGGATCGTGCCCGAATCCATGAAATTAAACAGGTAGATCTGGTCCGCGCCGCGATGCCACGCCGCCGCCGCGAATCCCCGGCAGGACTCGAGGGTATTGGCCACCGCGCCGCCGCCGGGATGGCTTCGCACGTTGAACTCGAGTCCCGGCGCGATGAGGACGCGCCCAGCCGCGCCGCCTATCCGTTCCCGCCACAGCTCGACCGGAATATCGAAGTCGGACGAGGTCCAGAAGGGGGTGGGGACCAGCAGGTCGATGAGTCCTTCCTGCGCCCACACAACGCCATCCATGCCCAGCCCCGACGCCGCGTCGGGATGAGCGGGGACGCGCGCGCCCAGCTGGATCGCGTGGCCGCGCTTCTCCGACCATTCCCGGGTGAGCGCCCGGGCGTCGCGCATGAACTGTGTCAGAATCGCGCAGCCCTCCGCTTCGCGGCCGGGGGCGAAATGGTATCCGAAGCGCATCCAGTCCAGTTCAAGACCGTCGGGATCGTAGCGCTCGAGCAGTTCGCGGATGAAGGCCATGTTGTGTTCGCGCACCTCGGGAATGGCGTAATCGAGGGCGCGGTCGGTCCAGCCGGCGCCGCCGGGCACGCGCCAGTATTCGGGATGCTCGACCCAGAACGTGCTGTGCATGAAGTTCTTGAGGTTGTTCACGTCGTGCACGTCGTTCATGCGCATCGAGAGCCACGGGGAAAGGGCCTTTTCGCGGCAGCGCGCGAGCCAGACGGCGTACGGGTCGAGGCCGCGTTCGTGCAGCAGCCGCGCATTGGCCACCCAGGGGCCGCCGAAGCCCGGCTCGGGGGCCTCCTGATCGCGCGTGTCCCAGATGGCGTCGCGGGTCGTGCTGCGGAAGCTGGCCCGCATGGCGTTCGGACACAGGAACAGGTGGCTGACCTTCGTGCCCGCATACTGATCGACAAACGCGTGGAGCCCGTCAAGGGTCATGTCGTCCGCCTGACGGGTGCCGAAGAAATGGCTGTTGTCCTCGTTGATCACGAGTCCGCGCGGTTCCTGGGCCACGGCGGACCCACTGGCGGCCAGAACGGCAGCGAGCAACGCCGCCATGGAGCTCCCGAAACGTGTGCGCATGGGTCGATTCCTTTCCCGGTGTGAATGGCGCTGTGCGGAATGGCAATGGAGAGAGTATCCCCGGTATCTCGCCCAAGATCAACCGGGGCGCTGATCCCGCGGCGGCCTCTGAGCAGCACGGCCGAGACGGCACGGTTGCGGCCCTGGCGCGGGAGGCCGGGGTCTCAACGCCGGCGCGTGATCTCGTTGCGGTAATGCCCGGCCAGGTCCGGGTACTCCGCCAGCGCCTCGCGGCCGGCGTCCCGGAGGCGATAGACGCCCCGGTCCACGCGTTCGAACCAGCCATACACGTTGTCGTAGAGAATGGCTCGGGTCCGGGCGCCGGTGCCCAGCGCGCGCAGCGCGGCCGGGGAGCTGTCGCCGAGCGCTTCGAGCCCACAGGCGATGTGGAGGGCGTTCTCGCGGTAGGCGGTGACCAGTTTGCGGCGGCTGCTGCCGCCCCGGTTGAAGTCGCTCGATCGGCCGTCGGCCTCACGCAGAAGTACCTGCCGCCGCCGGTGGTCGCGTTTGCGGTCGAACGGCACGGGATGAAACACGATCTGGACCCTGGGCTTTTCCGTCGAGAACGAGACAAAGAGCAGCCCCAGTTCCAATCGCCGCAGGAGATGGCGGAGAATGCGCCAGCGTTTTCCGCGCAGAGGTTCCGCGGGCCGGGGAAGAGCCACATAGACCGCGTCGGCAACCCGCTGCCTGTCGGCAGCCTGGGCCAGCAGGGTCACCGTGAAGTTCCGTTTGAGTTCCACCACGACCATCCGGCCGTCACGAAGCCCCACGATGTCGCACCCGTTGACCTCGCTGCGCACGGTATAGCCCTGCGATTCAAGGAAGGCCGTCACGGGTTGCGCCAGGTCGGTCTCGTACCGGGGCCGGATTTGGGCGTCTCGCGACATGGTTGCGGCGTCTTCACGCCGCCGGTGATGCGGCGCGTGTTTCCCTCGATGTTCCACAAAACCGGAAACCGCGCTGCCGGACGGCACCTTGCGCCCGCCCGGCGCGGTTTCCAGTGGAGTTACACGTTGCCCAGGTTGCGGAAGAGGTACAGCCCTTCCTTGCCGGGCGCAATGACATCTTTCCAGCCGTTCCCGTCGATATCGGCCACCCAGAAGTAGATGCCCGCGCCGCTGCATTCCTTCGGGTCGCCGTAGTCGATGGTCCGGCGGACAAACTGGCCGCCGTTGATCTCGAAATAGTAGATGCCCACGGGGTCATTGGCACCCGGGTCATGTCCGGAATGGGCGTAGTACCGCTTGCCCGTGATCAGTTCGACCTGCCCGTCGTTATCGATATCGGCCAGTTGCAGGTCGTGGTATTGCGACCGTTCCGTGTCGATCTCGTGCTTGACCCAGGTGCGGTTGCCGTCGCCGTCGCGCTGCTGCTCCCACCAGAAAAGCCCGTAGTCGTGGCCCGCGCCCACGATGAGGTCATTGAGACCGTCCGCATTCACATCATGGACCAGGATGGGCACGCTGGCCGACGGCCCGAGATCAAATTCCGGGCGGAGCGGCCACTCGCCGCCAAAGGGGTTCTCGGGAGCTTCAAGCCAGCCGCTTGCCAGCACGATGTCGGGCCGGCCGTCGCCGTTGATGTCGCCAAACCCGAGACCGTGCCCGCTGTTTTGGTTGAACAGCACGAATTGATCAAATGTGCCCGCGCCTTTTCCGTTGGCGTCCTTGACCAGTTTGAACGCGTGCAGGGGCGCGCCCGGGGTGTTCGGGAAGAATTCAATTTCTCCGTCCTGATCGATGTCAAAACAGCAGGGGCGCTCGATGTTTCCGACTTCCGCGATGTCGTGGACGGTCCATTCGACGGGCTGGCCTTTGGGATTCTCACGCCAGGTCAGCTTCTTGCCGAACCACGCGCCGCTCACGATATCGATAAACCCGTCGCCGTTGACATCGAGCGGAATGTCGGCGAAATCGTCGAAATAATCGCCTTCCGCAAGGACATCGCAGATCTTGTGGCTTTTAGTGAAATCGGGACCCTCAAACCAGTATCCGCCCGAGACGATGTCCATCACGCCGTCGTTGTTGACGTCGCAGGCGCAGGCCGCTTCGAAGACCACGTCGCCAATGCGCGATTTCTCGAATTTCAACATCGGGGCTTCCTCCGCCGCCGTCGAAACCAGGACCAGAACCATTGCCCATGCCGTCATTGTGCACCTCCTGCATCGCGTTGTTCTCAAGGGGTTATCCTAGCAGAACCCGGCCGCCCGGGAAAACTTCCTGCGGCGCGTCGCAGCCCGGGCGGCGCATGTCTGAAGCCCCGGAGTGAGGTTTCGAGGCTTCGAAGGTATAATTACAGAGAGGAACGCTGCGGTACGGCATCACTGTGAGGAGCATCGGCAAATGTTCCGGCTCGTGACCATTTCCCTGCTGGCTGTGTGTGCGCTCGGATGCGTGCATACCCTCGATTCGCCCCCTGCGTTTACAGACACGTGGTACGACAAGACGCAGGATGCCCTGGCCGAGGATAAGGTGCGCAAACGGACGCAGGAAATCCTCCTGGGCGACGAGGGCGATGCCGTAACCGTTCGTGCCGACGAAAGCGGGCGGCCCCGGCTGCAGGTGGGGAAAGACCGGATTCACGCCGACGTCGACGTCAAGAGCGGCGATCCCCGGGTACGGCTGCGCTATAAGCTCAAATGGGGCTACGGCGAGAAGGACATGCCCGAGCACATCCCGCGGATTCCTCCGGCGCCGGAGTCTCCTCCGGAAACCGCAGAGCCCACCGCCGAAAACGAATGACGGAGTCCAGCGAATTCGCCGCCGGTCAGAACCGGTTTTCTTCCCCCTTGAACATGCGCTGCAGGTTCGTGCGGTGCCGCACAAACACCAGCACGGCCACGATGGCGGCCACCACGCGGAGGGCCCACCCGGCCGGGATGGCGTGGGTGGGCCAGGTCGCCCACGCATGAGGGAAGGCGTAGACCGCGATGAGCAGCGCGGTCGCGGCGGAAAGGCTGGCGGCGCTCACCATGCGCGTCGCATACACGACGGCGGCAAACACGGCTGCAGCCAGCAGCGTGGCAGCGGGCGCCAGGGCCAGAAAGACGCCCGTACTGGTGGCGACGCCTTTGCCGCCCTTGAATTTGAGAAATACCGGAGCGACGTGGCCGATGATGGCCGCCAGGCCGCAGGCCAGGGGCGCATAGGGCCAGTCGCTGAGCACAGAGGCCACCAGGAGGACCGCGATAAGCCCCTTGCCCACGTCGCCGGCCAGGGCGATCGCGCCCAGCTTTCTGCCCAGAACCCGCAGGGTGTTGGTGGCGCCGATGTTGCGGCTGCCGTGCTCGCGGATGTCAATGCCGCGCAGCGCTTTGCCGACCCAGAGCCCCGTGGGGATCGAGCCCAGCAGGTACGATATTCCGATGGCCGCCGCCGTCTGCCACATCATGGCTTGTCCCGGGTCTCCTCCCGCAGTTCGATGTGGATGGGCACCCCCTGAAAGCCGAAACTCTCGCGCAGACGGTTCTCGATGAAGCGCAGGTAGCTGAAGTGAAACAGCCGCTTCTGGTTCACGAAAAGGACGAACGTCGCGGGTTTCGTCCCTGCCTGTGTGGCGTACAAGACCTTGGCGCGCTTCCCTTTGTAGACGCCGCTGATGTCTTCGGCCCGCAACTGCTCGAAGAGGCGGTTCAGCTCGGGTGTGGGAATGCGCTTCTCGGCCTCCCCGGCCACCAGATCCACCAGGTCGAAGGTCTTGAACAACCGCTGCCGCGTCGTGTTCGAGACGGTGATGGACGGGACGTAGCGCAGGAACGGCGCTTTCAAGTCGATTTCGTTGCTGAGCTCCTTGAACCGCTGGTCCTTGTCTTCGATCAGGTCCCATTTGGTCCAGACGAGCACCATGCCGGCGCCGTTTTCCTGCACGTAGGCCAGGATGCGCTTGTCTTGTTCGGAAATGCCCTCGGTGGCGTCAATCAGGACCAGGCACACGTCGGCCCGGCGGATCGCGCGCAGGGAGCGGCTGATGCTGAAATGCTCGACGGCCTCTTTGATGCCCGCTTTCCGCCGCATGCCCGCCGTGTCAATCAAGACATAGGGGCGCTCGTTCCATACGACGTCAATATCGATGGCGTCCCGGGTAGTGCCGGGTTTATCATCGACGATGGTGCGCTCGGTGTTGAGAATTGCGTTTACAAACGACGATTTCCCGACGTTCGGTTTTCCGATGACGGCGATCCGGGTGGCGTGGGCCTCCTGGGGGGCGGCCCCGGACGCTTCCGGCAGCACGTGGAGCACCGCGTCCACCAGATCCTCGACGCCCACGTTGTGCGTGGCGGAAATGGGCAGCGGGTCGCCGAAGCCCAGGGCGTAGAAATCCGCCAGATGCTGTTGCAGGCGCTCGTTGTCGAGTTTATTGACGGCCACGAAGACCGGCTTGCCATACTTGAACAGCTCGTCGCGCAGCTCCTCGTCCGTCCGGGTGATCTCCTGCTGTCCGTCGACGACCAGGATGATTGCGTCCGCCTCGCTGAGGGCCGCCCGAACCTGGGCCTGCACCTTGTGCGACACCGGATCGAGCGGGTTCTCGACGACGCCGCCCGTGTCCACCAACCGAAAGGCGCGCCCGTTCCACTCGGCGGTGCCGTAGGTGCGGTCCCGGGTAATCCCCTCTTCTCCGTGCACAATGGCATGCTGTTTGCCCACGATACGGTTGAACAGCGTGGACTTGCCCACGTTGGGGCGGCCACAGATGGCGACGAGCGGCAATGGGTGCGCTTTGGGCATCACGCGATTTCCTTGCGTCCCGCCTGCCGCAGGCCTTCGATGTAATAATCGACCAGAGAGACCAGCGTCATGAGGGTGGCCGCGTACAGCAGGCTTACGGACAGGTCCAGGTTCAGAAGCACCGCGATGATATAGGCCAGTTGCAGGGCCGTCGTCAATTTGCCCGTGATCCGTGGCCGCACGCGCAGGGTTTGATAATAGTCGCTCAGAATATACGCTCCCATGCTGATAACGACGTCGCGCCCGAGCACCATCACCGGAAACCAGCGCGGGACAGGGTGGGCATACGTCTCGTTCACCGCGAGAAACACCAGGGTCACATTGATAAGCAGCTTGTCCGCCAGCGGGTCCAGGAGCGCGCCAAACCGCGATTTCTGATGGAACACGCGCGCCACGAACCCGTCCACCGCATCGGACACGGCGGCCGCCACGAAGCCCGCCAGCGCCGTGGCGCCCCACTGGGGACGCTCCGCCGAATAGGCGGCAATGCTCCCCGCGATGGCGGGGATGGCCAGCAATCGGGCGATCGTGATCCAGTTTGCGACGGTCACATGTACGCCTCTGCCGGACGAATGCCGCGGAGCGGGCGGAACGCCTCCCCGAGCGCCGCACACGCGCACCGCCCGGGCAAAACGTCCGGAATCCCTCGGCCGGGACCGCACCTGTATCGAGAGTCCCCTGCGTTGTCCCGTGCATTCCGGCGTGAGGATCTGGCTCGGCGCCAGCTCCCCAGCCCGCGGTTTCCGATACCGACCCTGGAAATCCGACAACCGCAACCCCTTGATTCGCGAATGGTTGCGAAACGCGGTGCTGCACGCGTGACTATACCATTGACGTGGCGGACGGTTCAATCGGGTCTTGCCCGGCGGATCACCCGGCCCGGATTCGGACTTGGCCAGCAGCGGGGTACGCAGGACTACAGGGTATCGCGTTCTTCGAGCCGGGCGAGCTGCCGTTGGATCTGGGCAATCAATTCCGCGGGCGAAAAGGGCTTGGTGAGCAGGGCATTGGCGCCAACCTGCCGGCATCGCGCAAAGGCTTCCGTGGAATGAGCCGAGGTGACGCAGATGATGGGAATGCCCTGCGTCTGCGGGTTGGCCTTGAGCTGTTCGCACACCTCATAACCGCTCATCATAGGCATCATGATATCGAGGAGAATCACGGCGGGTCCCTCGGCCTCCGCGATGTCGAGCGCGCTGATGCCGTCATACGCCGCAACGCTCTCGAATCCCTCGGTTTCCAGGGTGCGCTCAATAAACATCACCACATCGGGTTCATCGTCTACGATGAGGATTTTCGGCTTGGCCAAGTTTTTACTCCCTTTCGCGCTGCTTCATGCCGGACGGGCGCAGGTGGCGTGTGTACATCCGCGTACGCCCGTGCTGTCGCGATCGCGGCTTCTGCAGCGGTTTGCGTAACGGTTTACTCTCTTCCTGGCGGACCGTTTCCTGGACGACCTGAATACCGAGCTCGACGAAACCATCGTTCTGGACAATGCTCCGCACCACCAGGGCGGTGACGGGCTTGGTAAGCGATTCACGGAAATCGTCGTCCCGCATGAGCTGCACTTGAATGCGCATGCCGGGCGGCAGGGACTCCGTCATCCGGATCAGCATCCCGTAGACGTTCATATCGAGAATCATGCCCTGCATGTGCATCTCCGGGGCATCCTCAGGCCAGACGAGACAGGGCCGACACGTCTCGGTGCGCGGCGCAATCCGTTTTCCACGCCGCAGCGACTTGCTGTCAGCCGAGAAAAACATCTCGTCAGCCATACGACTCTCCCTGAGGCCGGGCCGGGGAAAAGGCAGCTTGTGAGGGCATGGCCTTCACCTTCCCCGGGGTATGCCGGGCGCTTGTTCACAGGCGCTACAATGTTAAGATACCGCAACTTGGCACGCTTTTCCAGTGCCCTCCCCCCGCCCGCAGGTATCCCGGCTGTGTGGGCCCGGCGCCCTCGAAGTTCTTTTGAACGGAGACAGGTACTCGTCGCACCGCGGATAGCCCCGAAGGGGCGGCAAAACCCCCGTCAGTTTCCGTAGAACCACGCGACGGGTACGCGTACCACCTGGGTGCGGTTGAGGTGGCCCACGGTGGAGTCGCCGGCGCAATAGCCCAGCAGCGCGGCGTCTCCCGCAAAATCGAGGGCCGTGTAGCAGTACCACCCGTCCGGGGCGGTTTCGAGGAGGCGCACGTTTTCCCACGTCTCGCCCTCGTTGCGCGAAATGGCCGCGGCGAAGGGGGTGCGCTTGCCTTTCAGGGCGGGTTCGATGGCCCGGTGGTCGTTCCAGAGCATCAGGAGATCCCCCGTGGAGGGGATGCGCTCGATGGTGGCGGGGGATACGGGACTGGCGATGTCCGTCACTTCCGCGGGCGTCCAGGTGACTCCGCCGTCAGGAGAGAACGAACGCATCTGGCACCCCTGGTCGGTGCGGCAGAGCATCAGGAGGCGCCCGTCTTTCAGGGCCACGACGGCGGGTTCCTGCAGGCCGGATTTGCTGCCTTCCGGCGCGTCCAGGATCGATTGGCTCGGATACCATGTGGCGCCGCCATCGTCGGAGAGATAACACATGGTCTGGCCGCGGCCGCTGAAATCTTCTCCGGGCAGGCTGTGCCGGGCCGCGGGGATCACGAGACGGCCGCTGTCGAGCTGAATGACGCGGTCGTTGTTGACCACATAGTATCCGACGGATTCGATGCAGAGCACGGGCTCGCTCCACGTTGCCGCTTCGTCGTTCGAGAGGCGCATCATCGGGCGGCAGTCGCTGGTGGAGTTCTTGCGCAGATAGAACAGGGCGATCTCTCCCGTACGGAGCCGCAACAACGATACGGACATGACGTTCATGCCGCCCTCGTTGGGAAGGATGACCGTATCTTCGGCCGACCAGGTCTCGCCGCCGTCGGTCGAGACGCGCGCCGCCAGAAACGCGGCGCCGTGGTCGCTCGCGCTGCCCGTGAAATGGGTGTAGACGAAGAGGAGCCGGCCGTCGTTCAGTTGGATGAAATCGCCTTCGGAATTGCGCGGATTGCCCTCGCCCGGGTCCAGCACGAGGGCGCGCCGGGGCGCATCGGGTTCGGCGGCGCCGGCCGCAATGCCCAGGACCAGAACGAGGACAAGCATGACTCCCTGTTTCATGACAGTTCCTTCTGTCGTGCTCCGGTCAGGAGCATTTTGGTTCAGGCGGGCATTCAGCAGGCGCGCCCGCCTTCGTTGACCACGGAAGCGGCGGCCGGTTTCAGCGGCGGCAGCGCTTCGGGCAGAACACCTCGGGCGCGTTTCCACATGAGGGCGGCCTCAAGGACCATCCAAGCCTCGAGAATCAGCACGGCGCCCCCGATCGCGGCCAGGAGCCAGTTCCCTTTCGCGGCCCAGTCGGCCACATTGATGCCCATCGCCCAGGCGGGCAGGAGCACCATAATGGCGAGCGGGACCGCCAGCACCCAGGCCGGGCGGCTGTGGCGGATCAGGTAGAAGGCGACCACCAGGAACGCCAGCCCTGCGAGGAGCTGGTTGATGGCGCCGAACAGCGGCCACAGGATCAGCCCGCCCGAGCCGGGACCGTTCGGCCCCGGGAGCATGGCCAGCGCGCCGCCCGTGACTACCGCCACGGTCGTGGCGGCATACTTGTTGCGCAGCGCGGGGACGTGCACGACGTCCGCCAGCTCCTGCACGATGTAGCGCTGCAACCGGGTGGCGGTGTCGAGGGTCGTTGCGGCAAAACAGGCGATCATGACGGCCGTGATCCCGATGGCCAGGGGGAGGGGGATGCCGGTGGCGGCAATCAGATTGCCTCCGCCTTTAATGAACGCGCCCACGTTGCGCGCCAGCCCGCTCATCGCGCCCCACTCGCCGCCGTAGTAGGCGGACCACGCCGCGGCGCCGGTGAGGGTTTCGCCCTTCTCGACCACGCCCAGGCCGAGCCCCGCGCCGCAGGCCAGGATCACGATGACGGCAAGCGCGCCTTCCATGAGCATGGAACCGTAACCGACAAACTGGGCATCGGCTTCGTTGCGGAGTTGTTTCGACGAAGTGCCCGACGATACCAGGCAGTGAAACCCGGAGATCGCGCCGCACGCGACCGTGATAAACAGAAACGGAAACATCGGAGGCGCGTCCGCGGGAACGTCGCCGTTGATGGCCGGCGCCACCATGTCCGGGCGGGCCACAAACAGGCCCAGAACGAGCAACACCAGCGCCACGACAAGCTGGTGCGAATTGATGTAATCCCGCGGCTGGAGCAGCATCCACACGGGCAAAACGCTCGCGATAAAACAGTACACGAGCAGCAGGGCGGTCCAAATGACCACGACCGAATTGAGGCCGCTGAAGAAGCCCACGTCATTGCCCGCGAACAGAGGGACGCCCAGCACTGTGCTGAGGTCGATCGGCAGCCAATAGACGCCCGCCGCGACCGCCGCGTACAGGATCACGAGCGCGAGAAGCGAGGGCGCCAGCAGATGACCGCCGCGCCGGTAGATCCAGAACCCTACGCCGACCGCGACCGGCATGGCCACCCACACCGACAACACGCTCTGGGGGTAGTTAGAGAAGATGACGGCAATCACCAGCCCGAAAATGGCAATTACGACCATCAGCACGAAAAACAGGACGAGCAGGAACAGGACGCGCGCCCGGGGGGAAATCATCCGGCCGGCAATGTCGCCAATCGACTGTCCCCGCGAGCGAAGTGACACCACCAGGGCGCCGAAATCGTGCACGGCCCCGATGAATATGGAGCCCAGCAACACCCACAGCAGCGCGGGCAGCCAGCCCCAGAATATCGCAATCGCCGGCCCGACAATCGGCCCCGTCCCGGCAATCGACACGAAATGATGCCCAAACAGGACCTCCTTGCGGGTGGGCACGTAATCGATCCCATCCTCGAGCTCCCGTGAGGGGACGAGCGCCTGCGAATCCAAGCGAAATATCTTGCGCGCCAGAAACCGCCCGTAAGTGTGGTAGGCGACGATGAACCCGACGCCGGACAGAATGGCTATCAGTATGCTTGTCATATCTTCTATACCCTCCGGCCTTTCCGCGGGGTCCAGGATACGGAGCGAAAGGCCTCTTACCCACTATGCCGGAGTATACTCCCTTAACGGCGCGCCACAAAACCCTCGGAAGGTCCAGGGGCGGCGGCATGAAAAGGAGAGGGCGTATAAGCGTAGCTGTTGATGGAGGATGCGCGATTTCGCACTTTTGGGGCATAATGATCCTGCAGGTGACCGGACCGTGTGCGGAAATGAGGCGGCAGGGTGGCCCGCATGTGAGGCTAACGGAACAGAATGAGCATAGCATCCATACCGGCGGTGTTCATGGCGGGCGCGATCCTGTGCATCGGCGCCCACAACGCCTTGGCCAGCCTTCGCATCCGCGAGCGAACGGAACACTTGGCATTTGCGGTCGCCTGTCTCTTCATTGCCCTGTACGCCGTGGCCACGGCCGGGCTGTACAGCGCGGCCACGCCCCTGGATGGTCAATTCTGGCAGCGTGTGCAGGTGACGTCGGTCATCTTCGCGGCGATCGCATTTGTCTGGTTCATCTGGCTGTACACGGGACAGCTTTCGGTCTATGTCCGCAACACCTTCTCCGTCTATTACGCCTTGAGCGGAGTGGTGCTGTGGTTTGACCGGAGCGGTTTCTCCTGGCCCACGGATCGTCCTTCCATCAAAATGGTGGATCTGCCATTTGGCCTGCAGGTGGTGTATCAGGAGATGGCGCCCGGTCCCCTGGTGGAAATCACCAGCGCGATCGGAATGATCTTTCTCGCGTATATCCTGTACGCCTGTCTCCGGTTCTACCGGACGGGCGACAAGGTCAAGGCGCGCGTGCTGCTCTGGGCCATCTCGCTGTTCGTGCTCGGGGTGATCAACGACATGTCGGTCACCGTGGGGACGTACAAGTTCATCTACCTGATCGAGTATTCGTATTTCGGGATGGTTCTGCTGATCGACCATGCGCTTACGCGTGAGATGCTGGAAGCGGTGCGCCTTCGGCAGGGCGGCCTCGCCGATGAGGGCCGGTACACGCGCATGTTTCAGCATGTGGACAGCGTCTATTTCGAGATGAATCCGGAAGGCCGCATTCTGGACGTCAGCCCCTCGGTGCAGCGCGTGATGGGCCTGTCACCCGTGGAGGTCATCGGAAAGACGGCGGACGAGTTTTATGTCTCGAGCGAGCAGCGCGAGGCGCTGCGTCAACGCATCCGGGAAACCGGCCGCGTCGCCGACTTCGATGTGCGGCTGAGGTTGGGGCATGGCCGCGAAGGGGATTTCGCGGTATCCGCGGCGCTGGTTGGTGGTTCGGGTGACGTTCCCGCCAGCGTTGTGGGGTCGTTGCGAGACGTTACGAAGCGCAAAGAGAGGGAGCAGGCCCTCACCCGTGCCGCCGACCTGCACAAACGGATGCGAACGCTGGCCAAGACGCTCGATGGTGCGGAATCCCTCAATGCGGGGCTGAACGCAGCCCTCCAGACGGCGTTGGAAGTCACCGGGTGGCAGGCGGGCGCCGTCTACGTGCTTGAACACGGCCGCTTGGCGCTGCGGGCGCGCCAGAACATGCCGCTTGCCGCCGCGACAGCGCTGGAAAAGCTCCCCATCGAGGAGGATGACATCGCGGCGGCGCTCTCCCCGGGTCGGTCCCGGACCTTGGGTGCGCTGGCGTGGGATTCTCTGGCGCTGCCCGAGTTGCGGGCGTATCAGGGGGCGCATGTGGTGCCCTGCACCGGACGCAACCGCACTGTGGGCTACCTGGTCCTGGCGGCCTCCAACGGTTCCGCGAGTCGCGACACGGCGGGAGCCGAGAACGCGGTCGCCACGGAGATCGGCATGTTCATTGCCCGGTCACTGTTTATCGAGTCGGTGGAGCAGGGCAAGGAGGAGTATCTGCGCGCGCAGGAATTCGCGCATGTGGGCAGCTGGGAATTCGACGTTGCCGACAGGAAACTCCGGGGCTCGCAGGAGACAGGCCGGATTTTCGGGTTTCCCGAGCACCTTCCGGATGTCACGCTCGAACAGCTCATCGAGGTGATCCACCCGGTTGACCGCGAACGCATCGTGACGGCCATCGGCCGGTTCGTTCGAGGTGAGGCCGACACCTACGACGTGGAATACCGTGTGGTCCGGCAAAGCGACGGCGCGGCGCGGATGGTGCACTCGATGGCGCAGGTGGTCGAGGATGAAGCGGGGCGGATCACCAAGGTGCGGGGCACGGTGCAGGATATTACCGAGCGCCGGGAATTGCAGCAGCAGCTCCTTCTTGCGCAGCGGATGGAGTCGGTGGGGCTGTTGGCCGGCGGCATTGCCCACGATTTCAACAACATACTGTCGGTCATTCTGTCGTATGCGGACATGGCCATCGCGGGCATGGAACCCGCCGACCCGAAACACGCGATGATTCACGAGATCGCGTGCGCCGCGGAGCGGGCGCGCCATTTGACCCGTCAGCTCCTTGCGTTCAGCCGCCGGCAGGTCATGGAGATGCGGGTCATTGACCTCAACACGGTGCTGCGGGATATGGCGCCCATGCTCGGGCGGCTCATCGGCGAAGGCATTGAATTGAAGCTGGAACTCGACGACCGCATCCGCCCCATTGAAGCCGACGCTTCCCAGATCCAGCAGATCATGATGAACCTGGTCGTGAACGGCCGCGACGCGATGCCCCAGGGCGGAACCCTCACGATCGCGACCCGTTCCGTCGACGTCGAAGAACATGAGACGCGCCATCCGCCCACGCGCTCCGCGCCCGGGACCTACAGCGTCATTATGGTGTCGGACACCGGAGCCGGCATGACCCCGGAAGTGCTGGAGCACGTGTTTGATCCGTTCTTTACCACCAAGGCCGTGGGCAAGGGCACGGGTCTCGGCCTGGCCACCGTTTACGGCATTGCAAAACAACATGGGGGATACATCTGGGCGGACAGCACCCCGGGAGAGGGCGCCAGCTTCCAGGTCTATTTCCCGGCGGTCGACAAGCCGCCCGACGAGCCGCCGCGCCAGAAACCCCAGCCCGCCAGCGCACGGGGCACCGAGACCATCCTGGTCGTGGAAGACGAAGAAATGGTGCGCAACCTCACCAGCAGCGTGCTCCGCAAACACGGCTATACCGTCCTGACGGCTCAGGATGGCGAGGACGCCCTGCGTGTGGTGGAATCCAGCGCCGGGGCCATCGATTTGCTGCTCACCGACGTAGTGATGCCCCGTATGAACGGGCTGGAGCTCTACAGGCAACTCGCGCCCCGTGTGCCGGGCATGAAAGTGCTGTTCATGTCCGGCTATGCGAATGAACTGGTCTCGGACTGCGTGGAACTCGGTTCGGATGCTGTGCTGCTGCAGAAACCGTTCACCGTGCAATCGCTGACGGAGCAGGTGCGCGGCATGCTTGACGAATGACGGCGCGTCTCGCGAAAACGGTCAAAGTCTCAGGAACGCCGGCACATCGCGGATCGAGGCGACCACCGGGGCGCCCGTGGCGCGCAGCCGCGTTTCCGACTGGTGTCCCTGGGCTACAAGCAGACAGCGGACGCCCAGCTCGTTCGCCACTTCAAGATCGTGCAGCGTGTCGCCAATCATGAGGACCGCGTCGCGCGGCGGAGCCAGCTCGGCCAGCCACTGCCGTCCCAGGTCGACTTTGCTCTCGGCGTAATGGTTATGGAGTCCGCGAATGGTGTCAAAGTATTCGAACACGCCGAAATACCTGACCGCATCCAGGAGCATGTCATGCTGGTGGGCGGACACGAGGCATTGGCGCAGGCCGGCGTCTCGCAGGCGCGCGAGGGTCTCGACGGCCCCCTCATACAGCCCGCTTGCGGAGTAGACCCGGTCGGCGTACATCCGGACCCATTCACGGGCCGCCTCTTCAAACGCCCTGGGCGAGGGGTCGAATCCCAGCGCCTTGTAGTATTCCACGACGGGAAACGTGAATGCTTCGCGGTAGGTCTCGAGTGTAACCGGGGGAATTCCCCGGGGCCTGCCCAGCTCGTGCAGGGCGGTGAGGCACAAGTCCAGGTCGTCCAGCAGAGTTCCGTTCCAGTCCCAGACAATGTGTCGAATCGTGTGTGTGTTATCCATGGGGAGCCTGTTCCTCGCCGGCGGGATGGGCGTTATCGGGAGATCTTGACGAAAAAGACCACGATGACCACGGGGATCAGCGCGACGAGCCACCACTTGTTTGCCAGGAAGAAGTCGTAGGCTTCCGCGACCCAAGTCATCTTCGGTCCCCGCTCAATACCGGTACCGGTTCAAAATGCCTTCACGCCACTCGGCGAGTTCCTGGGCGCTCATGTCGTCGCGCGTTCGGACCGCGATTTCGGTCTGTTCTTCCGCCTGCCGGACCGGGTCGGTGAACCAGGACCCAAACAGCATGATGATCGCCAGAATGCCCAGTCCGGAACTGACGAGGCATTTCTCGCGGTCTTCCCAGAATTTCGCGTACGTCAGGCCGATAAACGCCCACACAAACGCCAGCAGCGGCAGAAAGACGACGATGTACGCCATCGGGAAATAGGCGCCGCCGCCCACTTTGATGCCGCGGAACGAGGGGAAGATAATGATCAGCGTGGCGCAGATCACCCCGAATACCGCCAGCAGCATGCTGAACTGCCAGGGTTGCCATTTCTGGTAGCCGCTGACGGTCAGCGCCGCCTCTTCGTCGACGACCGCATCTTCTTCGTCGAGATCGCCAGGTGGTGGAGGCGCGCTTTCCAGGGCCGCCAGACTGGTGTCCGCCGCCGGGTGGGCGGAGGCGTGCTCCCGGTCGTGCTCGCGGTCATGGTGGTGTTTGTGCTTGGCGGCTTTCCGGGCCTTGCGCTCTTCCTGGCATTTAGGACAGAGCCGGACGCCTTTGGCGGTCTCATAGAGGTGCTCAGCGCCCACAAACATGCCGCACTGGTCGCAATGAACGCCGCACTCTTCACAGAGAAGTTCGTGCGTGACGCCGCAGTAGCCCACGGCACTCCGGATTTTACAGACCGAACAGTCCATTTCGCGTTCCTTCCCGCTCGCCGACGCTGGCGTCAGTCTATCACGAGTCCCGGAAATTGTCCAAGGGCCCTGGTTCTGAATCAGGTAGGCACGACGCAGAGGAACAAGATGCGGATGGACGGGGTGGACGGGGTGGACGGCGCCTCTGTTCGACCCCTTCGCAATCGTTCGGTCCGGCACGTCCATACGGTCCATACGGTCCATACGGTCCACCTGGCCCACCATGCCATCGCCGATTGCTTCCCCTGAAAGCCTGGCATCCTTTGGTGTGCGTCCTGCGCCGGTTGCGCGGGGGGGCGGGGGCGCCTATGATAGGCGCTCAAACCGCAGAGAGGGAGGAGCGCCCTATGACGGAACAGGCTGATGCCGGCGGACGCATTCCTGCGTTGCACGTAGTGGCGGACACGATTCCGCGGGCCCATTACCGCGCGATGAAAGCGGTGTGGGAGCAGGGACTGGCCATCCGCACGGAATACGATCGCAGGGACGCCAGCGGCGCGTACATTGACCCGCCCAGCCGCGACGCGCGCGTGCTCATCGAGGTGACGGAGCCGTTTGGCGAGCCGCGCTTTCCGCCGGTGTCGTTCTGCGAGATCGGGACCTACATTGCCGAGATCATGGGCATCAAGGATCACATGGTCGTCCCCATGGAGAAGCTGCGGGAGGCGCTGTCGGGCGAGTTGTCGGCTACCGAGTGGCCCTATACGTACCATCAGCGGCTGTTTGCGCACCCGGACGTGAATGGGGACAGCGTCGACCAGATGGCATTGGCCATCGAGCGCATTGCCCAGACCCCCTTTTCGCGGCGGGCCGTCGCGACCACCTCCGTGCCCAATATCGATCCGTACCTGAAAGAAGACGTGCCGTGCCTGCGTGAGGTGCAGTTGCGGTGTCCGGAGGATGCCGCCGGGAACCTGGTGCTGAACATGAACACTATGTGGCGGTCGCGCGACCTCTACAAGGCGTGGGCGGACAACGTCATCGGCATCACTTTCCTTCAACAGGTCGTGGCCAGGCAAATCGCCGCGAAGTCGGGACGCACGGTCCGCGTGGGCAGTTACGCGGACTACAGTTCGGCCATGCACATCTACGGCCAGGATTTCGGCGCGGTAGGCGGTGACGCGCAGCGGGGACTGCAGAGTTTCTTCGACACGTTCGATGAGGATTCGTACGTGGCGCGGTCGTTGTCGAGCGAACAGGCCGCGGAAATGCTGGTGCTGCCCCAACTGCGCGCACTGGTGTCGGACCGGCTTGCCGCGCAGTGGCGGTTCCCGGAAGCGGCGCTCGCGCTCGGCAGGCAACTCATTGCGGACATCGAATCCGGCACGCTCTCGGCGTGAGGTAAACGCCGCCGCATCCGCCCGGGCGCATGCCCCGTCGGCCCGGGTTCCGGCGGTTGCGTTCAATATTGCGTCTGCGTGCCCATGAACAGGCCGGCCACTTTCCAGGCCCCATCCGTTTTGAGCAGGAGTGCGGTGAAACGGTAATCGCCGAGGCCGAACACGACGTTGGGCGCTTTCCAGGTGCCGGTGACCGCGGCGATGACGCCGTTCGAGCACACGTGGAGTCCGGACATCTCGGAGACCTCGGGGCGGCCCACTTCCACGACGTAGCGCGCCATCGTGATGTAGCGCTCGGGATCCACATAGAGGAACAGTTCCATGCCGCCCTTGCCCAGGATGCCCAGAAACGGCTCGGGGTAGAGGTGCCGGCGCAGTTCCACCATCTGACCGTCCCGGACCACCCGTTCCCATTCCTTCACCACGCTCACGGCATCCTGCGAGGCCCCGGCAGAGAGGAGCTGATCGGCAGGAAACACGCACAGGGCGGTCAGGCGGTACGCGTCCCCGGGGCCGTCGGGCAGCGCCGCGAAGGTCGCCAGCCAGTGCTTTTTTTCGGGCGATTCGAAGATGACCTGGCCCATCCTCAGTTCGCGGGCGGTCTCAAACACGCGGAACGTGGCCCGGGCGCCCGGGGGCAGGGCGAAGGCTGCGGCGGCGCCGGGGTTGCGGCGCAGTTCGTCGCGCCGGGCGGTGGTGCAGCTCCCCTCGCCGTTGCCCGCGATGGCCAGGGAACCCAGGGGCGAAAACAGCGACCACAGCGGAGGAGTTTGCGTGGTGAGGGAACGCTCAACCTGGTCCAGCAGCGCATTCAGCCCGTCGCGTTCTTCCGGGAACATCTGGGCCCATGCGCCCGCGCACGTGAGGCAGACAAACAGGCAAACGAGACTCTTTCGCGGCATGGCGTGTGCTCCTACGGTTGCGAGCCCGGCCCGGCAGGCGCGAGGGCGGACGTCAGGGCGACGGCGGCGTCGCCGGCCGCCACCAGATAGACCGGGCTGCGCAGCGCCTCCGTCGGCGGCGCGTTCGGGTTGCCCCAGCGGTCGTAGCAGGCGACGCCCTCGGGCACCGGCCGCGGCAAGGGCTCCGGATCCAGGCCGTTCGCGTGCAGCACGACCACGGTGCACCCTCCCGTCGCATATGGGCGGTCATGGGGTTGGGCAAACACGTGCGCGCTGATGTCGTGGGCAGGCTGAAGCCGTTCAACGTAGTCCGCGCCGTCGACGAAATGCGCCAGGGCTGCCACGGTGAGATGAAGCGGGCGCAGCAGCGGCCCCGGCTCGACCATCATGTGCGTCGAATGGCCGTGGTGCGTGTGGTTGTGGACGGAATACGCGAAGAATCGTTGGACCCCGGAGGCGATCGTGGAGAGGTACATGCGCGCGTACTGGTCGGCGCACCACGACCAGTCTCCGGTAAGCGCCGGTTCCGCGAACGAGAAGAAGGACCCGTGGAAAACCGTCACGTCGGGCCCGCCTTCGCTGAACAGGAGGGGTTTGGGGGTGCCGTATTTTTCCTGGGCCTTGCGCAGCCGTTTCGCAATGCGGTCGATGGGATCGTTCGGATACCCGTGCATGCCGGGGTCGTAGCGGTGAAACGACAGGACGTCGTAATAGTCGTATGCCCCGGCGGCGAGGGTCATCGCGTCCCAGTAAGGCGGCCACGTGTCGATGCCGACGAGCACCGCGCCGGGATTGATTGCCTTGGTCTCCGTGAAGGCGATGGTGAGCAGCTCGGTGTAGCGCTGCGGATTGCCCCCCTTGAAGAACCCCATGGGATTCCAGGGTTCGTTCCAGACCTCCCAGTCATCGATCGCGCCCTTGTAATGCGCGACCACGCGCCGCACGTAGTTGCGCCAGTTCTCGGGGTCTTTGGGGACGCTGTAGATGCTGAAATAGCCCTCCTCCTGCGCACCGGATTCCCAGGGAGGCGCGCTGTCGAGCATGCCGAGAATGAAGAAGCCCTTTTCCCGGGCCAGCGCCACTTCGTCGTCGTGCCAGAGCCATCGGCCGGGTTCGGGCTCGATCAGGCCCCATTTGGTGATGCCGGACGCATCATGGATGCGCAACCATTTGTAGCCCAGGCGCGCCATGGCCTCCAGGTCCGGCGCGGTCAGCTTCACGTGGATCCCGAAATACGAGTCGCGGAACGGCGCGGGGAACGGTTCCGGCGCTCGCGCCAGCAAAGTCTCGGTCATCGGCGACAGGGTCGTGCCGGACGGATCGACAACCGTAGCCTCGACACGAAACATCCCAAACCGGTTTGCGCTGTCCCCGGAGATCTCAGCCGTGCCGGTCCAGGAACCCGTTGTGTCGAGTGGGAGGGCGGGCTGGCCGGCGCTCTCGCCGGAGGTGGAGATGACGCGGGTTTCAAGCCGCGCTCCCGGGGCGAGCGCGCCCGCGACGCGTACCCGGTAACACAGCGGCCCGTTTCCCGCCACGACGCCCCACGGTGCTTCGGGCGCGACGGCCACAGCGGCCGCATGCCAGGCAGGCTGCCAGTCCGCGGGCGGTTCCGCCTCCGTGGCGCCCAGCCAGAGGCCGTCAAGCCAGAGGGTGGTGTTGGCGCCCTTCGCCGACAGACGGAGGTAATAACAGCCTTTCACGGCTTCCCGAAGTGTGCGGGTGATGCGCAACTGCTGCCACTCCGGCGTGGCGGTGGCCGTCTGTTCGAAGGCCAGGGACTGGCGGGTCTCGTTGTCATGAAGCGACACCGAGAGTGCTGCGCCCGCGGGCTCGGACCGGAACCACAGGAGAAGCGTGTACGGGCGGCCGTGTTCCAGGCGGCGCGCAGGCGAGGTGAGCTCAATGCGTCCGTTGCCGCCGAAGGGGATGCGCCCCGCGCCGGGTCCGAGCCGGCCCGGTCCGGTCTCCGCCTCCCACGTGAAGTCGTTGCCGTCGAGCAGCCACCCTCCGGGGACGCCCGCCCCGAAGCGCTCGAGGCCGAGCTCATTGCCGTTGAAAAGAACGCCGGACTGCGCCTGAGCCATACCGAATGCCGCCGTGATCACAAAGAGAACCGGGAGCGGGCGAAATCGTGCCTGCATGGTGCCTATCCTGGTTGCGGTTCGCGCTTGTTTGTGATTCCGCCACCCTTGTCCGGCGTGAACCGGCACCGCAGCCGCGGGAATGCCCCCTGCCGCCACGAGCGGCCCCCGGCCTGGTCAGGCCGCTTCCCCGCCGCCGAAAGCCAGGCGCGATTCCTCCGGGAAAATCTCGCGACGGATGCGCTCGACAGTCGCGTCATAATCCCATTCCGCAGACAAGGGATGCCACCCGTACCCGTCGCCGAGAACGTGGCAATTCTTAAAAATCGCCGCGTACGGATCCCGAAGGTTCAAGTGCTCCAGCGGCGCGTTTCCGAGGATGGCGGCAAATCCGCCGTCCGTGATGGCCCACAGCCCGAACGTGATCTCCTGGGGCGAATCACCGGGGCGCAGGACCAGGTCGCCACACGCGATCGCGTCGTTCACCAGCCCGATCAGCAGGTCATTCACGGCGATATCGGAGGCCTTGAGGTCCGGCTGGCGATCGGCCGGGATCTTCTCGATGATGGACTCCGCATTCATGATCTCCCAGATGCGGACATCGTCTGGAAATAAGCGCGTATGAATATCCACGGCTACCCCAATCGCCACCATGCGCTCGCGTGGACGGCCGTCGAAAGTGACGCCGCGGGTGATGAGTTCCAGGCGTTGGCGGCGGGAGCGTTTCCCGAGTTCGAGGATCAGCTCTTCCTTGCAGCCGAAATGCAGGTAGATCGTCCCCTTCGAATACTCGGTTTCCTCGGCGATGCGATCCATGGTCAAGCCATGAAAACCGCGCTCGAGGAGCAGCCGGCGTGCAACCTGAAGAAAAAGCTCTTCGCGTCTGCGAAGTTCGCGTTGTTTGCGTGTTTGTATGGTCATTATGCGCCCATGATATGACGCAGCGTCAAGAGTTGTCAATGCGTCAGGGCGGGGCGCGGTGATGCCGGTGACCGGAGCTGCGCGGGACCATCGGCCGCAGGCGGTCCCGCGGCTCATTCCTCCAGGGACATCTGCGCGTACACGACGCTGTTTGCAGGGCCGGCGCCGGCCAGGTCGATGGTGTTCGAGGGCGCATTGCCCGCGCGCGGGCTGGCCAGAAGGAACGTGGCCGATGGTTGCTGGAGAGGGATGGGGATGAGCGCGGGTGTGTCCTGCGGCGGGTCGAGAGGCATGAGGTAGTTGCCCGGCGCACCGTCGATGGCCGCGTATACGAGCGCGTAGAGGCCGCCGTTTGCCGCGACATGGAAGCGCGCGCAGCCGGGCTGGCGCGTGTCCGTCCCCTCGAAGAGCAGTTTCCGCTCGACGAGCTGGCCATCGCGTACGGCGGCCAGGTAGAGTGAATCCGCAGTGGAAAGGTCCGGGAAGAACCTGTCGCGCAGGAGCGGCGAGCTTACCGGCCGCTGGGTGTACATGACGTACGCGTCGCCGTTGGAGGCGATATGGAGGTCCTGGCCGAACACGTGCCCCGCCGTGGCGTCGACATTGGCGATTTCAATGGCGGGGGCGAATCCCTGCGAGCTGAGGTCGGGTGTCCACGTGAAATACAGGATGCGGAAGACATAGTCCCAGGAACTCTTCGTCTGTTCGAATTTGTAGTCCGCCCATTCCTTGACGGGTTCCTGGATATCGCCGACAGCGAGGACGTACGCGGCGCCGGATTTCAGCGCGGCCTGGGGATAGCAGGCCCGGATGGGGAACGTGATTTTGCCGTTGCCCAGGAGCTCGCCGTTGGCCTTCATGTGACACCAGTTCTGCTCGCTTGTCCTGGCGTCTATGTTGAGCATGAGCAGTTCCTGGACGTCGCGGTCCGCCGCGTATCCCCGGTAGGAATGATCGGTAAACGTGGGCTCGTCCTCCCAAACTGGGCGGAGCGTTTCGGGACTGGCCGCGTTTCCCAGGGTGAATTTCAGCAGATAGGGCGTGCAGGCGCCATACTTGGTGCCGGGCGGTTGCGTGCTGTCGTTCACGTACAGATAGAACGCGTCGGGTCCCGTGGTGGCGAGGACGGCGGGTTCGCGCTGGCGGTAGCCGTCGGCTTCGGCAAAGAGACTCCATCCCGCCCCGGTGCGCGTGTGCAGCCGCCACCGGGTGTTGCAGAGCAGCGGCACATCCTGGCCCGTTTCCATCTCCGAGAGCACCACGGTGTCCCCAACCCGGGCCAGGGTGGTGCAGCCCGAACTCCAGAACGGTCCCGAGCCGTTGTTCGCCGGGGTGTGCGTATAAACCGTTTCTTCATGGATCACCCTGACCGTGGGCGGCGCCGGGGGTGTCACGACGGTTTCGCCCATCGCGGCGTGACTCACGACACAGAAGACCATTTCGAGCAGAATCAGCGAAGTCACAGAGAATACTCCTTCCTGCGGCAGCCCTCTCCGCGGGGGTGTCTTCGGGGGTCCCGGGACCGTTGTGCGGTCGCCGGGCGGACCGGCATTTCGCGGCACGGGCCTGTTCACCGCTGCTGCTGCCGCACGCGATGCCGGTTGAGCTTCTCGGCTACGCCTTCCAGCTCAGGGTCGAGGCGGTGCGCACGCTCCCATTCCTCCACCGCCTTGTCTGCCTCCCCCTTGAGCAGGTACGCGTCGCCGAGGTGATCCCGGACCACCGCATCGTCTCGTTCAAGCCGGAGAATGGAGCGCCGGATGTATTCGATCGCCAGGTCGACTTTTCCCTGCCGGTAATAGACCCAGCCGAGACTGTCGAGATAGAAGCCGTTGTCGGGCGACAGTTCGAGCGCGCGCTTGATCAGGGTCTCAGCGCGGTCGAGATTCTTGTTGTTGTCCGCGAAGAAGTATCCCAGGAAGTTCAGGACGTCCGGATCGTCCGGATCGAGTTGCAGACAGGCCTCGATGTGCTTTTCGGTGTTGGCCGGCTCTTTCAACTCGTCGTAAATGATGGCCAGATAATAATGCAGCCATTTGTCCGCGCCGAACCGGTCGAGGGTGGCGAGCAGCACCGGCGCCGCTTCCCGGTGCCGGTCCAGCGCCATGAGAATCCGCGCCTGGAGGATGTTGAAGCGCTGGGACTGCAGGCCTTCGGCATTGATGTCGCGCATGAGCTCGAGCAGGAAAGCGCCGGTCGGCTCAGCGCCGTATAAAAACAGGATTTCCTGGAGATAATCGTGGCTTTCGGCGTCGATGTCGCCATCGATTTCATCCAGGGATTCCAGTAGCGGCAGATAGGGTTCCCCGGCGAGTTTTCGTGCGCATGCGCGGAGCACGGTGCCCATGATGGGGGCGTCGTTCGGGGGGACGGCCCGGCCGGCCTCCCCCGGATGGCCCGCGCGCAGGAGCAGGTACATGCGCTGGAGATGGTGCCGGGCTTCGGCGCCGGCCTGTTCGCACAGCGTGGTGACTTCCTCGATGGCCTCATCGTAGCGGCCCAGGCGGGCCAGGGCCGCCGCATAATGTTCGCGCGCGCTCACATCGTCCGGAGACGACGTCAGGTACCGGCGGAACTGGGCCGCCGCGGACTCGTTTTCCCCCAGTTCCAGATGGATCAGGCCCAGCAGGTTCCGGGCATTGGTCAATTCGGAGTCTAGCTCGAGGGCTTTCTGCAGATACGCCTTTGCCTCCTCGTTCTTCTCGATGCGCGCGAGGCTCAGCCCAAGCCGCTCATAGAGCATCGCGGAATCCGGGTGAAGCTGCACGAGCTTCGTGTAGATGTCGACCACGGACACGAGATCGTTCGATTCTTCCTCGGACTGGAGCAGTTCATCGTAAATGAAGACGTTGAAGGCCGTCAGGTTCAGGGCTTTGGTAAAGGTCTCCGTGGCCTCATCGTACTTTTCCTGCTGGCGGTAGATCCGGCCCAGGATGAACCAGGCGGCGGGATCGTCGGGGTAATCGTCCGCCAGGTCTTCCGCATAGGTCCGGGCGTTTTCCAGATCGTGAATCATGAGGCAGCCGCGGATGATGTGCTTGACGAGATTCGGATCGTCGGGGGCGTATTCGTGCGCCGTGACGAATTCGGTGATCGCCTGCTCGAAGCGGCCGTTCCGGCGGTGGATGTCGCCCATCAGGTAATGGTTGAAGGCCTGCGCCCGGGCACTCGGGGCCTCCGCCGGGGCGAGGGGCATGGTCTGGCACCCCAGGGCAAGCACCAGGCAGACGGCGATAATCACATGGCGCATGAGCAGGAGTCCTCGTCCGGTTCCGAGAATAACGGCCCCGTCTGCAGCGAACGCGCAAACGGCGCAAACGAGCGCCGGTGATGGGGGCACGGCCCGCATCGCGCGATGGCGTCGAGATGTTCGCTCGTGCCGTATCCCTTGTGGCGCGCGAACCCGTACTGGGGATACTGGCCGTCCAGTTCGTCCATGATGCGGTCCCGCGTGACTTTCGCCATAATACTCGCGGCGGCGATCGATTGGGAACGGCAATCCCCCTTGATGATGCGGCACTGGGGGAGCGGGCAGCCAGCAATCTCAAACCCGTCGACCAGAAGGTAGTCGGGCAGGGGCGTGATCTGGTTGACGGCGCGGTGCATGGCCGCGTAATTGGCCGGTTGGATGCCGATCTGGTCGATCTCGCCGGACGAAACCACGGCGATGCCGATGGCGTGGGGACCATTGCGCAGCACGTCGTACAGATGCGCCCGCTTTTCGGGCGTCAATTGTTTGGAGTCATTCAGGTCGGGCAGGGGATGGCCCAGCACGACGGCCGCCGCCACGAGGGGGCCCGCCAAGGGGCCGCGACCCGCCTCATCGACCCCGGCCACACGACAAAAGCCCTGCTCTGCCGCCTGGCGCTCCAGGAGGCCGGCCTGCAGTTCCTCGCGCCACTGCGCCGTCTGCGGGCGGGTCGCGTGAGGTTTCGGGGTTCCGGAGCGACGGGCGCGGCATCCGGCCGTCACATGCTCCCGCGCATGCGGCGGCCCCGCCTCCACAGCGGCGCGTGCTTTGTTGAGGGTGCGTTTCGGCATCGATTCCATCCCACACCAGTTTGCCCGAGGATCCCGCCCGATGGCACAACACCCGTAGAATAGCCCGCATACGAACCCACCGCAAGGCGGGCCGATGCGGGCGCCGGAAAACCCGGAACATCCTGAGCGCGAAACGTCGCGGTTATTGCTCGTCTTTGGCGGTCGTCGAACGGCCCTTGGCCTTCACGCGCGCCGCTTTTCCGGCCCGCTCGCGCAAGTAATACAGCTTGGCGCGGCACACCTTGCCCTCGCGAATCACCTCGACCTTTTCCACGCGCGGCGAGTGGAGCGGGAACACGCGCTCGACGCCTTCACCGAACGCCACCCGGCGCACGGTGAACCTCGCGTTGGCGCCCGTACCGCCCGAACGGCTGATGATCACGCCTTCGAACACCTGAATGCGTTCTTTCTCGCCTTCCACAATCCGGAAGTGGACGCGTACGGTGTCGCCGATCCGGAATTGCGGGACCTTCTCCGCGGCCTGTTTCTGCTCCTGGCTGAGCGCTTCGACTGCCTTCGCGAATTTCACGGCTGTTCTCCTCGCTTCCGTTCTGCTTCTTCCCGGTCGATTTCCTCCAGGAGCAAACGGTCTTCTTCGCTACAGTTCATTAACAAATCCGGACGTCGCGCGCGCGTGGCCCGCAGCGCCTCCCGGCGCCGCCACCGCTGGATGACGGCATGGTTGCCGTCGCGCAAGACCGCGGGCACCTCGAGGCCACGGAACACCGGCGGGCGCGTCANNACTGGGGCGGCCCCAGCAACCCGCCGTAAAACGAGTCCGTCGTGACCGATTCCCAGTCGCCCACCACACCGGGCAACATCCGGCTCAGGGCTTCAATTATCACCAGCGCAGGCAACTCGCCTCCGCTCAGCACGTAATCGCCGATCGAAATCTCTTCCGTGCAGAGCGTCATGCTCACGCGCTCATCCACGCCTTCATACCGTGCACACACCAGAACCAGGTCCGGCGCGCACGCCAGCTCGCGCACCAGCCCCTGGTCGAGCCGCCGGCCGCGCGGCGACATCAGCGCCACCCGCCGCAGCGAGTTGCGGCCGGCCAGGCTTTCCAGGGCCGCCGCAATCGGCTCGCACCGCATCACCATGCCCGGACCGCCGCCGTACGGTGCGTCGTCCACCGTGCGGTGCCGGTCGATCGCGAAGTCCCGAATGTTCGTGACCGCGACCTCGAGCGTGCCCTGCTCAACGGCCTTGCCCAAAAGGCTCGCCTTGAGCGGAGCATCAAAAAACTCCGGGAACAGCGTGAGGACGTCAATCCGCATCGTCCACCGCGAATGGGGCAATGTCTCCCACGAGAATCACCCCGGATTCCCAATCTATCCGTTCCACCACTTCCCGAACCATCGGGAGCAGCAGGCGGTGCCCGTCGGCGCCCGCCACTTCCAGCACGGCATGGACGGGCGTCTGAAGCACGCCCACGACTTCGCCGAGCCCGGTCGCGCCGGGACCGACCAGCCGCATGCCGAGCAGGGCATCCGCTTCGAGCCGGCCCAGCAGGACGATGGCGTCCTCGTCGGCCTCCCAGAGGACCTCGGCCCCACGCATGCCGGCCACGCTGTCGCGCGGCGTTCCCGGCGTAAACTCCACGACCACGCATTCCTTCGGCCGCCGCAATGCGGCCACCAGGGGCCGCAATTCGCGGCCGTCCGTCAGTCGCAGGCGCAAGCGCCCCAGAAACGCGTTATCGGGGACGTCGCCGCCCGCCGCCTGGATGCGCACCTGCCGCTTGCCCGGATTCACGGAATGAACCTTGCCCGCTACTACGGTGCGCCTGGCCATACGTCCTCAGGGCGCGCATCACTCCACGATCTGGAGCGTGGCCCGCAAGTCCTGTTTGTTCGCGGCCGTACTGAGGATGGTGCGAATGGCCTTCGCCGTCCGCCCGTCCCGTCCAATCACCTTGCCCATATCGTCCGCGTGGACGCGCAGTTCATAGCACTGGCCATCTTCGCTTTCGATGACCGTCACCTGAACGTCCTCGGGATGATCCACCAGCTTCTTCGCGATAAACTCAATGAGTTGCTTCACGGTGCGAATCCTCGTTCACGGCCCATGCCCTTGCGGGGCATGTCCGGGCCCGCGCTGCTCAGTCCTACGCTTCCGGAGAAGGCGCGGCGGTTTCGGCCGCGGCTTCTTCCGCCGGGGTGGCGTCGGGCAGCTCTTCCGGCTTCGTTCCCTTGGCGTACATATCCATGACGCCCTGCCGGGTCAGGATGGACCGCACGGTGTCCGACGGCTGGGCGCCGTCGCACAACCACCGGAGCGCACGCTTGGCATCGATCTCAACGCGCGGTTCGGGCCGGGCGCAGGGATGGTACACGCCGATTTCCTCGATCACGCGGCCCTTGGTGCGGCTCCGTCCGTCCATCACCACCACCCGGTAATACGGCGCATGGGTGCGGCCGCCTCGTTTCATGCGAATTACTGTTGCCATGGTTCCTTTCTCTCCTGACCGCGGCGGTTCCGCGGCCCTCCTGAATCCGTCATATCTATTCCGTGACCATCAAAGCGCCCAAGGGCAGGAAAATGCGGCGATAGCGGCCGCGGCGTCAGAAGCCGGGCATCATGGGCATGCCCCGCCGGCCTTTTTTCCCGCCCTTCATCATGTTCTTCATCATCTTCCGCATCTGCTCGAAATCCTTGAGCAGCCGGTTGACTTCCTGCACCGTGGTGCCGCTGCCGTCCGCGATACGCCGCCGCCGGCTGCCGTTAATGATCTTCGGCTTCTGCCGCTCTTCCGGCGTCATCGAGTAGATGATGGCCTCCACGTATTTCATCTCGTCTTCGTCCACATCCATCATCCCCTTGCCCATCATCTTCTTCATACCGGGGATTTTCTGGACCAGGTCGCCGATCGAGCCCATCTTCTTCAGTTGCTGCATCTGCTGCAGAAAATCTTCGAGGTCCCAGGTTGCCTTGCGCGCCTTTTCCTGAAACTTGAGCGCCTGCTCCCGGTCGACGACTTCCTGGGCCTTTTCAACGAGCGATACGATGTCGCCCATGCCCAGAATCTGGTCGGCCATCCGCTTGGGATGGAACGGTTCAAGCGCGTCGAGTTTCTCGCCCGTGCCGACGAACTTGATCGGGCAGCCCGTCACGCTGATCAGGCTGATCGCCGCGCCGCCGCGCGCATCGCCATCCAACTGGGTCAACACGACGCCCGTCAGGGGCAGCGCGTCGTGAAACTGCTTGGCGCTGTTGACCGCGTCCTGACCGGTCATCGCGTTGGCGACGAACAGGATTTCATGAGGCGCTACCTGGGCCTGAATGCGCCGCACCTCGCCCATCATCTGCTCGTCGACATGCAGCCGGCCTGCCGTGTCCATGATGATGACGTCGCACTGGCGCATCTGGGCTTCGCCGCGGGCCATGACGCAGGTGTCCACGGGGTCGGCGTGCTCCCCGAGGCTGAAGCTTTCCACGCCCGCCTGTTGCGCCACGATCTCGAGCTGTTTGATGGCTGCGGGGCGGTACACGTCCGCCCCGACCAGGAGCGGCCTGTGCCCCTTCTTCTTGAGATGCAGCGCGACCTTGCCCGCCGACGTGGTCTTGCCCTGGCCCTGCAAGCCCACCATCATGATGAGCGTCGGCGGGGTTTCGGCAAGCTTCAGGGGTTCGTTTGCTCCGCCCATGGTTTTCACGAGTTCATCGTGAACGATCTTGACGATCTGCTGGCCCGGCTGGATGCTGTCGAGGACCTCCCGGCCCAGCGCCTGCTCCTGGATATCCGCGATGAACTGCTTGACGACCTTGTAGTTAACGTCGGCCTCGAGCAGCGCCCGCCGGATCTCCTGGAGGCTGTCCTTCATGTTCTTCTCGGTCAGTTTTCCCTGACCGCGAATGTTTTTGAAGGCGGCTTCCAGCCGTTTTGTCAACGATTCAAACATGCCGTTCCCACGTCGGAGACAGTGCTTCCCTGAAAAATAGACAGATCTCACCTAAAATCGAGGGCGTATCGTACCATATGCACGCAGGGCAATGCAATCTCGGGGGCCCGGGGGCCCGGGATTCCCATTCTACGTACCATGGTCCCGGCATTCAGGGCGGGTACCGTTTCCCGGCCGGCGAGGCCCTGGCCCATGCCACGAGACTGCGGATGCGTTTGGGGGAACGCGCGGCCGTGGAAGCCGCCAATTCCTCCTGAAGCCACGCCGGGCGAAACGCTTACGCGATGGCCGCGGGGAGCTTGAAGTGCACGTCCTCGAGCACGGCCTCGCTCTCTTCCACGTCACAGGCGCCGCGCGACCTGAAGTACTCAATTACACCCTGAACCAGCCGTTCGGGGGCCGACGCGCCGGACGTGAGCAGGATGGAATCGACGCCGTCCAGCCACGCCTCCTGAATCATGTCCGCGGACGAGATCAGATAGGCGGGAATGCCCTGGACCCTGCAGATCTCCGCCAGACGCGTGGAATTGGCGCTGGCCCGGTCGCCGACCACCAGGACCAGGTTGACCTGCGCCGACAACGCATTCACGGCGGCCTGCCGGTTCTGCGTGGCGTAACAGATGTCCCCGGAGCGGGGACCGGCGATGTTGGGAAAACGTTGCGTGAGCGCCTCGATGACCCGCGCGCAATCGTCGACGCTCAGGGTGGTTTGCGTGATGTAGGCCACTTTTTCGGGATTGGGCACCTCAAGCCGTTCCACTTCCTCGATGGTGAAGACGCGCCGGATATGCTCCGGAGCCCAGCCCATGGTGCCGATGGTTTCGTCGTGGCCGGGTTCGCCGATGAGGATGATCGTGAAATCCTTGTCCGCGAACCGGCGCGCTTCGTTGTGCACCTTGGCCACGAGCGGGCAGGTCGCATCAATGACCTCGAGCTGGCGCTCGCGCGCGTCCTCCCATCGTGACGGGGAGACCCCATGGGCGCTGAAGAGAAGGTGCGAACCCTTGGGCACGTCCTCGAGCTGCTTGACGAACACGGCGCCCTTTTCCCGCAGTTCATTGACCACGTGCGCGTTGTGAACAATGTCGTTGAGCACGTACACGGGCGCGCCGTAGAGTTCGAGGGCGCGCTCCACGCATTTAATGGCGCGTTCGACGCCCGCACAGAAGCCCCGGGGCCGGGCAAGCAGTATTTTCATCGTATCTCCTCGGATAGCGTAAACGCCTTCAGGGGCGGAGCGGAAGTGACTGTGACCCGCGCCTTTACGGCAACACCACGGTACGGCGCGCCTATTCCAAGCGCCGGGCGCTCCACGCGGGTGCGCTGCGGCGCTGCGGTGGCCGGGAATCAACAGGGACCTCTCCGCATGTTATACCGTATGCCCCTGAAAGAGGATAGTTTGCGGAAGCGAGCGCGGTCCTGTCAAGAAGTCCGCGCCATCGAAGGAGTTGAATCCATGCCACAACCTCCCATATTGCCCGTGCTCGACTGGCAGGCCATCTTCACTGCCGGCCAGGCCTTCGACGACTGGCTGAAACGCGGCACGAACCCCGAGAACCAGAAAACCATGAAATCGCTGCGCGCCGGCCAGGCGCTCGAACCCCACGTCAAAGCCCTGCTGAAGGGCCTTGCGCGGCCCGTCCAGGTGGTTGCGATTGCGGAAGACTGGTGCGGCGACGTGGTGCGTCACGTGCCGGTGCTGGAAGCCCTGGCCAATGCCGCAACGAACCTTCAGGTGCGCTACCTCTGCCGTGAGGACCGGCCGGACGTTTTCGCGCGTTTCCTGACCAACGGGGGCGAGGCCATCCCTCAATTCATCTTTCTTAACGACCAATTCACCGAATGCGGACACTGGGGGCCGATGCCCGCCCTCTGCCGGGAGTTGATTGCCCGCGGAAAAGCGTGCGGCGAGGTGGGCAAGGCGCGCGAGCAGGTGGCCGCCATCTACCAGGCCGACGCCAGCCGCCGCATGGTCGTCGAGGAATTGCTGCACCTCATCGGCATCGCCTCATCCACGGCCCCGTGACACGACGGGCAGGCGGTCAGAGCCCCTGTTCGCGAAGATAGAACTCGATGGCCTTGCGGTGGTCGCCCTGAAGCTCAATGGCGTCTTCGCGAACCGTGCCGCCTGCCCCACAGCGTTTCTTGAGCTCGCCCAGGAGGGTCTCCAGGTCGCCCGTGACGCGGCGGAGCACGGTGACCCCTTTGCCTTTGGCGCGGTGCTCAAACGCCAGGTCATACGCGCTTTTCCGGGTGCGCGCAACCTGCCAGGGGTGTCTTCGCGGCCGGAGAATCTCGGCTTTGGGCGCGGCCTGCGGCGGATGCTGCCCCTGCTGGGGCAGCGCCCCGGTCAGCCGCTCCGCGAGGTCGGCGAAGGGCGTCGACCGCAAGGGTTCGGACGGCGGCGAGGTATCCAGGCGCTTTCGTTCGTGGTTGCTCATCGCACAATTGCCTGTCGCTTCAGCGCACGGGTTCAGGGTTACTGTTCCGGGAACACGGCCATCAGGGCGTCGGCAAAGAGTTTCATGCCGCGCTCGTCGGGATGGTTGATGGCGTTGGCCAGAATGATGGGATACGGGATGCCCTTGCGCCACAATTCGCCCCACAGCCGGGAGGCGTCGGCCACGGCGATGCCGTTTTTCTCGGCGAACTCGCGCAGGCCGTGCACGTAGGGGCGGGGATCCTCATCCACCTTCACAGTGGTCACGTTCATCCAGTCCTGGCGCACGTAATGGGGCGTGATCACGATGATCTCGGCCGGAATGGCCCGCAAGGCATCGCGGATCTTCGCGTACTGCTCGTTGAGGGCGTCGCCTTGAAGGTAGGCATCGTTCACGAATTCGATGGTGACTAGATCGGGCTTCCGATCGAGCACGTCGCGTTTGAAATCGTACTGCCCGCCCGCGGGCGCGCTCATGTAGCCGTGGCTGCTGTTGCCGGGCCACGCCGCGGTGTGCAGTGTGATCGCGGACTTCGGAAACCGCTCCTGAAGCCGCGCGAGAAACTGCTGCTGGTACCACAGGGCGTCCTGCCCTGCCAGGAGTCCGCCACCGTTGGTGACGCTGTCTCCCCACGCGACGATGGTGACCGGCTCGCCGTTGCGCAGTTTGGCCAGGGTTTTCGGAAGGAGGCGCTCCGCGCTGGGCGCGGGAAGCGTTGTGCCCGTCACGGCGAACTGGATGGGGAAGATGTTCTCGGGTTCCAGGCCTGTCATGATGCCGGTATGCCAGACCGTGCACACGGCCACCTCGCCGGGCCCGGGCTCGGGCAGACGGATGTTGCCGACGCCCGGTTTGCCCGGAGCGACCCGCACGCGGCCGGAAGCATCCACGAGAATGCTGTCAACGCGGGCGGGGTAGTAATCGTAATCCACGTACACGGCCTGCTCGGGAGCAATGGCGCCGCCCTCGATGCGGCCAATCTGCGCCCAGAACGCATCCACCACGCAATCGGTGTCTGGCACGAACGTCTCGGCGGCGCCCGGCTGGGAAGTGAGCCGGATGCTTGACGCTACGGCGAGACCCGTGCCGGTGCATTCCTCGGCGATGAGCTGCTTCAGTTTTGCGCCGCGCCTCCAACTGCCGGCGTTGGGGTCAAACACGGGGAGGGGCGTGTGTTCCTCTCCGCGCACCTGCACCAGCTCGACCGGCGCGATGTTCACGGAAACGGCCTCCCGCAACTCGCGCGCGCCATCGGGCGTGTCGATGCGGCCCGGGCCAAGCTCGATGGTCCACGGACCCGTGATCTCAACCGGAAGCGCGCCTTCGGGCGCGGGCACCTGGACGGCGGCAAATGCGGAAGCGGCTACGGCAATCGCGAGCATCATCTCAGTCTCCCCGGATACGCTGTTGCGGACATGGGCGGTTGGACGAACGAATGCGGCAGTATACCGCAGGAGAAATCGTCAAGACGAATTGTCGAGGCTCCCCCCGATCCGGGTAACGCGACGGCAGATTGCTCAGACGCTCGCGTTGTCGGGACTAAGGAAGGCGAAGGGCTCCCAGTCCCGCAGGGACGACAGAGAATAGCCCACCACTTCAGTGGGGGCCTCCGCATCCCTCCAATCATAAGTCCCGTAGGGACGGCAGAGCATAGCGCCACCGAAGTTCGAAATCGTAGTGCGGGTCTTGTGTCCCCCGCTAGCGGGGGTGGCCACGCGGCCCGCGTGGCCGGGGGTGGATTCCAGCCCCGCATGGTTGCGCGTGGTCAGGAGCCCTTGATGATGGGGAGAGAAGAAGCAGGGCCGGCGGCAGCTCCTCATCGGACGCGTGGTGGACTGTATGGACGGTATGGACAACATGGACGGGGATACCCTGGCCAAAGAGTCCACCCCCGTCCGCTTCGCGGCCCCCCCCCGCCAGCGGGGGACAACGCTGCAGAATTCTGCAATCGACGTGCGGGGCGTGGTGTAGACACGGCTCCTATGATCGCCGGGGGAATCGCGCCGGTGGCGCGCCGGATGCAGACACGACGCCGATGACCGCCCTCAAACGGCTCATCGTGTCAATCCTGTCAATCCTGTCCAAAACTCTTCCGCGTCGTTGGCGCCCCGGAGACCTGTGCAAGCGCAGACCTCCGTGCGCTACCGTCTCCACGGGCATTGGCCTTGCGGAGGTTTCCTCACCTTATCCGGCGATCTAGAACTCCGGCGTCGCCCGCCCGGCCCGCTTACAGGACGCGGGCGATCGCTTCGCAGAGATAGTCCATGTTGGCTGCCGTCATCCCGGCCACATTGATCCGGCCCGAACCGACGATGTAGATCCCGTAGTCCTTCCGGAGCGTGTCCACCTGGTCTTTGGTGAGGCCGGAAAACGAGAACATGCCTTTCTGGTTCTGGATGAACGAGAAATCCTGCGTGATGCCCCTGGCCTGGAGCGTGTCGACGAACAGCTTCCGCATGGTGTTGATGCGATCGCGGATGTCTTTGACGTCTCGCTCCCAGCGCGCGCGGAGTTCGGGGTCACTCAATACCGCGACGACCAGCCGCGCGCCATGGGCGGGGGGATTGGAGTAGTTCGCCCGAATGGAGCGTTTGACGTGGCTTTGAGCGGCTTTCGCGGCCTCGGATGTTGCGGCGACCAGCGAGAGCGCGCCGACGCGCTGGCAGTACAATCCGAAGTTCTTGGAGAAGCTCGACGCGACCAGCATGTCGCGCCCGGGCACCGCGAAGCCGCGCACGGCGGCGGCGTCTTCTTCGAGCCCGTCGCCCAATCCGTGGTAGGCGAAATCGAAGAACGGCAGCCAGCCAGCCTGGCCGCAGATGTCCGAAAGCTGTTGCCACTGGTCCTGCGCGGGGTCGACGCCCGTGGGGTTGTGGCAGCAGCCGTGCAGGAGCACCACGTCGCCCGCGGGGACCTTCCTGAGTGCGCTGGTCAAGGCCTCAAAGGCCAGCCCGTGGGCCGCGGCGTCGTAGTAGGGGTAGGTGGCCGTTTCGATGCCGGCCGCCTCGAAAATGCTGCCGTGGTTGACCCAGGTCGGCTCGCTCAACCAGAGCTTCGCCCCGGGAAGCTGGGTCTGGATAAAGTCCGCCGCAACGCGCAGCGCACCCGTGCCGCCCGGCGTGTGCGACGTGACCACACGCTTCTCCCGGATAACCGGGTGGTCCGCCCCGAATACCAGCGCCTGCACCAGCGCCGCGTACTCCGGCAGGCCGTCGATGGGCAGATACCCCTCGATGGGGCCCGCCTGAAGCACCCGTTGTTCGGCCGCCTCGACGGAAGGCAGGACGGGCGTTCGGCCCTGGCTGTCCTGATACACGCCGACGCCGAGATTGATCTTGCGCGGATTGGGGTCTTCCCGGAATGCGGCGGTCAGTCCCAGGATGGCGTCCGGCGGGGCCATTTCCAGTCTTTCGAACATATGCGTCTCCCTTTCCAATCCCATGGCGTGTTTGCTGCCTGCGGGCCGTCATTCCCGATGCGTATGCCTGCACCGCCCGGCCGGCAGTGTGCGGGATCATACCGAAATCACGAACGCGGAAAAAGCGTGTTGTGGCCCATTGCTGGACGGGGCAGCCCAGAGCCTTCGCGGGCTACCAGTCCCGGTACGGACGAACCGAAAGGCTGGTGTTGAGGTAGCGCGGATCGCCCGAAACTTCCTGGCCCGCCCAGGGCGGGACGTCGAACGGCTGGTCCACGGATTCGAGCTCGATTTCCGCGACCACAAGCCCCTCGTTGGAACCTTCGAACGTATCGACCTCCCAGAGGAATCCCCGGTATTCCACCCTGTGCCGTATTTTCTGAATGACGTGGCCCACGCAGAAATGGCCGAGCAACTGCGCCGCTTCGTCGCCAGGAATGGGGTACTCAAACTCGTCGCGCGCGATGTCGACGGTCGACTTCTTGAGGTTCAGCGTGGCCCGGTCGCCGGCCACGCGCACGCGCACGGCAATCGGCGGGCCCGTGGTGATGTAGCCTTGAAGAATGGGGACGCCTTCCGAGGCGGATTCCTGCCACGAACCGTCGATTACCAGAAATTTCCGCTCGATCTCGGTGCCCACGCCGTGTGTCCTTCCGCGTTTGCGTCCGCACTGCGGGCATCTTACCTCTTTTGCGTACGGTGCTCAATCCCGCCCTGAAAAGGCAACCGGGAGTCGCCGTGGAGGACGGGATTTGCAGCCCCGTAGGGGCAACCGAGAATCGCCCGGGGCAAGTCATGGAGGAGAGGACGGAGAACGGGGAC
>DDYW01000200.1 GCA_002348185.1 Candidatus Hydrogenedentes bacterium UBA2224 | reverse complement strand
GCACGATGCCGTTCGCGTCGATGTCAAACGAGACTTCGATCTGCGGGATGCCGCGTGGCGCGGGTAGGATCCCGAGAAGGTCGAAGCGCCCGAGGGTGCGGTTGTCACGTGCGAGTTCGCGTTCGCCCTGCAGCACGTGGATCGTGACCGCGGTCTGGCTGTCGGCAGCGGTGGAAAACGTCTGGCGTTTGGACACTGGAATGGTGGTATTTCGCTCGATTAGCTTGCTGCAGACACCGCCGAGGGTCTCGATACCGAGCGCGAGCGGGGTAACGTCCAGGAGAAGCACGTTTTTCACCTCGCCTGCAAGCACGCCCGCCTGGATGGCCGCGCCAGTGGCCACGATTTCATCGGGATTCACACCGCGGTGCGGCTCCTTATTGAAGAGCTCCTTGACGATTTGAGCGACGGCGGGCATGCGCGTCATGCCGCCGACAAGGATGACCTCGCCGATTTGTGCGGCGGAAATACCGGCATCTTCGAGGGCGGAGGAGCAGGGGTTCTTTGTCCGCTGAAGCAAGCCGTCGCAGAGCTGCTCGAGTTTGGCCCGCGTGATCGTATAGTTCATGTGTTTTGGGCCGGAGGCGTCCGCAGTGACAAACGGCAGGTTGACGTCCGTGGTCATGGTACTGGAGAGTTCGCACTTTGCCTTTTCTGCCGCTTCCTTAAGGCGCTGAAGCGCCATAGGATCTTTGCGAAGGTCAATACCTTGGTCTCTCAAGAATTCCTCAGCAAGATGGTTAACGACGCACTGGTCGAAATCGTCGCCGCCAAGGTGCGTATCGCCGTTTGTGCTAAGGACCTCGAAGCTGTCGTCGCCGATGGTAAGGATGGAGATGTCGAACGTCCCGCCCCCCAGATCATACACGGCGATCTTCTGGTTCTTTTTCTTGTCGAGGCCATAAGCGAGGGCTGCAGCCGTGGGTTCGTTGATGATGCGCAGCACTTCGAGTCCCGCGATGTGGCCGGCGTCCTTAGTAGCTTGCCGCTGAGAATCGTTGAAATAGGCGGGCACGGTGATCACGGCCTGACTCACGGTTTCGCCCAGGTACAACTCGGCGGTATCTTTCATTTTGCGGAGAATCAGCGCTGAAATTTCGGGCGGACGATACATTTTCCCCTGGACTTTGATCTGGCAATCACCGTTGGCGCCTTCGGTGATCTCATACGGCACGAGCTTTTCTTCCGCCGCCACCTCGGAATGGCGCCGTCCCATGAACCGCTTGATCGAGAACACGGTGTTCTGCGGATTGGTGACAGCCTGTCGCTTGGCCACTGTTCCCACCAGGCGTTCCCCATTCTTGGTGAAAGCGACCACCGAAGGCGTGGTGCGGCTTCCTTCCGCGTTGGCGATAACGACCGGTTCCCCATTCTCTATCACGGCGACGCAAGAGTTGGTCGTGCCCAAGTCAATTCCAATGACCTTACTCATACTTTGGTTCTCCTGACTGATTCGCTTTATCCGCTTCCTATGTGCTGCTATGCCATTCGTATCCGGCGGTATCGGCTGGGCCTTTTCTCCGCGTGTTACTCGCGGACCTTCTTTACGATCGCACGAAGCGCCAATGTGGGCAGTTGCATGAGTGAAGCCAGATGGCCCGGGCGCCTTTTCCGTGTATCTTCCAGCATTTCCTCGACTTCCTTATTCGTCATGGATTCCAGGTTGCCCTTGAACTCATTCAGGGGCGTCTGTTTCCTTCTGAAACGGCCTGGGCGCTTGCTCCGCATCCATGCCAGCAGTTGCGTGACTCTCTCCTCCTTCATGGATGCCACTCGCTTCCTGAGCTTATCTCGCGCCCCCTCTTTCCTCATGGCATATGCCTCCGTTTGATGACGACCATTCTATCCACTCCATCGAGTTCTGCCGCGAGGCCCTGCGGAAACACTTCCACTGATGCGAATACTTCTTGCCACTGTGTCATTGCTCGTTGCGGGAATGGGCGGCAACGTGTACGCCGCTTTAGCTGCACCGGTCTCTGCACGTTGGCGTCTTGGGCGCGAATTGCCTCTCGGCCTAGACGCCCACTTGGTTATGCATCATCCAGTACTGACCGATGGTCTCTACGATCGTTCGAAAACCGGGGAAACTCAGGGGTTTCATGATGTAGCTGTTTGCCCCGCAGCGATAGCTTTCTGTGATGTCGCCAGTGGCCTGGGAATCTGTAAAAATAACCACGGGCGTGAGTGTAAGTGCCTCTTCGGGCTCGAGCGACCGTACCTGTCCGAGCACCGAGAAGCCGTCCGCTCCCGGCATAGCCAAATCGAGAAGTATCAGCTTGGGGGGGGCGTTCCCGGCGCGGTCTTTCCATACGCCGCGCTTGAAGAGATAGTCCAGCGCCTGCTCGCCATCACTGACGGCCAGAAGATTGACGTCTTGTATGGAAGCTTGCAGCGCCTCCACGATGGACTCACGTTCACTGTCGTTGTCTTCCACAACGAGAATGTCTGCTTCTATGTCCGTTTTCAATTCATTCCTCCATAGGCCAGAGAGTGCCGTGGACAATATCCCTCTGCACCTTCATAGCTAAAGGGTACCTGCCCGTTACAAAGTTACGGCAACGTTTTGAATAAGCTTTGGCAATTATTCTGTGCAGGCCGACAGAGGAGACTGGTCGACCGCAGGGCACCAGCGTCATGCTGGGGGGCGGATAGACTTCCCGGGCCTATACCCGTAAGTGCCGGCGGGCCGGAACTATCCGACTTCTGCAGGGAGTCTCGCGCGTGGCGCGAAAGTCAGCCATAGCACGGTGCGGGCAAACGTCAATGACGGATTTCGGGGGATTTCCCGGGAGGCAGCCCGTTCACAGCAGGGCGCTCCTCGCCAGACGTGGAGGCGGCATTCGTTACCCAGGCCCTGCCGTCACTTTGCCCCTGAGACCTTGAACACGCGTCAAATACTCCCGGTTGGATTTCCTGCAAGGGAAAGCTTCGATTTCCCTGTTCTATGAAACGACTTCAAGTCATTGGAAAAAACACCCTCAGTCGACCTCCACCTCAACCTCGTGTTGGCCGTGATCGTCAACAAGACGGACTGCCTTATCCGCTTCTTCCACCCCGTCTGCCACCACTCGGTTGACGGACTTTCCGCCGCCTGCGTTGCGGACGGTGATGTTGTATAAGGTCTCGCGGTAGCGGTAGTGGATCTTGAAGGTCTGCCATTGCGGCGGGAGACAAGGGTTAAACCGAAGTATGTCAGCCTGCAGTTCCATGCCGAGCAAGGACTCCGTGATGAGGCGGTACATCCAACCGGATGAACCGGTGTACCACGTCCATCCGCCGCGGCCCGTGTGAGGGGGAGCGGCATAGACGTCGGCCGCCAAGACATAGGGTTCCACTTTGTAGATCTGCATGTTCTCGGATGATGCGCCGTGAGCGATTGGGTTGAGCATGGAGAACAGTTCCCATGCGCGGCGGCACTCATGTGTGTCCGTATCCTCCATAGCGGCAAATGCCATGGCGGCCCAAATCGCCGCATGGGTGTATTGTCCGCCGTTTTCCCGCACGCCGGGGATGTATCCTTTGACATAACCCGGGTTGAGTTCCGACTTATCGAATGGCGGGTCGAAGAGCTGAACGAGTTGTGCGTCGCGACGAACCAGCCTGCGATCGACACTGTCCATAGCGGACTGGACCCGGCCTTGCTCGCCCGCCCGAGACAGAACCGACCAGCTTTGTGGAATCGAGTCTATCTGGCACTCCGCGTTTTCAGCCGAGCCGAGCGGTTCGCCGTTGTCGAAGAAGGCTCGTAAGTACCATTGCCCGTCCCAGGCCGAGTCTTCTATGTGAAGGCGTAGCCGTCCCGCCTCTGCCATGCACTTGTCAGCGAACGCGCCATCGCCATGCCGGCGCGCCAGTTCCGCAAAACGTGTCAGAACATCGTACAGGAAGAACCCCAGCCAGACGCTCTCCCCCTTGCCCTTTTCCCCGACAAGATTCATGCCGTCGTTCCAGTCGCCACTGCCCATCAGAGGCAGGCCGTGGACCCCGAAACGCAGGCCGTTGTTGATCGCCCGTACGCAGTGCTCGTAAAGGCTTTCGACTTCGTCGGAGAGCTGGGGCAGGTCGTAGTAGGAGTCTTCCTCCGGGCGAACCGGGCGCCCGTTGAGGAATGGTACTCGTTCCTCCAGCACGCCCGTGTCCCCTGTGGCGGTTACGTAGCGGCAGGTGGCGTACGGCAACCATAAATAGTCATCGGAGCAGTGCGTCCGCACCCCCCGCCCCGACGGCGGGTGCCACCAATGCTGCACGTCTCCTTCGTGAAACTGTCTCGCAGCCGCACGAAGGAGGTGCTCGCGCAACAGGAGCGGCTCAGCGTGCACGAGCGCCATTGCATCCTGCAACTGGTCGCGGAATCCGTACGCTCCGCCCGACTGATAGAAGCCCGTCCGTGCCCACATTCGGCAAGAGAGGGTTTGGTACATCAGCCAACCGTTGGCAAGGAAGTTGACGGCCTGGTCGGGCGTCTCGACATACAGGACACCCAGCGCGCGACTCCAGTATTGCCACACGCCCTCCAGGGCCCGTTGCGCTCCCGAGACGCCCCGAGTCTGCTGAATGAGCTGTCTCGCCTGCTCTTCCGACTCTGCCGTGCCAAGCGTAAAAACAATCTCTCTTTCCTGCCCGTCCTCCAAATCCACCGGCACTTGTATCGCTGCGCACGGGTCGAATCCGGCGCCCACACGGCCGGAAAGACGGACACGGTTCAGGGCAGCCGGGTTGGCAGGCGAACCGTTTCGGCCGAGAAACTCCGTCCGGTCTGCCGTTATCGTACGCGTGGATTCGCTCGTGTCGGCGAATACCACTCGCCCGCCAAAATCCAGGTTGTAAGCGTTTCGCGCGAAGACCGCGCCTGTTATCGGATCAATCCCCGTGACGACATGCATGAGCGTCTTATCTCGCGACTCGCCCAACACGAGTTCCCAATAAGCGGTGACGGAGAAGCGCCGAAACCGGCCCGAGCGGTTTACAATCTTGAGCCGCGCGAACTTCACGGAGGCATCCATGGCGACGTACAGGGTTAGCTCGCTGGCGACACCATCTTCCTGATACTCGAAGATACTGTAGCCGAAGCCGTGGCGGGCGACATAAGACATACCCCCGCGCGCGGGCTGGGGAGATGGAGACCAGACGCGGCCGGTCTCTTCGTCGCGGATGTATAAGGCTTCGCCGCCGCCTGCACTCACCGGATCGTTGCTCCAGGGCGTCAGACGAAAATCGTGGCTGTTCTCCGCCCACGTGTAGACGCTCTCACTCTCCGAAACGACCGTGCCGAACTGCGGATTGGCGATCACGTTGACCCAGGGCAGCGGTGTGTTCTCGCCGGGGTGCAGAATCATGATGTATTCGCGACCGTCGTGGGTAAAGCCGCCGAGGCCGTTAAAGAAAGACAGATCATACTTGGGCATTTCTGCCGGGGCCGGGTTCGCTTGACGGCGTACCGGTTTGAAAGTTGCAGGTGGCGCCGGAACCCGTCCGCGCCGGTCCACCTGCTCCGGCAAAGTCCCGGCAGTATCCACGAGCACGACACGCGCAACGGCCTGCAGAAGCACGCGATCCTCTTCCGCGATCTGTTCTGCCCGGCGCACAAACACCCCGCCGGGATTGTCCACCATGACTGCCTCAGAACTTGCCGCGATGAGGTTCAAGATCGTATCGTGCAGCTCTTGGCGATAGACAGAATCGTCCTCGTTCCAAATCACCAGGTCTACGTTCAGTCCCTTCATCCGCCAGTACGCGTGTGCCTGGACAGCCTGACGAACCAGGTCAAGCTTCTCCCGGTCGCGGATACGGACCAATACGATAGGAAGGTCGCCGGAGATCCCATAGCCCCAAAGTCCCGACTGTCCGCGTTTATTCCGAACCAGGATGCTGGAACTCGACCGATAGAGCGCGCTCGCGTAGATCACTGAACTCGCCAAACGGCCGTACATCTGAGCCTCTGCCTCCATGGCGTTAAGGTGATGCAGCTCGGCATTGCTGTGCGTCCATGCAAGGTCAAAGACGCGGTCGGCAAGCCGGGGATCGTGATATTTGTCCAGCAATGCCGCAGTCGCCTCGCGCGTCTCGGCGACGCCTGTGACCAAATCTATCCGCGCCGTCTCATCCGGCTGAATACAGACGGCTTGGCGGATGGAGGCCACGGGGTCAAGCACAGCTCCCTCACTGTCCGACAACCGCCCATCGCTGGCCATTGCCGCCGGCCAAGCCAACGTTCTGCCTCTCCCGACAAACTTCATACGGTCGGTCTCGAACGACATTTCGTCGCTCGCGTCGCCCTGTACCGTCATCAGATGAACCATCCACGGCGGTCGTTCTTCCGCTGAACGAGCACGACGAGTGCAGAAGATGGCCTGCCGGGATCGTACCAGTTCCGTCTGCACAAACAGGTTGCTGAACGCCGGATGGGCCACATCTTGACCGTCCGGTGCCAGGACGATCTCCGCATAGCTGGTTAGTTCAATTGTCCGAGGCCTGTCCGAGCGGTTGGTGATGGTGATGCGGCGAAGTTCAATATCGTCTTCAGGTGAGACGCTGATTTCCGTGTGGGTTTCAATATCGTCGTCTCGACGTCGAAACTCGGCCTTCCCTTGCGCAAAGATTGCCTCGTACGACTTGGATGCTTGAAGGGTCGGTTGGTAGCCAATGGACCAAAACCGCCCAGTGTCCAAGTCGCGCAAATAGCAGAATGAGCCCCAGCAATCACGGGTCGGGTCTTCCCGCCATCTCGTGACCGCCAGGTCACGCCAGCGGCTATATCCTCCACCAGCGTTGCTGACCATGACGTGATATCGCCCGTTGGAGAGCAGGTGTACCTGCGGCACTGGGCTTCCCGGATCGGTGAGGACGCGCACGGTTCCTTCTGCTTCAGCCGGGACCGTGCGAGTAACGCTGGCCTCGACTGCATGTGGAAAGATCGGCCCTGTTGTTTTGGGTATCCGCTCCTGCAGCAGCAAACCGGCCGCTTTGAGCGTGGGGTCTGCTTGAAAGCGCCGCTGCATCGGCTGATCGAGCAGAAGGTACGCCAGCGACAGGAGGCTCATCCCTTCATGGTGTGTCATAAAAGAGCGGATCGTCGCGCTGCTGACTCCGAGGGGCAGGCGAGACGGGGTATAGTCTATTGCCTCATAAAAACCGTAGCGGCCTTGGCGTCCTTCCGCCGCAAGGCGCTCGAGATTTCGGCATGCGGCCTCGGGCGCCACCATCAGTGCCATGACCGTGGCATATGGCGCAACAACGACATCTTCGGCCAGTCCTCGCTTCAATCCAAGCCCCGGTACGCCAAAGGCCCGATACTGGTAGTCCAGGTGCACATCCCATGCGTTGAACCCGGACTCGGAAATTCCCCAAGGAACCCCCCGCTGCTTCCCATAGTCGATCTGCCGCCGCACGACCGCTTTGTAGGTTTGGTTCAAGAGCGTGTTCTCGTAGGTCGGCATCACGAGCAGCGGCATGAGGTACTCGAACATCGAGCCGCTCCAACTGAGCAATGCGGGGGCGCCTCTCGATGTCGTGAGCAAGCGGCCGAGGGCAAACCAATGCTCCTGGCTCAATTGTCCCTGCGAAATGGCGTAGAAGCTGGCGAGTCGCGCCTCGGACGCGAGCAGGTCGTAATACCCCTTGTCCAAACGATGCTCGCCAACGTTGTACCCAATGGACAGCAGGCGGCGGGCGCTGTCGAACAGAAATGAAAAATCCATGTCCGAGAACTCGTGGCAACGGACCGCAGCGTCTTCGAGCACCCGAATGCGTTCCAAGGCCTGGTGGCTAGCGTCGAGGATCGCGCGACGGAGGTTGGTAAGCCACGCACTGACCTCTGAATCTTCGAGGGAGGCGTCACCACCGGAATCCGGGCTGCGACATTCCGCCAAGAGCCCATCGAGCAATGGCAGAAACGAATGCCTCAACGCGGCCACCTGACGGAGAGTCGGGACGTTTTCCAGTTGCTCCAGTGCCTCGCGCAACTCATCGAGGCGATTGACTGGCCCCGGCGAGCCGCGTTGCCGCAGGTTCTCAGGCAGGGGAGGGAGCAGCGCCCAAGGGGCGAGATGGGCGATGTCGTCGCGATGCTCGACTACGCATCTCTCTAACGCCCGAGCCCACGTTTGAGACTCTGCGTCCAAGCCGTTGATCTGGCCGAGATCGCTCGCCCAATCCGCTAGACGCTGCAAGAGCAGGAATGACGTACTGAGGTTGCCTGGAGGGTCCCTCAATTCCGCCTCCAGCCGCTCGACTTTTCGCAGGGCTTCTTTTGCGGGGAGGGGATCGCCGCCTGGTTCCAGCGCCTCGATAAAACCGCGGATCAGATCGAAGAGCACCCAGGCCGTGTCCTGCACCCCGCAAAATACTCGTGGCGGGAGGATCTTTGTGTCGAGCAGCTCCAATAACCCGCTTCGCATCACCAGCAGATGCCCGGCGAGGTTCCCGCTGTCTATTGTGGAAATGTACCGTGGCGGCAATGCCTGGAGAGAGTGCGTGTCATACCAGTTGTAGAAGTGCCCGCGATGTCTCTCCAGGCGGCCCATAGTGGCGAGGGTCTTCTCGGTCCGTTGCAGTAGCTGCGCGGCTGATTGGTACCCGAAGTCATAGGCGGAGAGGCTCGCGAGCAGCGCTGCCCCTATATTGGTCGGGCTGGTCCGCGAAGCGATTCTCGTTGCCGGATGTTCCTGAAAATTGTCCGGCGGAAGCCAGTTTTCATCCGTCGTTACGAACGCCTCAAAGTACGCCCACGTTCGGCGTGCAAGCTTTCTGAGGAAAGCAATCTGCTCATCGGAGAGTTGTGGCTCTCGTGTCGGGATGGGGCGGCTTAGCCACCAGGCGATCATCGGTGAAACGACCCACAGTCCCAGGAACGGCGCGCTGACCGGGAGCCCGTCCCGCCGAGCCACGATTACGAGTGCGAGGACGATAGCGGCGATGCTTGGCTCCACCCACATGGATCGGAAATGACCCCACAGATCGGTGTGTGCGGCCAACTTGGCATCGCTGGAGGTGGTCCACTCCAGAAGTTTACGACGCTTCCAGATAACGCGCGTCAGAGTGCGCGCAATCGAATCAAGGCTGACGTATGCTTCATACGGGATAAACGCCAGCACGAAGAGAATTTGTCCTGCCTGCTGAACGATCCCTGGCGCCAAGGCACGAAGATGTACCCACCAAGGCAGGCCCCGCGGCTTGTGTACCAGGTCGCCCGCTGTTGAGAGAATCGGCGGTAAAGCTAGGACCGACACGACAAGAATGGTTGCCCCTGCCGATAGCCATAGCCATGGCAGAAGCCATGCAAAGAGAAGTAGCAGCAGCATCGCCGGCGGCACCAAGCTGCGGCGAAGATTGTCGAAGATCTTCCACTTGGAGAGGCCCGAGATCGGGTTTGGCCTCCACTTGGCGTCCGGTCCCGGCACGCGCGGCAACAGCCACCCTACGATTTGCCAGTCACCGCGGACCCAGCGTCGCCGCCGGCTCATATCCGCGAAATACCTGGAAGGGTAATCCTCGTAAAGTTCAACATCGCTCAGCAGCGCTGAGCGGACATAAGCGCTTTCCAACAAGTCATGGCTCAGGATCGCGTTGTCGGGAAAGCAAGCGCACGCTCGATGAAATGCGTCTACGTCGTAGATTCCCTTCCCGATGAAAGACCCTTCGCCGAAAAGATCCTGGTAGATATCGGAAACCGCGCGCGTGTAGGGGTCCAAACCGCTGTCGGCGGCTAACAACCGGACATACCAGGAACGAGACGCGCTGGGAAGGCTGATGCTCACGCGGGGCTGAATAATGCCGTAGCCGTCGATAACCCGTCCCCGCTCCCTGTCAAAAACGGGCCGGTTGAGAGGGTGGCCCATGGCCTCGACCAACCCACGCGCCGCGTCGCGCGGAAGCTCGGTGTCCGTGTCGAGCGTTATGACATAACGGACTTGGGGCAGTATGGTGCCTTCGCCTGCAATCTCTTGAAAGCACTCCCTCGATCCTCCGCGCAAGAGCGCGGTGAACTCCTTCAATTTCCCCCTCTTGCGTTCGTAACCCATCCACACGCCGTCGTGCTTGTTCCACAGACGTGGACGATGGAACAAGAAAAAGATATCAGGCCGGTCGTGCTCGTACTTGCGGTTGAGAGACTCAATTCCCTCGCGGGCATGCCGGACGAGTTCCTCGTCCCCTGGCATCGTAGCCTGCGGCGCATCTATGAGATCCGTGAGCAAAGCATAGTGCAAATTGGAGTCGCGGTTGGCGAGGTAGCGGAATTCCAGTTGTTCCAGGAGCTCATCTATCGCCGTTGGGTTGAGGAGCATTGTGGGAACAACCACCATCGTCCTGTGCTCCGGCGGGATGCCGTGGCGGAAATTCATCCGCGGCAACGGTCGCGGCCCGATGTATACCGTTACCAGCCAGTTGACGATGCTGACGGCGAGTTGCCCTGCGCAAATCAGAACGGGCACCGACAACAATGCCAGTATCCTCGGCTGCAGCCCGCCCTGAACCGCCCACTCGAGCAGGACCGCCGCAATGCACGCCGTCAATACCGCCATGCCGGACAAGTAGAAGAACAACGGAAAGCGGCGCACTCCCTTTACGAACGCTCCCCGCGGTGAACTTCTCAACCCCGCCGCCTGCTCCAACGCGACACGCCCCTTGTCCATGAGGTAGTATCCGACATGCGCTTTTCGACGGTCCGGCAACTCGAATGCCGCTTTTGCCAGCCCAATCGCCTTTTGTGCGACCTCGTTTTCTGAGAGCTTGCTGTGCCTGGCAATCTCCTCCACCGCGTGGCGATAGAGGTCTCGCGTGGCAAAATCCATGTTTGCATAAACGCCAGACGGCTCGTCACGCAGCGTCTGCTCGACGGTACTTTGGCTCTCGACAAAGTCTCGCCAGTCGATCAAACTGAGCAACCGGAGGCTTGTGATGGTGTTGCCAATCGAGACCTGGTCGATCGCCTGCGCCTGACTTTCCATCTTAACAAGATGCGCGATATTCATATTCTGCTCGGAGACGCGGTGCTCCAGCCAACTCTGGGCGAATGCGAAGTGAGGGCTCTGCCCATGCAGGTGGCGAGTCAGTTCCGCCAGAAAGGCGCTGGATAACGGTGGATTCGCCCGCGCCATGTCTGCCAGCACCAGAATCAGATCGGAGGGATTCTGCTCGACGACGCTCACCATCCGCTCGCCCCAATCGGTAGCCAGACCTCGATCACGCAGACTCGCGGATAACCGGGCCGCCACCCGCCGCAGGTTCTCGATCAGCCCCAGTCGAAGCATGATCGGGACGGCCCAGAGCTCTCCCAGCGTCAAGGGATTGATAGCCTGGTAGGAAGCGAGAAACGCGCTGAGGCCGGCGACATCCACTCCACCGTCCACGTGCGAGATCAGCTCCATCGCGATGCTGTAAACCCGGGGGTAACCCGCGAGTGCGCCTTTCCCCAGCCGGGGCAGGCTTCGGCCGTAAGACGGGGGAAAATGGCGGCGGGCCGTGCGGATCTGTTCCTCGATGACGTAGAAATTGTCCAGCAACCATTCCGCCGCAGGTACGATCCCTCGGTCCTTCTCTACGGCCGCTGTAAGGAGGTCGTACGTGCGGACGAGTATTCGCTCGTTCTCTTCCAGCCTCGGAAGGAGCCGACCCGGTGCGACTCCGGTGGCGAGCTCGTGCAATCCCGCCAACATCGTGGCGTGATGCTCCAACTGGCTAATGCTGTAAATCTCGGCACGGAGCGGTTGCTCATCCGTTGACCGCTGCAACTGGCCGTTGGGGTCATTCGTCTGATACCAGTTCACAAGCCGTTCTAACCGCTGCTTGATTCTAGGAGGAGGCCCGAGCAATGCAGTCACATCTCCATGCGTTTCGATCCGCAACACTGCGGCGACCGATGCATATAATTTGATTGGGCCGAAGGGGGAAGGCAGACAATACAGAGGATATGTGGTATCTGCTCTACCTGGGTCTTCAGTCAGCAACTTCCATTATACGCCCTCAGTGAGGCAGATGATATGCGGGAATTTTCAGACATCACATTTCCTTCCTGTTCATGTGGATCGCTTGGTCAAGCTTTGCCGCAAGGAGGATGGCGTTACTGAGGTCCGTCCCGGAGAGCTCCGCCTCGTGAAAGTGCACGCCCGCACGTTTAGTTTCCATCAGTGGCGGCCCTCGGAGGGGGCCGCGCACAGCAGAATCCACTTCGTCCGGACTTTCGTGTCTTGGCTCACGGATGCAGGACGCTCATACGTACTTGGACAAAGACGTCGGCGTCGTTGCTCTTTAACCACAGGTCATGCGTGTAGTCGCCCGTAGAGAGCCCGTCCCGCATGACCTGCAGATGGAGGTCCGCACCCGAATTCATGGCGAGCTGTCCGGCCTTTGGCATCGCCAGCAGCCAGTCGGGCAGGACCCCATCGATGGACCAAATCAGTGTGCCGCCTCCGGTGTTGGAGAGTGTCACATCCGCCTCAGACGAGTCTTCCCCCAAGTCAATAACGAGGGGGGCTACGCTGATCAGGGGCGGAGGGACACCCATGGCCACCTGGACGAGGGCTTCACCTCCGTTCGATGAGATCGTCACCGTGTGCTCGCAATGGCCGGAATCCAAACCGGTTCGGCTCACATTTACCTCGGCCGTGACCTCTTCACTGGCCTCTAATTCGCCCGCCATCGGCGTCACTGTTATCCAGCCTGGCAGGTCCGGCTCGACCGCCCACGTCAGCTTGCCGCCGCCCCGGTTCTCGAGAACGAATGTGCCCTGCTCGAGTGGAGGAGGAAAAACAAGGGCCTCTCCCGACAGAAACAGAATCGGGTCGGCGGCATTAACCTGCATTCGCAGCTGGATCAGGTCGGCGCCGCCGTTGGAGGCCACAAACACTTTGTGGGTGTACTCGCCGGGGGATAGCCCCATGGGGTTGCGCCGCAGTTCGACGTCTACCATGCCCCCTGGTAACAGGAGTCCGCCGGCCGGCACGGCCGAAAGCCACGCTGGCAGGTCCTGCTGTACACCCCAATCGAGGGTCTCCGAACCAGCGTTGGCTACGTGCAGAAGTGCCACATTAGTGTTCGCGTCGAGATCTATGGGTGAGGGGCCAACCTCGAGGATGGGTTCGGCTCCGCCCACACGCATCTGTATCGTCACCAGGCTCCTGCCAATCGCGGACGTTACAGGGAGGGTATACCCATAGAGGCCCGGTGCAAGCGAACTTCGGTCCGCACCCGCCACGAGCGTCGTCGATGTGTCCGGTCCGAGTATTCCTTCCCACGCCGAGAGGTGCAGCCAAGCCGGAGCGTCATCTCGATCAATGGCCCAGGGTTGCGTGCGTGAACCGGTGAGGTGAATATCCAGGGGCAACTCGGACTGATTGGCTCCAAAATCGAGGACCTCCTGCGAAGCCGCAGGGACTCCCCCCGGGGAGCCCAGGTCCGTAAGGGGATTTGTTCCGCTAAGCATTTCAGGGCCGTCATTGACGCCATCACCGTCGGTATCCCCCTGGTCAGGCAAGGTGCAAAGATTGCCTTCGGCCGCATCGGTCAGTCCGTCGCCATCGGCATCGATGACGAGGCCCAACGCGCCGTTGATGACCAGTTGTATGTCCAACGCGTTGAAGTCCCCGTCGTAGTCGGGGTCAGGCTCCTCCTCGACGGAAATCTCTAGCGCCGCATTCACGATCCGCTGGACGTCGACGGCATCAAGTTTCCCCGAGCGGTCAAGATCGGCCGCCACCACTGGTCCCGGGATATCCAGTTGGAGCAAGCGGCAATAGGCGACCGATTTGCCCCAGGTGGTGCTTTGCCAGACGACGAGCCCGCGGCTGTCATGCGCGGCCACTGCGGGGTAGTAGAAGGCGGCGTTGGGTCCGGATTCGAAGGCCAGAAAGCTGGGCCCTTTGGGCAAACCACTGGTGTCGAGTTGACGGACCAGGATGCGGGTCTGGTGAGAGCCTAGTTGGCCCTGCCACGACGGACCGCTGTGGCCGTTGTTCGTGGTGGGCGTGCCCTCGCGCCATGCCGTGACGAAGTGACCGGAGACCTTGTCTCAGGCGATGGCAGGGCTGCTCTGCGCCCTCCTGGGGGCTACGGGCTGCAGATGCAACGGGTAATCGAGATCGGGTACGACCTGGCCACTCGAGGGTGTTACGGTGGCCCCTCGAACACGTATCTCCATATCCAAGTAGTTAGGATCGGCGTTATAGAGGACGACGGCGTGATGTTCCGCCTCATTGCACGCAACCGCGGGGCCGTTCTTCGTATCCCAGTTATTGCAGCCCATCTCGCCTACCAAGGTAGTGGGAGGCGCTACCGGGTAGGGCGCGTGGTTGAGTACGATCGCCTTGAGGCCGCGCTTGCCGGTAATTCGATCCATGTAGACGTACGCGACCGCCACGCGTTCGTCGTCGAGGCGCGCTACGTCGGCTTGGAATCCTTCGATCTCGATGGTCAGTTCAGGAGATACGGTGGGAGTCGTGTACCAGATGTGGACTGCCCGCGCGCAGACCGCCTGCTGTCCCGGTTCATTCCAAGGCTCCCAGTCGGAACCAAGGAAGCGACGATAGGTGACGACGAAATGGCCTCCCGACGTTGCGGCGACCCTGGGTTCCAGCTCGTGGTCTTGCTCTGGAGCGGGACCTGCTATGAAGAAGGAGTTGCCCACTGGATTTCCGCTGGCGTCAAGCACGTATCCATAGACGTCGTGATTGAGGTAGAAGCCCCCGTTTTCGGGCCTGCCACCCATACTCCATACCACGAGGCCATACCCTGAATCGGAGTCGAAAGCCACGTCCATCCCGTTCATGGGCTTTTCGGACGTGAATTCGACGCGCTGCAGCAGAGACTGGCACAAGCCTGACGTACTGATCGATGTGAACCAAACACCATGCCACTCGGTGTAGAATTGCCAGCATGTCTCGCAATAACGGTCCTCCAAACCCGTGTAAAGCACCGGCTGGTCGAGAGCCAAGAACTCGTTCCCGACCACCGCGACTGTCGGCTTTTCAAACTGGTTGAGGGAGTTCCAAGACCCGCGCAGCAGGAACAAGCCGCCGTTATGGGGCGGACCACTGTAAAACGCCTTGTTCGACGAGAGCGCCGGTTCCTGTCCCCACGCCGACTCAGCGCCCGGCAGCAGGATAAGGGATGCCAGAAGCACGGTCGAGATGGTCGCTGGACCTGAATGGACGCAGCGGCTAAGGCTTGAACGCAACCTCGTACGATCCAACTCCAGCCCTCCCGTATCTACAGCTACCTTCAAAGCCGGCGTCCCATGCTCTGCGCCTGATAAGAGATCGCTCAAATAGTGCCCTTCCTACGCCGGCACAGGAGGTGTCGCAGCGTTCATGTCGCCTTCGAGAATTATACACCCCGTCGGTTGGACTAAGGCATGTATTGCTGGCTGGTGGCCCGGGAATTCTCGTGCTATGTGCCATTCGTTGAACGCAGGCATCGCGACACACCTCGGCCCGGTATTTCGGGACCGTCTATTCTTTGCCCCGCACACCCGAAAGCCGGGCCAGTCGCTTGCACAATTTCCAAGCTGTCCTGCTACCATGCTCTTGGTGATCAAAGAAGCCAAGAAGGCACGGCGCCGTTCAGCATTGCGCCCTTGGGAGACGTTATCACTCAGCGCCTGGACGACCTGCTCGGCTATGTTTCGGATGTCTTCCAGCAGGGCTGGCCTGAGGCGGATTCCGACGTAACGGATGTCGCGGTTTTGCGCAGGCACACTGTGGTCATGGCGGATGAACTCTCCAAGGTCCTGGATCGGCTTCGCAGGAGGTTAAAATGGGCCTACAGCGAGATGCGCCGTTTGGAATTGGTAAGGAGAGACCAAGGCACTCTCGATCCCGAAGATGACGCCCATTTTCGCCGTTGTGATCGGATGATCAAGAAACTCAAGGGCGTGCAGACCCGGAAACGTCGCGAAGCTGAAGGGGTGGACGACATCAACACGTACAGTGTTCTCGCCGCAGAGGGATTCCTGCCGGGATATGGCCTGGATAATGGGTCCGTCGTGGCCATGGCAGAGGTTCCATTCTGGCAGCTTGGTAGCATGGACTTTGATCTGCCTCGCCCGGCAAGCCTGGCCTTGCGCGAGTACGTACCAGGCAACTTGATCTATGCCAACGGCCACCGGTTTGTGGCGAGACGCTTTCATCGAGACCCTGATGAAGAACGCTATGAGATGCCGCTGTTTGAGGTCAACACCGATCGGGAAGCGGTAGCTGAGGCAAATGTGGGCGGGGCGGCTGGCGGTCTGGGCGCTACAACCCTGAGGGCTATCTCGGTTTGCGATGTTGACCTCGCGCACCAGTCGCAAATCTCCGACGAAGAGGAAACTCGCTTTCAAATGCCGGTGGCGGTATACGGACGTGAGAAAGGCCGGCACAGTGGCGGCTTTGATTTGACATGGGGCGAAAGGCGCCTCACGTTGCGACGCGGTGTACATCTGCGTCTTGTAAATGTCGGCTCAGGACCGGCCATTGACGAACGGCAACTCCTGGGCTATCCGATCTGTGCCGTTTGCGGCCAGAGCGTTTCTCCCTTATCTTCGGAAAGGCAAATCAAGAGTTTTCTCGATGGGCACCAGGAGCGTTGTGGACGGCGCCCCGATATGCTGGGATTCTTCGCTGACGTTGTTGCGGACTGCCTGTCGCTGCCGTCGTGCGCCGATCGTACAGAAGCCTACTCGTTACTTGAGACTCTTCGCATGGGTGCCGCGCACGTGCTCGACATGCACCTTGAGGATCTCCAGATACTCGTCATTGGGCATGTGGACCGGGACGAGGTTGACGCACTGCTCTGGGACCCTATGCCGGGTGGTTTGGGATTGCTTGAGCAGATTCGGGGAAGTTTCGCGAAGGTCGTTGAGGCCGCAGTTCAGCTTGCGGATGAATGTTCCTCCGCGTGCGAACATTCCTGCATCAATTGTCTTCAGACGTTCAGGAATTCCTTCTACCACCGATATTTGGACCGCCGCCTGGCGGTAGAGCGTTTGCGTGCCTGGGGCGGAGAACTTCGTGTGGCCCACGAGATACCGGCGCTCCAACCTGTAGGAGACACCCACGAACTCGACGCACAGCCCGTCAACGATGGTGAAACGAGACTAAAGCATTTGCTTCAAGCCGCGGGGTTTATGTCGGGCGAGTTTCAGCAACAGATCCGGTTTAGTGAACCCATCGTGATGGATCATCTCATCGGGAGCACGACTCCGGACGTTTATTTCCGAGGCGACGAGGAGGATGTGGAAGACAAAGGCGTGTGCATCTACCTGGACGGTATGAGTTCCTCCCTGCACGGTGACCCGCGGATCGCCGCGCGCGACCGAGAAATTCGGACCTGGCTTCGTAATAACGGCTACCAAGTCATCGAAATTACATATGTTGAGCTGGACGACCGCGATGCCATGATTCGGCATTTCCGAAAGCTAGCCAAATATTTGTCAGGGAAGGATTTGGCTCGTGAGGTTTCCGAGAACAGCACATGGTTCAATGGAAGGCCAAGGAAATGAATGAGCTCGCTCTCTTGTGGTCGTATGCGATAGCAATACGTGCTCATACAGCCATTGAAGAAGACCGCCTTGGACATTCGGTCGCATAACTGCATAAACTCAGCAGACGCTGCAGTTGCTGCACGTCCTTTTCAATAAGGACGAGTTTTCGGGAGCGACACCATATGCCGCAGCATTGACTCTGTGACTACTCTCTCGTATGTTCCGTAGCGACCACGTTCTGGACCAAGGTGAGTATGGTGCTTCGGACGTGTTCGGGTAGCTTTTGCCAGTTTTGGATGACGGTTGCGAGGTCTTGGTCTGCAACATATGTGCAACACGGCGAGCTTGCCGGACTGTCCCCGTGTTGTACTGATGTGTCCTCAAGATGTCCAACACAACTCATTGTACCACCGTGCTTTGTGTCGATATGTCCGTGCTCTGTCTCTTCTCTGTAATCGTCCTGTTCTATCTCTTTTGTTAGTTCAAGTCCAGTACCGCCCACCATATAACATCCATCAGGCCAGTGGTTTGCACAGGTGAGCCACTGGCCGTTTTTGTGTCAGTTGGAATTCCAGGTGAACCGGGGTACACTTGCTCAACGCGCAATGGCGGCTTTCAGCCCCCGGCTGCGGTGAGGCATACGGGCCGGTTCCAAGGGAGAGGACACATGGACAGAGTATTCGACATCGCCGCGATCGTCGGCAGCCTGAGCAGAGAGTCGATCAATCGCAAAGTCGCCTATGCGCTCGCGGAACTTGCTCCCGCGGGGCTCCGGATCAGCATCGTCGAAATCGGGCAGCTACCGATGTACAACCAGGATCATGACGGGAATCCGCCGCCCGAATGGACGGCATTTCGTGAGCGAGTCCGTGTGGCCGACGCCGTCCTCTTTGTCACGCCCGAGCACAACCGTTCGGTCCCGGCCGCCTTGAAGAATGCTCTGGATATCGGGTCACGACCGTACGGCGAGAGCGTCTGGAACGGCAAGCCCGGCGCCATCGTTAGTGCGTCGCCCAGCGCCATGGGCGGATTCGGAGCGAATCACCATCTGCGTCAATCGCTCGTTTTCCTCAACATTCCCGCGATGGCCCAGCCGGAAGCGTATCTCGGCAGTGCGGACAAGCTGTTCGACGGGAATGGCAAGCTCGTCAATGACGGCACGCGGAAGTTCCTGGAGAATTTCATACGGGCCTATGCCGCATGGGTCACCGCGAATGTCCAGCCGTAACGGGCGATACGCGGGCTGATCACTCACGTCTGCCATTGAACCCGGTACGAAGCATGTCCTGCCGCGTGCACGGGAGTCTGGGGGCACAATCAATGAAACCGCGCAGCAGGAGTGTGCGGCCGTGCCGGCCCCCGCTTCCGGGCCAGGTGCCTCTGCGTGAAGCACGGACTCATCCCGGTCTCGTTTTGTGGACGCTTGATTGAACACCCGGTTTGTGGTCAACTCGTGGAAAATCATCCTCAAGAACATCGTGGTGGCGGCCCGGGCGCGAGTCTGCTCCATCACTGTTCGGTACCGGCAAAAAGGACGGTTGATGCACAATGACAATCCGGATACCTGGCAGCACAGTCATACCTTCGGCCAGGACTTGAAGCGTCCCGGCGAACTGCGCACCGTAATCGTAATAGTCATTACGGGCGCAATGATGATCGTCGAAATTGTCGCCGGAATACTCTTCGGGTCGATGGCGCTTCTCGCGGACGGGCTCCATATGGCCTCACACGCGGGGGCACTGAGCATCAACGCCTTTGCTTATGTCTACGCGCGGAGGCATGCACGGGACGCCCGGTTCAGCTTCGGCACGGGCAAAGTCAATACTCTGGGTGGCTTCAGCGGCGCGCTGTTGCTTGCGCTGTTTTCTTTGCTCATGGTGTGGGAGAGTGTTCACAGGCTTTTCAGCCCGGTGGACATCATCTTCAACCACGCCATTTTCGTCGCCTGTCTCGGCTTCATCGTCAATGGGATCTGTGTCTTCATCCTTGGCGGAGACGGCCATCGCGGCCACGGCCGTTCCCCTGAGCACCACTCGCACCACGGCCACCGACACGACCATAACCTTCGCTCCGCCTACCTGCACGTGCTTGCCGATGCCCTGACATCCGTCCTGGCCATATTTGCCTTGATTGCTGGAAAATACCTGGCCTTCGTATGGATGGATCCGCTGATGGGTGTGGTTGGCGCGGTCCTCGTGGCGCGCTGGTCCGTTGGGCTGTTGTGCGTTACATCCGGCGTTCTCTTGGACCAGCAAGGCCCGGACGAGATCCGAAAAATCATAACGGAGAGCATCGAGAACGATCACGACAGCAAGGTTGTTGACCTTCATGTCTGGTCCATCGGCCCGAACATTTACGCCGTTATACTGGCTGTTGTTGCCCACGAGCCAGAGTCTCCCGAAGGATACAGGGCACGAATCCCGAAAGATCTGGGACTCGATCACATCGCGATCGAGGTTCGTCAATGCCCCCCCTGATTAACTGACCTGGCTGGCGCTCGGTGTAAGAAGTGCCAGTCATTTTGAAGAACAAAGACATGTTCCAAGCGCCGTCCGCGGNNGGCGCGACAACGTGTCCCCGTTCGTGCAGCCCCGTAAGGGGTGACCGAAAATCGCCTGGAGGACCGGATTTGCAGCCCCGAAGGGGCGACCGAGGATAGCCCGGGGCAAGTCACGCGGACCCGCGTAGCGGGACGCTTGACGGCGCCCCGGGAACCGCCCCCCCAACCCATTTCGCCCTGAAGGGGCATGCTATGTTCCAATCCCACGCGTGCATTTCATCCTGTTTTCAACACATGAAATCATGGACGGCGATCCCCGCTCCCGACGATGATGTTCGGGTTGCCCTTTCAGGGCGTATCCAGTTAGGGGATATGGCCCCAGGGCGTTGCCCTGGGCTATTCTGGCATGCCCTTTCAGGGCAACCCCAGGCACGGCAAGTGGGAATCGCTCCCGGGATTTCCGAATGAACCGCGAGCGAAGCTGCGGAGGAGAGAACAAAGAACGGGGACATGTTCCAAACGCGGTCCGCGGCACGATTATGGAGCGGGGCGGAGATTCCAGGCTAGCAGCGCGTCGCCGTGCCGGATGTAGAGAATGCCGTTGGCGATGGCGGGGTGGGCCCAGTGGTTGCCGTCGCCTTCGGTGACCGTGAACAGCCCCGCGCGCTGGAATCCTTCGGGGGTGGCTTTCACGAGGTGCACGATGCCGCGTTTGGGGCCTTCGTAGATGTAGAGCATGCCGTTGGCATAGATGACGACGCCCTGGCGCACTTCGCCCGTTTTCCACATGACCTTTCCGGTGGCCATTTCGGTGCAGACGAGTTCGTTTCCGAGCATGTGGCTTGTCCCGTAGAGGTAGCCCTGGTCGAGGACGACGCCGTGATGCTGGCAATCGAGCGTCTCGTCTTTCCAGGCGGGTTCGACCTGCGCGCCGTCGTCAGACAGCCGCACGGCGCCGCCGCCGGCCTGGTAGCCGCCGGTGTAATACACGAGCCCGTCCTGGTAGAGCGGGGTCACCGCGTGGATGCCGTCGCGGGTGGGATGTTCGACTTGCCAGAGGAACTGGCCGCTGTCCGCGTCGGCGCCGACGAGGAAGTTGGCTGTTTCCGTCAACAGCAGCCGCCGGGTGTTGTGCGTGTAGATGATGGGCGAGCAGTAGGACGCGGGATCGCTGAACCCTTGGGTGGTCCAGAGAGTTTCGCCGGTGTGTTTATTGAGCGCGGCCAGACCGGCATCCGGTCCGCCGGGGGTGCAGATGACGCGGTCGCCATCCACCAGCAGAGATTCCGCGAGCGTGTACATGATGTTGGGACCGCCGAACCGTTCGAGAATGTTCACGCTCCAGCGTTTCGTGCCGGAGGGGATGTCGAGGCAGTAGACTTCGCCCAGTCCGGAAATCATGTAAAGGCTGTCGCCCTCGATGGTCGGGGTAGAGCGGGGCCCCGGCGCCTGCTTGTCCTCCGTTTCGGGGCCCACCGGGATCGTGCGTTCGATGGCGCCTTCGGCGGACAAGATGAAGATGGCGGCCGTGGTTTCGTCGGTCATGCCGGGCACATAGATCTTCCCGCCCGTCACGGACGGGGAGGAATACCCTTTGCCGAGTCCCTTTGCGACCCAGAGGAGCGGCGGGCCGCCTTCAGGCCAAGTGTTCAGCAGCCCTTCCTCGTCGAACCGTCCATCGCGGTGGGGTCCCCGAAACTGAGGCGAATCGCCCGCCAGGGCAACGCCTTCAAGGAGAATTCCCACGAGGGCTATGATCAATATCTTCCGCATTCGTTTCTTCCTCGCATGCCACACGTCGCAATGAAACATCCTGCCGGCCGCGTTCGCGGTGGACAGGAGAATACCGTGCCGGGCCCGTGGAAGCAACAGAAACGGGGGGTCGATTGGCTGGGTAAACACCATGCAGGAGATTGGCCACAGAGGGCGCAGAGGTTTAACCCCCCCGATCTCCTCGAATGTCTTCCCTGGCGGCTTTGCGTGATGTCTTATCCTCCTCATCGCAATTCACATCCGCGAGCCGGATGCAGGCGAGACGCCTGCGCTACACGGTCTATCTGGTCTTCACCTTGACGTAATCGGTGGCTTCGAGCGGCATGGTCCACCGGATCGTGCCGGGCTGGGGCAATTCGAACGGGAGCCGGCCATGGCGAACGGATTCCACGTACGCGACGGGCTGGTCTGTCCGGAATTCCAGGGTCAGGTGTTCGAGTGGACGCAGCGTGTGGTTCGCCAGCACGACGAGAACACCCTGTTCGCACGGCAACCCGACGGCATCGACCAGCGGGGTGTCGCAGGTGAGTGGCGGGCGGACGTCGGCCTCGCGGACGGGCGTCAGGAGCGCTTCGCGCACGGCCGCGGGAAAGTCCCACGGGTTGTATGAGCGCTCAAGCCGTTCGCGTTCACCGGCGGATGCGGCGGCGGCGTCGTCGACCGTTGCGGAGACTGCCAGCGATGCGGCGGTGGCTTCGGGCTGGCCGTCTTCAGGGGGGCGGGCCTGCACGGCGGCCTCCGTGGCGACCTGGCTCTTTTCGGCGGCGCGGCGGGCGTTGAGCGCCGCTTTGATGTAGCACAATGCGGGCAGGAAACCGGCCTGTATCACCTGGCCCTTACCCGCGCTTCCACGCACCACGGCCGGCGCACCATCGCTGAAATTGGCCAGCACCTGGCTGTTGGGTCGCGGCGTGAGCGACTCTTTGACCGAGAGCAACTCGAGTTGCACGCCGCCCCAGGCCACGGAGTCTTTCGCGGTCAGGTGGTCCAGCAGGCGCCCCGAATACTGAAACGATTGGAGCGTCTCGGCGACGCCCCGATCGGCCGGAAGCAGCGGGGTGAGTTCGTCGAGCGGATGGTTGAAACTGTTGAATTCATCTCTGGACGCCGCGCCGGCCGTGAGCCAGAGCGTGCCTCCCGCTTCGACCCAGGCGCGCAGTTGGGCGGCGGCGGCGCGCGTCAGATTGGGCCCGGACACATAGCACACCTTGTACCTGGCGAGTTCGCCGTCCGCGACGTCGCGTTCGGAGAGGATGTCTACGGGAATCTGCGCGTGGGACAGCGCCAGCCAGGTGTGCATGCGGTCAAACCCGAACGCCAGGTTGTCCCACATCGTCCAGATGTCGGAAGACGAGCTGTAGAGGAGGGCCACCTCGGCGGGGGCGGCCTCCGCGGTTGCCAGCCAGTCTTCGACGGCGCCGATCTCCCGGGTAATTTCCGCGTTGGCCGTCCACACCTCGGGTTTGGCATACCAGACATGTGTGCGCCACGGCGGCCCGCCCTCATGGGTGCCCCAGGCCGGTCCGTAACTGAAATTCTGCCAGATACGGACGCCGCGGGCCGTTTCGCCGGCCGCCTTGGTTTTGGTGTCCCACGCCGTGCGGCCGGCATGGGCGATGAGGTAGTGGCCGACCTGCTGGCCCCGTTTCCGGGCCGCGGCCTGCATCAACGCGACATTGAACGCCGCGCACTGGTACGTCGAAGCGATGTTGGACCAATCCTCGCCCCAGATGGCGTTCTGCTGGCTGGAGTCGAGCAATTCGAAATAGTCGACGCCCTGTCCGCAGAAATTGGCGTAATAGATCGCGCCGTCGCTGAAATTGACGAGGGTCGGGAACGATCGGCCGTAGGTTTCTTCGAGGACGCGGCGCTGGGTGGCCATGAAATCGCCGAGCGCGCGCGTGCGAAACCGCTGCGTGAAATAGTGCAGGGCGGGGTAGTCGATGCGTTCGGTTTCGACGACCGGCCGGACCTGTTCCCAGTTCTCGACCAGGAGCTGTTCCGGCGTGTAGCCCAAGCCCTGGAGCCATTCGCGAAACTTGACGCGGTAGGCCGCATCGTTTGCGCAGAAGGCCGCGGGCTGCCCGGTCGGCTCGTCCATCAGCATGCAGGCAACCACCTGCTCGAGATTCCTGCCGGATTCGCGGAACCGCGCGGCGTTTTCGAGCGCATGCTGCCGCATGGCGTCCAGATCCGGACGGCAATACGAGCCGTCCTTCATAAACCACAATCCATGATGGATGCGCTCACCGGAGCCATTGAACCCGAAATAATCGAGCGTTTTCTGTTCGCGCCCGGTCACCGCGGCGTCCACGGCCAGACCGTATCCGCCGATGTTCGCCGTGACGAGGAACGGGAACGTCTCCGGCGGCTTGCCATAGTCCGGCCACGCGAACGCGTCGGCAAACTGCCCGGTTTCCTCGGCGAAATCGCGGTCGCGTTTCAACAGGGCGACGTGTGCCGGAGTGGCGAGGTCAGGCGGCACGATAATCACCACGCCGTTGGGGGTGGCGTCCACCTCAAACGTCTTCACGACGTCCACGCTGTCGTCGGCCGCCGAGTCCGCACGCGCGAATTCCAGCGTGGCGCGAAATGACGGCGCCATTTCGTAATACGTGTGGCGGACCGACAGGTTCAGCGCCGCGCCGCTGTCCTGATATACGGTGCGGGAGAGGTTGCACCAGGGTGTGGTCCCGCCGGGCGCCAGCATCTGTTCCGCGGGCACCGATATCCCTTCGTGTATCCCCTCGAGCCCCAGGGCGAAATGCGCGTACCATGGCGCGCGGTAATGGTCAGCGAACAGATGCACATAGACCGGCCGGTCGTAGCCGTCGCCGAGCCGGACGCGCATCAGCGTCTGGGGGCCATAGGGGACGTGGTCCGGCACGAACTCCGGATCCGTCGTGAGCAGAAAACAGTCCACGTGGCGCACATACGGCGACGCGTCCAGCGGCTCGTGTTTGGCCAGCGTCAGCGTGACGGGGCCCGCGGGGAGTTCGGCCTCGAGGAATTTCCAGGTGCATTCCCAATTCGGAACGTCGGGATCCGCTTCGAGATCGAAGAGGTTCGACGCGACGTCCCTCGTTCCCGCGGCCACCGTGACGCGAAACGGTCCGCGCCGGTCCGCCACGTTCAGGTAACGCACCCAGACGCGGTAGAGCCCCGCCTCGCGCAGCGCGATGGTCGTGGTGGCCACGGCGTCCGTCGGCCCCTGCGCCCCGTACAGGGTTCGGACGCGGGAGGCGTTTCGGGTCTGGTCGTTGGTCACCGCCTGCCATCCCGGCGACGACGGAACGAACTCCTCGGCCTCGACGAACACGGTCTCCGCGTGGGCGACACCGGCCGCCAAGGCCAGCGCGGTACAGCACAGGATATGGACGGCATAGACCGGGATTCGGGGCAGGCGCGCCGCCGCAGCGGGCATTTCCGAAACGGTGGCATTCATATCAGACCGCCTCCTATTCCGTGCCGCCCAGCAGCCCTTCGTGGAAGAACACCGGTTCATAGCCGTGTTCGGTGCAGAACCGGATGGCGGTTTCGAGGCGCTGGAAGTGATCGGGCCGGTAACTGGCGTAGGACGGCCAGAAGTACTGCTCATGCGTGAACAGATCCATGATCTCGGCCGTATTCGCGTCGCGGGTGAGCGGCTCCAGCATGGGCACAATCTGCTCGTCCGGCACATTGTTGCACACGATATCCACCTTCGAGAAGATGATTCCGCTCGCGAAGTCTTTCAGCGCGTCGTGCCGGTTCAGGTACTCCGAGCGGGCATTGTCCAGGCTGTAGTTGACGTCGTAGCCGAACGGCGTGCCGGTTTCCTCGACCGGGAACGACTCGCCTTCGGTGGTATAAATGCTGCCCGTGTTCGGATAGAACATGCCGCTGAGAACCTTCACGCCCCGCGCGGTGAGGACGTTCCAGGCCGCGGGATGGACCATGCCCCAATGAATGATGGTGGAGGGAGAGAAACTGGTCTCGCCCGCGAAGCGCCGGATTTCCCCGGCCACGAGGTCGTAATCGGCGGCGAGTTTCTCCGGCGCGCAATTCTGGTAGGGGCGATCGGGAAACTCCGCGTACGCGTGGAACGCGAGCTTCAGCCAGTCCGCGTTGTCGGCCCATTCGGCCCTGTAGTCGGCCGGAAACTGCGAGAGGGTGAAGTCATTCTCCGGCGTGGCATAGAAACAGTTCAGAACGAACTTCGTGTTGTACTTCCGGTGCAGTTCGCGGAGCCCCGCGAGGTAGAAACTCTGAAACAGCGACGTATACCGTTCCCCGGCGATGTCGCGCAGAAAGAAGCAGTTGTCGTCGATGCCAAACCGGTACCGGGGCCGCGAATGGCGATCCCAGGTCACGCGGACGCGGTTTTCGCTGCAGCCGGTGACGCCCCCGGCGACGGCCGCGATGCCGGTCTCGGGCGCGTGGAGCAGGACGGTTGCGAAGAACCGTTCTCCCGCGCGCCGGGCGAAGGCGCCGTTGACGGTGACGGGCTCGTCCGCGGGCGCGGTGCCCCAGACGGGGATCTCGAGGCCGTCGCTGGTCTTTCTGCCGTGGCGATGGTTCAGCACGGCGCCGTGGAACGGTTCATGGATTTGGATCATCAGCGTTTCTCCATCTTCACGGGCCCAGGCGTTTTCCGGTCCAGACAGTTGGCCGGCGCGGCTGTCATCCTGCACCAGCAGACGGCGCGAATTCCACCAGGAGACGGGTAGCTTCGCCCCAATCCCGGGGCAGCGGGACAGAAACGTCATGACCGGCTTCCGGATCTTGTGTCCCCCGCTGGGGGGCGACAGGTGCGCCGAGATTAACCCGCTGAATAGTACCGGTCTTGTGTCCCCTGGCGGGGGTGGCCACGCGTTCCGCGTGGCCGGGGGTGGATTCCAGCCCCGCGTTCTTGCGCGCGGTGGACGGTATGGACGGGGCGACCTGGGCCAACCAGTCCACCCCCGTCCGCTTCGCGGCCACGCCCGCCAGCGGGGGACAACGCTGCGGAATTCTACAATCGTTGTACGGGGCGTGGTGTAGACACAGCCCCCAAGATCGCCGGGGTGATTTGCGCCGTTGGCGCTCCGATGAAGTTCGTATCCGTATTCCCAGTGCAGTACCGTATCCACGGGCGCCGGCCTCGCGGAGGTTTCCTCACGTTATCCCGCGATTCGGGCATCACAAGGCCCTTGAAACGTATCGCGATCCCGGTATAATTGAGTCACAGGCTGCAGTCGCTTAACGCCGCCGCCGGCGCATGATATGCCGGACGCGGCACCGGTTTTCCGGTTTTTTCTGTCTATTTTACGGACCTCTTTTTTGGAACGCCCGAGTCTCCGGTCGGGCCGTTCGACTTATTTTCTGTCCCAATTTTTCGCGCGGGAGACGTCCGAAACGGGTTCTGCGCACCGTATCACCGTTTGAAGAGGAGGAACCCGGTCGAATTCTGTCACCCGGAACGGGAGAAGGGGAAACGCGCGATGAACAGTACCTGGACGACGCCCAAATTCGGCAACACGTTTGCGAATGGCCGCCTCTTCCTTTTCAGGCCCCGGTCCATCACCGTAATCAAACCCTGGCCGCCCGCGGCGTGGAAACGCACGCCCACGCTCGAATGGCGAGGCTGTCGGCCCGACTTGACGCTCGACACCACCCACCTCGAGAGCGACCTGGCGGAGTCCGAACAGCAAATCGCGCGCTTGTCCGAAGAACTTCCCTTCGCGGAGACGGTGGCCTCCCTGGAACTGGAGCATCGGCGCGCCGCGTGCCTGCGGCATGCGTTGACCGCCTGGGGCTCCTTCTGTTCCGCGATTCCGGAGGAGGTGCTCGAGGTCGTGCGGCCGTTCAGGGAGCGGCAATTCGCCGTGCTGAGCATGCTGGCACGGTGTCCGGGCGCGCTCGAGCTGGCGCAGTCGAACCCGGTGCTCGCCTGGGCCGTCAGTACAAACTGGATCTGGCACCGGCCCCGCGTCACGCAACCGATGCGCGCCGCACGGCGCCTCGTGCTCCAAAAACGGCGCGAGATCGCGGCGTGGCTGGGGTTCCCGGGAAGCGAGGCGGCCGTCCGCATCCTTGCGAAATATCCGCCCGAGTCGGCGCGGATCCGCGACCTGTTCTACCTGCGCAAGGCCATGAACAACGAAGGGGCGCGCCGGCGGCTCGGTCATCTTCCCCGCCTCAACGCCAGCGTGATCTGGATCCTCAGCGAGGCGGCCCTGTGGCCGCACGTGTCCCCGGCGTTACTCGAGGAGATTGCGCTGTGCGCGCATCACGACCTCCAGCACTCGCTGGGCTACGTGATGGCCGACGTGTACAACCTCTGGAGGCTGCTCGGCTATGACATCGCGCGCCTTCGGATACGGTCGATTGACCAGCTCGAGACGTTGAATCTGGAGCTTAACGTCGAGCTGGACGCTCTGGCGTCCGCGTCGATGAGCGTGTCCGCGTTCCCGGCGTCCCCGATCCCCGCCGTGCCGGGCGTCATCGAACCGATAGCGTCGCCCGGGGAACTGAAACACGAGGGCGTCGTCATGAGGAACTGTGCCGTCAGCTATGCGCCGCATCTGATGCAGGGATTCGTCCATCTTTTCCGCGTGCTCCGGCCGGAACGGGCCACCCTGTCCATCGTGCGAAAAGATGGACGCTGGGTTCTGGACCAATGCCTCGCGGCCAGGAACGAGAACGTGAGCCAACCCACGCTTTGCGCGGTGGTACAGTGGCTTGCCGAGGGGCAGGAACGGGCGTTCGACCAGGTGGTGCCCGAGACCCTGGCCGAAACGCTCCGTCCGTACTTTGAAAACCTGCCGCCCTCTTCGACCGAACACGACGGGGAGCAGACCCATCGTCCGCCCGCGGCGGGCGGGCTTCCCATCCCCGCCGCCTGAGACCGTCCGGCGCCATGAATATGCGGACGTCTGCGCAGTGTCCGTTTCTACAAGCACCTGCCTTGCGGAGGCTTTCTTACGTTAGCCGGGATTGGGAGGTCCTGTACCGGTTGACATGTCCGGAGGGGTGGTGGCAGTCTCATGCGGGCGTAAGTCATGGGATTGTCCTGACTCGGCGGTTTTGGCCACGCTGGCTGGCCGCCCGGGACCGCAGGTGCGGGAGGAGCCGCGGGCTCCGGGCCTCGTCGATTATCATACAAACACAATCAGGCCAATGGCTTGGACGACTGAGCCGTTGGCCGTGGTGTTCGGGAGTGGGTTAGGATGGAAAAATCGCCGCGCGGCCGGAAGCCGTCTCGTACACGCGGGACGCACGGCGTGTATCGAAAACCCAATCCGAAGGTGCAGACCACGACGTTGTGGGATTTTCCGTCGCAGCAGTATGGCGCGGGTGGGCAGGGGGACCAGGATTACAGGGGCGCGACGCCGGCGTACGTGATCTGGAACCTGTTGCAGCGGTATACGAATCCCGGCGACCTGGTGGTGGATCCCATGTGCGGCAGCGGCACGACCCTCGATGTGGCGGCGGAACTTGGCCGGCGCGCGCTGGGGTTTGATGTGGCGCCGTACCGAGAAGACATTCAGCCGGCGGATGCGCGGAAGTTGCCCGTGCGGAACGACCAGGTCGATTTCGTGTTTATTGATCCTCCGTATTCCACGCACATCGAGTATTCCGACGATCCGCGGTGCATCGGCAAGCTGGATGCGGCGGGGCCGGAGTATTACGCCGCGATGGCGGTGGTGATCAAGGAGGCGGCCCGCATTCTCAAACCGAACCGCTACATGGCGCTGTACTGCTCGGATTCATACCGCAAAGGCAAGCCGTTTTGTCCGATCGGGTTTGAGTTGTTCGGTCTGTTGCGCGAGCGGTTCGAGCCGGTGGACATCGTTGCCGTCACGCGCAGGAACCGCACGCTGATGCGGCGGCACTACCATACCGAGGCCGAGAAGGGCAACTACTTTCTCCGGGGTTTCAACTACTTGTTCATCATGCACAAACCGTGACCGGCCCGGACGGTATCCGGGGGAGGGGCGCATGCGGATGGTGTTCCAGCGAAGGCAGGGGGGGCTTGGGATGACACTCCGAGCGGGGTGCTGCGCGGCGCTGCTGTTTCTGGGGGTGGCCGCCGTGGTTCCGGCGCAGGTGACGCGCGACGAACTGGGCCGCTTGCTGGATTCGCGCGTTTACCACTGGCGCTGGCGGCTGGGCGATACGCCCGGCGCGGAGCGGGCCGAATTTGACGATTCGCAATGGCAGGCCGCCGGCCTGGGCTTCCAATGGTACCCGCACGATTCGACGGGATGGTTCCGCACTCAGATAACGGTGCCGGAACACATCAACGGCATTCCCACCCGGGGCTCGGTGGTGCGCATGCAGGTGGGCGTGGACAACGGGGCCCGGGCGTATGTTGATGGCGAATTCCGGCAGGAATTCGAATGGGCGAACGGGGACTTTGTGCTTACGGAGAAGGCGCAACCCGGCGATGTCATCACGGTCGCGCTTCAGGCGGTCAACCGGGCGGGATTTGGCCGGCTGTACGAGGCGCGCCTGGTTTGCGGGGCGGGGCAAGACGCGGTGGACGCCCTGCGCGCGCTGGCGGGGGATTTGGATATCGCGCTGCAGGACGGCGCGTATGTGCCGCCGCCGGAAGCTGCGCACTGGCAGGCGCTGGTGCGGGAGGCGATGCAGGCGCTCGATATGACCGCCTACCGGGCCGGCCAATCCGATGCGTTTGTCGCGTCGGCGGCCGCGGCGCGCACCATACTGTTGTCCGATAGAGCAGACCTCGAGGCGCGTCTTGGCGAAACCGAACGGCAGCTTGCCGCGCTGAAGGAGCGCGTCGCCGAGGGACGGGCAGCCAAGCGCGACATGGCGTATGCGGCCGCCGACGCGCGGGTCGTCGAGAGCTTTCTTCAGTATGTCCGGGACGACGCAGCCGCGGAACGTGTCGCGCACCAGCTTCGGGGACTGAAAGCGGCGGCCTACATCGAGCGCCTCTGCGCGGAGGCCCTACGGGAGGCGGAGGGTGCGGAGGCGGGGCGGGACGACGCGGCCGCGCTTTCCGTGCCGCGATATGAGACCGGGCGGACGGCGATCCGGGAGGGCGCGTTCTGGCAGAACGACCGGCCGGTCTATTTCACGGGCGTCGGGCACTTTGGTCAGGTCCGCAAAGACATTCCGATCCTGAACGACTACGGGTTGAACATCATCCAGATCGAGATGGGGCCGCTGAACGGACTGCCGGGTCCGGATACGGTGGATGTGGACGCCATTCGGGCGAATGTCGTGCACTGTCTGGACCTGGCGGCGGCGCATAATGTGGCGGTGAACCTGCTCATCTCGCCGCACTATTTCCCGCAATGGGCGAAAGACGCGGACCCGGCCCACCACCAGTGCGGCGAAGGGTTCCTCAAGTTTTGTATCGAGGCGCCCAACACCCGCCAGGTAATGGAGACGTGGCTGGACGCGTTGATGCCGCTGATCGCCGGTCATCCCGCGCTGCACAGCATCTGCCTGTCCAACGAGCCCCAGTACAAGGGCAAGTGCGCGTACGAGCGCGCGCTGTTTCAGGCCTGGCTGCAGGACCAATGGCAGTCGATCGAGCGGGCCAACGAGGCGTATGGCACCCAGTTTCGGGGGTTCGAGGAGGTGGAGCTTCCGACGGATGCGTCGCGCGGATACGGGCTGTTTTTTGACGCATGCCGGTTCAATCAGGGACGGTTCCTGGCATTTCATGAGATGCTGCGCGACCGTATTCACCGGTACGATCCGGATCTGCCGGTGCACGCGAAAGTCATGTCGCATGCCTTCGAGGATCCCGGCCGGTTTGAAGTCGGCATCGATTACGAACGGTTCAACCAGCTGGATCGCATCGCCGGGAATGACTGCGTATATGCCTTTGCCGGAGAACGGCCGGGGCCCTGCGCCTGCGAATGGCAGACCATGGCGATGAATTACACCCTCCAGCACTGCACGGCTCCGGACAGTCCCATCTTCAACTCCGAGAACCATCTGATCGCCGATGGAGATGCGCGGTACATGCCCGAGGCCTACATCCGCACGGTCTACTGGCACGAGGCGCTCCACGGGCAGGGCGCCACGACCACGTGGGTGTGGGAACGCGCACAAGACGGCGATTTTGCCGAGAACCTCCTCACGCGGGCGAATTGCGTCCGCGCGTTCGGCCGCGTAGCGCTCGACCTGAACCGGCTTGCCCCCGAGGTCCATGCGTTGAGCCGCGCACAGGCCGATATGGCCATCCTGTATGCCTACTCGTCCCTTCTGCCGTCGAGGGCGTATGTTGAGGAGGCCCGGTCCGCGTTCGAAGGGGCCTATTTCACCGGGACCGTCTGCGATTTCGTCACGGAACGGCAGGTGGAAGCAGGCGCGCTGTCGCGGTACAAGCTCGTGCTCGTCCCGCGCGCGGCGCATGCGCCCGAAGCGGTCTTCCGGAAGTTCCAGGAGTACATTGAAGGCGGCGGCGCGGTCATGACCGTCGGTCCGTGCTTTACGCGCGACGAGTACGGCCGGGTTCGGCGAGAGGGACTGGCGCCGTCAGGCGGAGGCCGTCTGGTGGTGTATCCCGACCCGCTCACGCCGCCCGCCTACCGCGACATCCTTGACGGGGTGCTCGACGATGCGGGTACGGAGCGGCCCGTACGGCTCCAGGGCGCCTATGAGGAACCGGTCTGGGGCGTGAACCTGCGCGCGGTGGAGTATCGCGGGCAGCGGCTCGTGAGCCTGCTGAACCTGTCGCGCGAACCGAAGCGCGTGCGGCTGATCGCGGAGACGCCCGTTCGACGCGCCGTCGACGTGCTCAATCGCCGGGAAACTACGTTCCCACTGACCCTGTTGCCGCTGGAGCCCGCGCTGCTTGTGCTGGAGCCGGAGCGTGCCGCGGCCGCCGGAACGTTTCCATGAAGGGGCCTGTCCGGGGTGAGGGTTTGTCGAATTTGCCGGAACATATCTCGGGGGCCATAATGAGTTCGTAAGCATCGGCAAGAGGCCCAAAGGACGGGTACGGATGTCTATCGGTTCTCAAGAACCCGGGTATCTCGATAATCTCTGTTTCCGGCGTTTCCTCATGGCCGCATGGGTGGTATCCATCGTGTGTGCCTGCGTCTGTTGGGGAGCGAACGCCCTCACCCTGCAAGATATTGAGAAGGCCTACGACGCCAAACTGGAAGCGTTGGGCGACTATCGGGTCCAGTATTTGCTCTGTGTCGAGTATACGGAGTCCGGCGCCGTTACTTCCGGTCACACCCGTACTGAACGCGTGCTTTCGGGTGAGGGGGGATACCGCATTGAACAACTCAATCCCGGTGATGCGCGGGCTCCAGCTATGCTCCAAACGGTTCAAACGGACAACCGGAAGCAGTTTCGTACTTTAGCCTTTACGAACAACGGAATTCCGGAATTCGGCACACTCCAGCCTGCACGTAAGGCTGTTGCGTTCTATGATGCGCTCACCTATACGCCACTAGGCCTTGCCGGCCTTCATGACAGCGCCCAGCGTGACGACCTGGAAGGCGATCTGCCCTTTATGAGCGACGTCCGGGCGCTTGTGAAAGACCCCCGAGCGGTCTTGCTCGAGGACCCCATCCTGCTGGACGGGGAAGAGGCCCAGATCCTGGAATGGCCCGCAGGGGAGCCCCATCCGAGATTCCGGCTCTGGTTGTCGAAGACCAGGAATTTCGCGCTTCTCCAATGCGTGTGTTTTCTCGATGAGCAGGGCGAACACGTGCCGTGGATTGAAACAAGAAACACGGATTTCGAGGAGCTTGCCCCCGGTCTTTTTCTTCCTGGCAAATCGGAGTTTCACCGGCGGGAAATGCGTGGTTTGTCTGAGCAGGTGATGACCATTGAAAGCGTCACGTACGAACTCAAGGTCCGGACAAGTCCGGATGACTTCCGTATCGCATTTCCTGATGGGACAGGGGTTGACAATCGGGCGCTTGGTTTGCGCTATACGCAGGGACAATACCTGAGTCTCAAGAGTCTCATTTTCACGCTCGATGGTCTGTCCAACGATACGATCTCGTACGTTTCAGGGCTCTTCACCAATGCGCCGCAAACATCCACCCGGCGTACACCGGCAGTAACCGCGATTCTGGCGGGTGTACTCCTTGTTATCTTCGTGTTGTTCCTTCTATTGCTCGTCGTGAAGAGCACGAGACGGGCGCGGTCAACACCAGACGAGCACTGACCGGTCAACGCCGCCTGGTTTTCCCCGGTTTCTAACCTTTCTGTGTCTTTCCGCATCCTTTAGAATGGAACCCATCGGAGACAAGGACATGACGGAACGCGACGCAGAGCAGGTTCGGCGGGCAAGGGCAGGGGATCGGGCCGCGTATGGGGCCCTGGTGAACGCGTACCAGGGCCTGGTGTTTGCCACGGCGCTGAATATCACCGGGAATTACAGTGACGCCGAGGACGTGGTGCAGGATGCGTTCCTGCGGGCGTTCGAGCGCTTGACTACGCTGGTGGATCCGGCCAGGTTTCCCGCGTGGCTCAGGACGCTGACGATCCGTTCGGCGTTGACGCTTTTGAGGAAGCGACGGCACGTTTCGGCCTCCGTTCTGGACGAATCGGTCGAGGAACAGGCCGCGGGGGAGGCGGAATCGCCCGCGCAGGCCTATGCGCGGGCGGAATTTGCGCGGCTCCTGTGGCGCGAGGTGGGCGAATTGCCGCCGAAGACGCGGGAGGCGGTTCTCCTTTTCTATATGGAAGGATATTCGGTCAGCCGGGCGGCGACGTATCTGGGCTGTTCGGAAGGCGCCCTGAAGGCGCGGCTCCATTTCGGCCGGGAGAAGCTGCGGGAAGCGTTGCTGGAGCAGGTCGAGGCCGAACTGCGCGACCACCGGCCTACGGAGAAGACGCGCAACGCCGTAATCGCTGCGCTGCCGGCCTCCCTCGGCGGGTCGTCCACCGTGCTCGCGCCGGGGAAGGAATCGCTGCCCGCCCTGCTTACGTTGACGCCCTTTACCGTGGGGATCACGGCCTGCGTTGTGCTGCTCATGGCCGGCCTGGCGGCGCTGGCATTGTGGCCAGAGGGTCCTTCACCTGACAGCGCGCCGGTGACCCCGCCGCCGCTTATCTCCGATGCAGCGGCCGAGCCGTCCCCCGAGACCGGGCCGCCGGGAGCCGCGCAGGATGTCCTGCAGACCCTGCAGGCGGCGGTGGGGGAGAATGTTCGTGCGGAAGCGGGTTGCAGCATTTCCGGGCGCGTGATTGACGCGGACACCGGGGAAGGGGTGGCGGGGGTGGAGTTGAGCGCGCGCGGCGGCGAGACGCGCGTTTCGACGAATACGGATACCTCGGGCGCGTACCGGTTCGACGGATTGCCCGCGCAGCGGTACCGGGTGTTCTGCGGAAAGGCGAAAGGCTATTACGAACTTGAACACGGCGAACTCCAGGAGGTTCAACTCGGGGAAAACCAGCATTTCGAGGGGTTAGACTTCGCGCTGCAAGCGGGCGTATTCGCTTGCCTGTCAGGGACCGTTCTGAGTCCGGACGGGGCCCCGGTGCCGGGGGTGAAGGTTACGGCCGTCAAAGACTGGTCCGCGCCCGGACGGTCTCAGTCAATCGAGTGCATGACGGCGGATGACGGCACATACACGATGGAGGAGCTGCCGGTGGGCACGCCTCTGTATGTCAGGGCCGGCGCGCCGGGATTTCACAGCAGGCGCGAAGGTCCCCTGCTTCTGCCCGTTGAGGGCGCCACGGGTGTGACGATTCATCTATACCCCGCGGGGAGCATTTCAGGCGTGGTCGTGGATAAGACGGGGAGGCCCATCTCGGACACCGGCATCGGGGTGAAAGCCGAGCGGTGGGAGCACTTGGGGAATAACGCCGCCATCTACGAAGAGCGGACAACGACCCGGGAGGATGGCACGTTTGTCCTGGCGGAACTGCAGTCCGGGGGATATCTCTTGTGGGCAGAAACTGAGGACACGATGGAAAACTGGTCAAGCGGAATTTCCGTGGAGCCCGACCCCGACGACCTGGTACAGGTGGACGAAGGCGAACACGTGACCGGGGTGACGGTGGTGTTTGATTACGCCACGTACCAGCGGAACCGCGAGGCGACGGCACAGACTCCGCCGTCCGAATCCTCGGAGGAGACTTCCCAATCCGAAAGGCCCGTGTGGGGGGGCATCGAAGGCCAGGTGGTGCGCGCCGACTCGGGCGAGCCGGTGACCGCATACCGGCTTTCCACGAACCCGGACGGGCGCTATGCGGAAGCCGTCAACGACCCCGAAGGGCGGTTCAGAATCGAGCAGTCCGATCAGGCCCAAACCACCCTGCACGTGACCGCCGCGGGTTTTGCGACCGCAAAAACGGTGGTCGAACGGCCCGAGGGTCCGGAGACCGCCGTTCAGGTCACGATACGGCTCGAAACGGCCTGCTCGGTTGAGGGGACGGTGGTTGACTGGGATGGCAATCCGGTTGCGGGTACGGTCATCTACCTGGATGGGCTCGGAAACCGGGAGGCGTACGACAGCAATCGGGAAGACGCCCGCGCGAAGGCCGACGGGACATTTCGCCTCGATTCCCTGGCGCCGGGCGCGCATCGCCTGTATGCGGTACATCCGGACTTCGCGTTTGCCTGGGCGGAGGTCGACGTCAGACCCGGCCGGCCCGTAACGATGACGATCCCGCTCGCCCGGGGCGGCAACATTGAAGGCGTGGTCACCCGCGACGGGGCGCCAGCCGGCGAAGTGTTGGTGCGGGCGCTTGCGGATTCCCTTGTAAATTACACCCATCTCCAGGATGTGGCGAACGAGCTCATGGCCAAGCAAATTACCCGTATGCACGCTCTCACCGACCCGTCAGGCGCCTATGCGCTCACCAACCTGCCTCCGGGACGCTATCTGATTGCCGCGGACAGCGAATTTGACGCGATGCAGGAACGGGCGCAGGGAAGCGCCTCGGGGGGACTTGCCGAGGCTATCGTCGAACCCGGCCTCGTCACGCGGGTTGACGTGGCCCTGCCCTCAAGTGGGGGGTAATCCGGCATAGGGCAGCGCCTGAAGCCATCCGCGGCGGGCCCAGGCCCTGGGGATTAAAGGCCGCTGCGCTCGTCCGACAGCGCCTCGCCGGGCACTTTCGCGTCGGCCTGACGCGCTTCCGTGGCGACGTGTTCGCACAGGGCAATCCATGCCTGGTCGCTCATGGCATCGTAGGTTCCGGACTCAATCGCGCGGTTGCAGAGGGCCTGCTCTTCGCGCAGGGAAGAGTCCCGCCCACCCTTGGCCGGAGAGGTCTTTTGTGGAGTGCTCACGGGGCATTATAGCACGGATTCGCGTTTGAATAGTCTGCCGCCTTTCCGGGGGCGGTTGGCGGGTGGTTTCGGGGGGCGTACGGCTCAGAATGCGGTTTTGGTTGACGAATGGCGGGGCGAACGCCACAATGCGGGGTAGCAGGACAGGCCCCCGTTGAGCGGGGACTCCGCCTGCGGAAGGAGTTGTATCGATGACACGGTTTGCCGAGACGAAGAATATGGCCATTTTCTGCGATTTCGAGAACGTCGCGCTGGGTGTCCGGGATGCGGAGTATGCCCAGTTCGATATTGAGAAAGTGCTTGAGCGGCTGCTGCTCAAGGGGAATATCGTGGTGAAGAAGGCCTATTGCGACTGGGCCCGCTACAAAGACCACAAGACCGCGATGCACGAAGCGTCCTTTGAGCTGATCGAGATCCCGCATGTGCGGCTGTCCGGCAAGAACTCCGCGGACATTCGCATGGTGGTCGATGCGCTGGACCTGTGTTATACGAAAGCGCACGTGGATACGTTTGTGATTATCAGCGGGGATTCGGATTTCTCCCCGCTGGTCAGCAAACTCCGGGAGAACAACAAGACCGTCATCGGTGTGGGCGTCCGGAATTCGACATCGGACCTGCTGATTGCGAATTGCGATGAGTTCATCTCCTATGACGATTTGGTCTCGGCTCCCCGGCCGCGCACCAGGGCGGGCAGCGGGCAGACGGGCCGCAAACCGCCGCGGGCCGCGAAAGGCAAAGCCGCCCCCCCCGTTGATGAGAAAAAACAGGAAGCATGGCACCTGATTGTCAACACCTACGAGGCCCTGCTGGAGGAGCGCGGCGAGGAAGAACGGATCTGGGGCTCCATGGTCAAGCAGGCCCTGAAACGCCGCAGTCCGGGATTCAGCGAGGCCCACTACGGGTTCCGGTCGTTTGGCCAGTTGCTCGAGGAGGCCGAGGCGCACGGCATCCTGGAACTGGAACGCGACGAGAAATCGGGCGGTTTCATACTCAAAGCTTCCCATGACCCCGGCCGGCGGAAAGGCGATTCCTGAGCGCGCGCCGTGCGCGGACGGCGCGCCGTTTTTCGAACGCGCCGTGTTCGATTGGGGGCGCAGCATCGGTGGGACCTGCCCCATACTTTTTTCACAGTGCATTCAGTGCGTGGAGGCTGGGGGATATTCCGCAGATTTCGGTCGATGGGGAATCAATCTGCCGATAATCAATAGCTTATCAGAGGTGAATAACTTATTATCAATAAGGGGCTGAATTGCTGAGGATAGGAGCTCTTCCGGTGCCTCTTCCGATCTCTCGAATCGAATAACCCGGGCCCTGGATCTAGAATTTATCGAATCCGAATTTTCTCGCTAACCCCTTTACCCGTGGAACTATAGGCGATTTTTTGTGACGGCGGGTCAGTGAATTTGGCCCTGTTCCGGCTACGAATCGGAGAGTTGGCAAGATACTTGCATAACCCCATCGAGAATCACGTTGTGAATGGGCTGTGGTCAAGGTACAGGGCAGGGGTTTTCCACCAGGAGGCTTGGGGCCATGAAACAGTATGCAGGTTTGGCGCACGCGATGGCGATCGTGGTGCTGCTGTTTGGTGCACACGCGGCGAGTGCCACGATGATCGATCTGACGACGGCGGGCGCGAGCGGGGAACTGAACGGCGCCATTTTTGAACAGATCAATCCTCAGGCGATGGGTACGGGCGTGATCGATTCCTTCGCGCAAATTGGCGCGGCCAATCTGACGGCAGTGCAAGGTTACAACACGACCGTGAACGACGTGTTCAACAATGGCGCTCCAGATAATTTCAACCATTCGATTACGATTGGTATGATCCCGGTGGTCTCGCTGGAAAGCGTTGATTATTACCAGTTCCTGCTGGACATCAACGAGAACAACAACGCGGCATTGGACCAGTATCTTTCGCTTGACGAAGTGCAGATCTTTGTCGGCGGTTCGGCGAATCCCAGTTCGACGTCGTTCGACGCCAACGGCATTCTGCAGGGCGTGGGCACGCTGGTATACGACATGGAGAGCAACGTTGGCAACTGGGTCGCGTTGGATTTCTCGCTGAATTCGGGCAGTGGTGGCGGCGACATGTTCCTGTACGTGCCTGTAGCGAGTTTCGGGGGCGCCGCCAGTGACGCCGTCGTGACGCTGTACTCGCATTTCGGCGCTCAGGGCCTGAATCCTGAGGAATACGGCGCGGGCAATTTCGGCAACTCCGACGGCTTTGAGGAATGGGCGGTGCTGCCGGTGGACGAGCCGGCAATCGTTCCTGAACCGGCCACGCTGTCTCTGATCGGCCTGGGCCTGGCGGGGATTGCCGTGCGCCGCGTCGCGCGCAAGCACTAAGAGCCGGGCAACCCGGAAAGGCGTATTCCGGGGACGTGAAGCTGGGCTGAGATCAGCCGGCGTTCACGTCCCCGGTCTCTTTTATGTTGGTGCGGCTCAGCCGAGTTTCCAGTCACCGCGGTACTGGCGGGTCAGGAGCGCGTTGAGCGAGGGTTCCCTGGGGAAGGTCTCGGTCCTGGGATCCCACCGGAGGGTGGCGCCGAGCTGGCAGGCAATTTTTCCGAGGTGCCCGATCGAGGCGGAGCGGTGACCGGCATTGACCGGCGCGCTCGGTTCCCGGCGCGACTTGACGCAGTCGAGAAAGTCGCGCATGTGGTTGCCTTCGGGGCGGAACCGGAAATCGCTGTCCTTGATCGTGAGTTTGAGGAGTTCGTCGCTGCTGGCGCGGAATTCGCCGCGGTCGACATAGATCCAGGCGCCGTCCCGGGCGATGAATTGCGTGCCGAGCCGATCGCCCGCGGCCTGCTTGAATTCCTCCGGCATATCGCTGGTGTTGGCGACCGTCATGGTGGTGCCGCCTTTGTATTTGCATTCGAAACGGTACCGGGCGGGGGCATCATAGAGGTTGTTGCGTTCGTTGAGCATGTCCCAGCGCACGCCCGTGACGACCTGGGGGCCGGTGTTGTCCCAGTCCATGGCCATGTGCGCGATGTCGGCGTGATGGCCGATCCAGTCCATCATCTGGCCGCCCCCGAACCCCATCCACCACCGCCAGTCCCAATGGCAACGCTTCGGATGGTAAGGCGCCCATTGCGCCGGCCCAACGTAGAACTCGTAGTCGAGTTCCGCGGGAGGCTTCGGGAACTCGTCGACCCACAGGGCGTTGTCAAAATCGGGCAAGGCGACGAGGATACGTTTGATTTTGCCCAGGTACCCGTTGCGCACGAGTTCACAGGCCCGTTTGAACGCGGGGTCTGAGCGCTGCATGCTCCCCACCTGGAAGACGCGCTTGTTTTCCTGAACCGCTTTGACCACGGCCTGGCCCTCGCCCAGCGACCACGTGAGCGGCTTCTCGCAGTAGATGTCCTTGCCGGCNNCGATCCAGTCCATCATCTGGCCGCCGCCGAAGGCCATCCACCAGCGCCATTCCCAGTCGTAGCGTTTGGGGTGGAAGGGCGTCCAGGTGGCCGGGCCCACGTAGAACTCCCAGTCGAGCGAATCCGGGGCCTTGGGGAATTCGTCGGCCCAGAGGCACTTGTCATAATCGGGCAGGCTGACGTTGATGTGCTTGATTTTGCCCAGGTAGCCGTTGCGGACGATTTCGCAGGCGCGCTTGAAGCGCGCGTCGGAGCGCTGCATGCTGCCGACCTGGAGCACGCGCTGGTTTTCGCGGACGGCCTTGACGACGGCCTGGCCCTCGCCGAGCGACCAGGTCAGGGGCTTTTCACAATAGATGTCCTTGCCGTGCCGGGCGGCGTCGATGGAGGTGAGGGCGTGCCAGTGGTCGGGCGTGCCGATGATGACGGCGTCGATATCCTCGCGGGCATTGAGTTCGCGGAAGTCGCGGCAGGTCCAGCAGTCCTGGTTGCCGTAGAACTCGTCGATCTGTTTCTTGGCCTCGGCGACCGTCTGGGCGTTGACGTCGCACAGGGCGACGATCTGGGTGTCCGGCTGTTTGATGGCGTTCCCGGTGAGGCCGCGGGCCTGTCCGCCGGTGCCGATGACGCCCATGACGATGCGCTCGCTTGGAGCGGCCTTGCCTTCCTTACCCAGGGCGGACGCCGGAATGATGTATGGCGCCGCGAGGGCTGCGCCCGTGGCCGCGACGAACGCCCGCCGCGATACGGTTTTGTTCTCGTTCTGCTGCATAAGACGTATCCTCCGTTTCGGCCCGGCCTCTCTGCCGGGCAGCGACCGCCCCCCGGACGGAATCCGAAAACGCACCCCGACGTCAGACCGCACCATCGTAGAGGCACACCACGGAGGATTCAAGGGGGGGACGCGACGCCGCCCTCGGTTTCGGGGTTCGAACGGGGACACGTAGTCGCGCCGGGGACGGCGCTNNCGGCGCTTGGAACATGTCCCCGTTCAGGCAACCCCGAAAGGGGCGACCGGGAATCGCCCTGGGACGTCACGTTATCCGGCGACGTGGGCACAGGGACACCCCGCCCGGACGGCGATCACGCCGGGCGGCTTCGTAAGTGTTCACTTATTCGGCGGGCGCCTTGTCCTTCGCCACGACGGGTCCCTTTCCGCGGGCAATGAGGGCGATGCGCTTTTCCTGGGGCTGGAGAATGCAGATCTGGTCACGGCCCAGTTGGAAGACCACAAAGTCACCACTGATATGAACGGCGTTGCGTACGTTCCATGCGGCAAACGGGGTCTCCAGGCTGTAGCGAAAGGAGCGCTGTTGATTCTCACACCAGCCGTTGATTCCTTCCGCAGGCCAGTACCCCATGTGATATTCCCAGTCGCTTTTGACCGCCACTCCTGGAACAGACCCAAAATTGCCGGAGGTCGGCGCCGGGTCTCGACGTTGCTGAATGAGCCAGTCCACAGAGGCCGCCGCCGCGAAGTTCTCCAGAACTACGCTCTCATTTTTTGCCCGTAGGAGATGCAGATCATAGCCTCCGTTCTCGCCAGGTCTGGCAACAAGGCGGTCATCGGGGTCTTCTGCCTGAACCTCGCGCAGCGTCTCCAGGTTCTTTCCCTCCAGGTCGCTTCGCACCATACGTTCACCGCCGGCATCGATGTAATAGAGGCGGTAGCCTTCCGGAGCGCCCATTTCGGAAGGTGACACGATGTCCAGCTCAGTCACGATGGCCGCAGCACTGGACCTTGCGTACCATCCAATCAGAAGCGCGTAGCTGATGCCTTGTATCAGCAGACACGCAATGAGGGCCTTTCTCACAAACGACTCTTTCTTGCGCAAGGCCACCAGAAAGAAGGGAAACTCAATGACGAGCGTGACCAGAAAGGCTACCCCGGCGGCGCCCCATTGCCACCAATAGACATTCTGGATAGTCAGACCCATGCGTTCGGCGTCAACCAGACTCAGCAGCGCAAATCCCAGCCACGCCGACGCGTAATTCGCTGCAATTAGCAGCAGCACGGCTTTCCACTTGGACGTGCGAAAGAGGAACCCCAGCAACAGCCCCTCAAACACGCCCAACAGGGCGTTTCCCAGGAAAAGGTGAATGACGGTCGCCCACATCAGCGGCGTCCCGGCATTGGCATGCGCCACTGCCGGGAACAGAGCGAGCACCGGTACCGCCAGCCATCCCTCCCTGCGTCTCATGACTCGCTTACCCTCCTCCTGGCGAAGCCTCGGCTGTATTTCCTTCATTCCAGCAGGACTTGATGAACCGGATGACATGTTCGGGGGCATATACGGAGCGCGTTTGCGAATGTACCAGAGGCTCCCGGGGGGATCAAGCGATCGAATTCCCCCAATCGCCGGGTTCGCGGCGCAACCCACCGCGCCCACCATTGCAGCGATTGTAAAATTCCGCAGCGCTGTCCCTGGCGGGGGTGGCCGCGAAGCGGACGGGGGTGNNGGGGGTGGACTCTTTGGCCCAGGTGTCCCCGTCCATGCCGTCCACCATGCGTCAGAACGCGGGGTTGGAATCCACCCCCGGCCACGCGAAACGCATGGCCACCCCCGCCAGCGGGGGACACAAGACCCGGAGGGCGGTCACGACATTTCTGTCCCGCTGCACGAGAGCACGGCCCGCACTACGACTTTAAACTTCGGTGGCGCCATGGTCTGCCGTCCCTACGGGACTCGTGATTTGGGGGATGAGGAAGTTCCCACCCCTGAAGTGGTGGGCTATTCTCTGTCGTCCCTACGGGACGTGGAGCCTTTCGCCTTCCTTAGCGCCGAAGGCGCCCGGGAAGACGAAGTGTTCTCTTTTCTCACCACACGGATGAGTCGGCACATGCGCCAGCGCCCGAAAGGACAAGCGTTTCAGTCTTCTGGCCTCAACTTGGCCGGCGATTGAGAATTCCGCCTGGCGCGCAGCCTGGCGGCCCGCAGCGTTGGGCCAAGGGGCGATGACGTTGAGGCCCCGTCCGGCGGGTCGTTGAAGCGCAGGAGGCTTCTGGTTGAAAATGGGGGCGGCGTGCATCATGCTGAGGGCGGGTGTTACGGGGAATGGTCAGCGGAGGAATGCGACATGTTCACAGGGTATTGGCGGGTGGCGGGCTGTTTGGCGGTCCTTCTCGGGCTGGCCGGGGGATGTGCGACGACGGGCGCCGGTGGGGAAGGTGCGCGGGACCTCCATATTGTACGAACGACCTGCGGGACGGTGCCGGACCAGGGCACGGCGTACCTGTACACCTTGACGAATACCAATGGCATGGAGGTGCGGATGACCAATTACGGCGGGATTGTGATGTCGTTGCTGACGCCGGACGCGACGGGGGCGTTTGCGGACATTACCCTGGGGTATCCCGGTCTGGACGGTTATTTCGACAACAACCCGAATTTCGGGTGCCTGGTAGGGCGGTTCGGCAACCGGATCGCGAAGGGGCGCTTCACGCTGGACGGTCAGGAATACAGCCTGGCCGTGAACAACGGCCCCAACCATCTCCACGGCGGGATCCTGGGGTTCAGCAAAAAGCTGTGGGACGCGAAGGCTGTCGACCGTGAGGATGCGGTGGGGCTGAAACTGACGTACGTGAGCGTGGACGGCGAGGAAGGATATCCGGGCAGCCTCCAGACGACAGTGCATTACTGGCTGACGAATGCGAACGAGCTGGAGATCGTCTATGAAGCCGTGACCGACCAGGCGACCCCGGTCAACCTGACGTTCCACGGGTACTTTAACCTCGACGGCGAGGGCGAGGGCGACATTCTGGACCACGAGCTGATGATCAACGCCGCGAAGTACACGCCCGTGGACGAAACGCTGATTCCCACGGGGGAACTGGCGCCCGTGGCCAATACGCCGCTGGATTTCACGACGCCCGTGGCCATTGGCGCGCGCATCGATGCGGACCATGAACAGATCCGGTACGGGGGAGGCTATGACCACAATTATGTGTTGAACAGCCAGGACGGTTCGCTGGCCCTTGCGGCGCGGGTGTACGCGCCCGAGTCCGGCCGCGTCATGGAAGTCTACACGACGCAGCCGGGCATACAGTTCTATTCGGGCAACTTCCTTGACGGGACCATCACGGGGAAAGCGGGGAAGGTGTACCAGAGGCGGTACGGGTTCTGCCTCGAGACGCAGCACTATCCCGATTCGCCGAACCAGCCGGGGTTCCCGTCGTGCATCCTGAAACCGGGGGAGACGTACCTCCAGAAAACGGTCTACCGTTTTACCACGCGCTGAGCGCGTTCGGAGAGGATGCGGCGCGCGCGGGATGCCAGGACGCGGCGGGGATCTCCCGGCGAGCCCCCGCCGCGTGTGAGCCTTAGTCTTCGGGGGGCAGTTCGACGAGCCAGATGTTGCGGAACCAGACGGGGTTTCCGTGGTCCTGCAGGGACAACGAGTCCGGTTCGGATGTCGCGGTAACCTGAGAGCCCGTGGTCTTGTCGGGGATGGGCAGATTTTCGTGGATGAGCACGCCGTTGTGGTAGACGGTGATGCGCGCGTCTTCGGTCTTGTTCCAGTCGGGGTCAAAGCGCGCGGCGCGGAATTCAATGTCGTAGGTCTGCCACTGCAGCGGGGGCGCGCACACGTTCACGCGGGGGATGGCGAGCTTGTAGATCCCGCCGCAGTCGTTGTTTTCTCCTGAAAGGCCGTAGCTGTCGAGGATCTGGACTTCGTAGCGGTTTTGAAGAAACACACCGCTGTTGCCGCGGCTCTGACCGGTCTGGTCGGGGAGCATGGGGGTGCGGAACTCGACATGGAGTTTCTGGTCCGTGAATTTCTGTCTGGTCTGGATGCTACCGCCCCGGACTTCCACGGCGCCGTTGCCGAGGAGGAGCCATTTTGCGGGTCCCGGTTCGGTCTGTTCCGGCAGGGGGACGGGATGCCATTCGGCGGCGTCGCCCGTTTCCGGGGCGAACGCCGTGTCCATGAGGGCGTCGCCGGATTTTCCTTCCGCGGCATAGGGTCCGGAGACTTCCCAGAGCGCGATATTGCCGTCGAACGACTCGAGGGGATAGGCGTCCTGTCCGGGCATGCCGACGAAGAACCCGGAGACAGGCGAGGCGTCGAGCCCCCGCAATCGGGCCGTGAAGGCCCAATCCTTGTCATTCTGGACCACTTTGACCAGGAAGGTGTTCCAGCCTTCGCGGAGGTCGACGGGAATCTTGTGGTAGCACGGGGTGACTTTTCGTTGTTCGAGGGCGGAGTGGATTTCGTTGCCGTTGAACCAGACCTTGCCGCCGTCTTCGATGCCGTAGGCGAACTGCGCTTTTCCGGGAGCGGGGGCAAAGACCCAGGTGCGGAGATAGGCGGCACAGTTTTCGCCGCCGACCGTTTTCTTGAGGTTGACGCCCCAGGGATCAACGCTGCGCGCTTCCCAGAGGTCGAGGTCATCGCCGTCAAACAGCACAATGGCGTCTTTGGGCGGGCGGGCGCCGAGCGTGGGGGAGAGGCGCACCACGTGATGGAGTTCGATGTCGCCGGAGACTGCGCCTTCGACGCGACCGGTCATGCGCCTGCCCCGGAACGCGATGGTGATTCTGGCGTCTTTCATGTCGCCTTCGAGGCCGGCGCCGGCGAAATCGACGCCCTTTTCGACCGCTTTTCCTTCGAGCACGGCCAGGGCGGGTTCCCGCGTGTCGAATGCCGGGAGCAGGTTCATGCGGTAGGTTTTGCCTGCCAGGGGGATGACCTGTGCGCACAGGTTGGCGCTGCCCCATTTGCCTTCCCAATCGCCGATGCAGGGGTCGGGTTGCCGGGTCTGCGCGAAGTTGGCTTCCTTGTGGACGCCCTGAACCGTGGCGCACCCGCCCAGAACGGCGGCGGTCATCAGCGCGATCATCGAAAAATGGAGCGGTTTCATGATTCGGGTTTCTCCTTGTGCCGGGGCAGTTGCTCGGCGTGGGCATACGTGCCGAAAGAGAGAGTAGAATTTCGAAGGGCGTGATTTCAAGGGAGCCCGCGGGTCCGGTGAACCGAAGATACAGAGGCAGGTGCTTGGCAGGCGTCCGACGCACCCTGTAGACATGGTGGACGCACCCGAACGGGGACACGTTGTCGCNNCCCCGTTCTTTGTCCTCTCCTCCGGGGCTCTGCAGGCGTTGAACGATTCGGGAAACGTCGCCGGAAGTGGACAGGCGTTGTCCTAAATGCCTACCATAGAGCCGAAGATAGCGCGTGAGGGGCGAACGTGAGGAGGCGCGAGGTGAAGGTGAGATCGTTGCGTGCCTGGGGATGCGGGTGTGCCGTGCTGGTTCTGGGCGCCGTCTCGGCGGGATGGGCGGAACCGGTGGAGCGCATGCCCGCGGCGGGTGTGTCGGAGATGCTGCGGCGTCCGGTTGGCGAGGAACTGGAAGAAAAGCTGGCGCGCATTCCGGTCGAGCAGGCCGAACTCCGGACCAGCGCCATTGAATTCCCGGCGCAGCAGGCGCGTTTTATTCGCCTGGACATTCGCGGGACCAGCGGCAACAGCGAGCCCTGCCTGGACGAGCTCGAAATCTATGGTCCCGACGGCCCGGAGAATCTGGGCCTGGCGTCCCGGGGCGCGGTGGCCAGCGCTTCGTCGCTTCTTGCGGGGTATGCGATACACGCGGTGCCGCACCTGAACGACGGGCTGTACGGCAACGACCATAGCTGGATTTCGGCAACGTCCGGTACCGGCTGGGCGCAGCTCGAGCTGCCCCGGGCCGAGGCGGTGAGCCGGGTTGTGCTCTCTCGGGACCGCGAAGGCCGGTTCCGCGACCGGCTCGTCACCGGGGCCGAGGTGCTGGTCTCTCTGGACGGCGACGTCTGGCAACGCGTGGCCACACTTGACCCGGCGGCGGACGCTCCGTTTCCGCGCCGGCACAATCCCATGAGCGCATACGACCTGATGCCCTATTTCCCGGTGGCCCGGTTAAGCGAGAAGAGCTGGCAGGGACTGGTGCACTACGCGTTTCTTCGCGAGCGTGAGGCCTGGAGCCGGATTCCAGCCGACGACTATCTGTCGCCCCTGGTGACGGACCGGCCCGCGTATCCGGGCGGCGCGCCGTATTGGGGGCGGGTCGCGCGGCTGGCGCCTCTGGACCGGGTTCTGCTGCAGTTTGCGGAGATGATCGACCGTCTGGAAGCGCAGGGGCTGAATCTTGCCGCGGAACAGGAGCAACTGGCGCGGTTCCGGGCGAGCGCCGCCAGTGACCCCGGCGCCGCGGACGACGAAGCGTTGTATCTCGCGGTTCGGGAGGCGAAGCGGCAGCTTTTCTTTCGGGATCCCGCGCTGGCGCCGCTCGAGAAGATCCTCTTCGCCAAACGGTATCCGTTTCTGGAGTCGCACAACTACAGCGAGCATCTGGATGGAACGCTTGAACCGGGCGGCGGGCTCTTTGTGTTGCACATTCCCCGCGACGCGCAGGGGCGGCTTGAACCCGGCCGCGCCGAGATCGAGCAGCTTTTCGACGGCAGCGCGGGGATTGTTCGCGACCCGGTGGCGGACTACGATGCCCGGACGGTCTTTTTTGCCTACCGGCCGGAGGTTCCCGAGGTCGAGGGGTGGCATTCGTACTGGCATCTCTACGCGCTGACGCTCGGAGACGGGCGTTGGCAGCGGCTCACCGAAGGCCCCTTTCATGACTTCGATGCGGCTGTGTTGCCCGATGGCGGGCTGGCCTTCAATACGACGCGCTGCGCGGTCCGCTTTCTGTGCTGGCGGCCTCAGGCGTACGTGCTGCACCGGATGGAACGCGACGGGTCGGGACTGCAGCGGCTTTCGTTCGCCAATTTGAGCGAGTGGCGGCCGTCGGTGATGAGCGATGGCCATCTCCTGTGGACGCGGTCCGAATACCTCGATAAAGGGGCCGATTTTGGGCACACGCTGTGGACGATCCGCCCCGACGGAACGCATCCCGCGCTGGTCTTCGGCAACAATACGCCCAATTGCTACAGTCAGGCGCAGGAGGTGCCGGGGACGGGCGAGCTCGTGTGCACGCTGATGTCGCACGGCGACCATCACGGCCCGATCGCGCTGATCGACCGGAGCAAAGGGCCGTTCGACACGGGGGCCATTACCAACATCACGCCGGATACGCGTCCCTCCTACCAGATGAACCGCTCGCATGTTCAGACGTTCCGCGACCCGTATCCCGTATCCCGCGACCATTTCCTGGTGAGTCATAACCCCGACACGCATCACAACTGGGCGCTGTATGTAATTGACCGGTATGGCAACCGGGAATTGCTCTACGTCGATCCGGAAATCAGCAGCAAACGGCCCTCGCCGCTGTGTCCGCGGGTCCGGCCGCCGGTGTTGGCGAGTTCGCTCGAGCCCGCGCTTGCGAAGGAGAATCTGGGCGTGTTCTCCGTGCAGGACGTGTACCACGGCCTGGGGCCGGAGGTGGCGCGGGGCCGGGTCAAGTACCTCCGTGTGGCCGAGGAAGTGCCCGCAAAACTGGAGCATCTCGTCTGTGGCCAGTACCGCGACGACCACCCGCCGTTTGAGGATTTTTATGCTTCGCCAATTCACCGGGTGCGGGGTCCGGCCCAGAGTTACCTTACGCGCACGGCCAATGCGCCGCTGGTCCCCGTGGCGACCAATGTCAACTGGCAACAGCATGTCGCGGAGAAGGGCCCGGGGCTGTACGAGGTGACCGAAGCGGCGGGCTGGCCGAGTTACGTGGCGAAGATGTCCCACGGCGTCGTGCCCGTGGCGCCGGACGGCTCGGCGAGCTTCGTGGCGCCCGCGTCGCGTCAATTGTATTTTCAGTTGCTGGACGGAGAATTCAACGAGATTCAGCGGATGCGGAGCGTGATCCAGTTGCAGCCGGGGGAGCAGCGCAGTTGCATCGGGTGTCATGAAGACCGCCAGGCCGCGCCGCCGGGCGCCGGCTTGCGGGAGGCCCTGATCCGGCAGCCCGTCCGTCTCGAGCCGCCGCCCTGGGGCGCCGTGCCGTTTGCCTACGAGGAGCAGGTGCAGCCCGTGTGGGACCGGCATTGCACCGAATGTCACAGCGGGACCGAGGGCAGCCCGGCGCCCGATCTGCGGGGGAGCCTGGACCCGGAACGGGTGCCCGCTTCGTACCGGGCGTTGATCGAGGGCGGCTGGGTGCATTACTTCGATTACACCTACGGGATGCGGCATTTCAAGGCCGAACCGTTGTCGTTCGGGACGCTCCGGAGCCGCCTGTTTGGCGTTCTGGCCGATGCGGAGCATCGGGACATTTCATTGAGCGAACACGAGATGCGCGCCGTGAAGGCGTGGATCGATTTCAACTGCCCGTTGTGGCCGGACTACATCCAGCGGGAACAGCGCCCGATCCAGCGGGACCGTGTGGCGCGGTCCGACTGACGGGTACACACAGCCCAGGGGAGAACAGAGATGGCAGAGAGCATGGAAGCGCGTTACCAGGCGCGTCTGGACCGGTATGTGACGGCCCTGCGCAACAAGCAGCCGGACCGGGTGCCCATTCGTCCGTTTGTGGCCGAGTTCGCAGCGAAATATGCGGGCTACACGTGCCAGGAGGTGACGCACGATTTTCAGAAGGCGTTTGATGCGGTCTGCCGGTGCGCGGTGGATTTCGACTGGGACGCCATGGTCGGCAATATGGTCTATGTGTGGACCGGGCTGACCCAGGCCATCGGGCTGCGGTATTACGGGACGCCGGGCATTGACGTGCCCCCCGACACGGGATTCCAGTATCTCGAACCGCCCCAGGGCGAGGAATTCATGCGGGCCGACGAGTATGACGCGCTCATCGCCGACCCGACGGGGTTTTTGTTCAACACCTGGCTGCCGCGCGTATCGCGGGACATCGTGCCGCCGGGAGAAGCGTCGACATTCCGGAGCAACCTGGCCTTTCTCAAAGGCGGCATGGCCATGTGGAACTATTTCGGCGGGTTTGGCGCGCAGGCCCAGCGCATGCGTGCCGAATGCGGCATGCCCGGGGCCATTTCGGGAATACTCAAGGCGCCGCTGGACATCCTGGGCGACAAGCTGCGCGGCTACGTGGGGCTCAGCATGGACTTGTTCGAGCAGCCGGACAAGGTGAAGGCGGCGTGCGAGGCGCTCGCGCCGCATCTCCTGAGCACGGCCCTGGCAACTTCCGACCCGGCAAAGAACGTACCCGTCACCATCTGGATGCACCGCGGCTGCGTGCCCTTCATCTCGATGGACCAGTTCAAGGCGCTGTACTGGCCCACGCTGAAACCCATTATTGAGGCGTTGTGGGCCAGCGGCCACCAGGTGCTGTTCTATGCTGAGGGCGACTGGAACGCCCATCTCGAATCGTTCGCGGAGCTTCCGGAAGGCAGCATTGTCTACCACGTCGACAAGGCGGACATTTTCGAGGCGCACAAGGTTCTCGGAAACCGGTTCTGCATCAGCGGGGGGATCCCGAACTTCCTGTTGACCTACGGCACCGTAGACGAGGTCAAAGACCGCTGCAAGAAGGTCATTGACGAGGTAGGGGCGGACGGCGGGTATATCCTGGACGCAAACGCGATCATCCAGAACGACGCGAAGATCGAGAACGTGCGGGCCATGACCGAGTTCACCCGCGAGTACGGGGTGTACCGTGGTGGGGCTTCCGAGTCCGCCGAGAACGCGGAATGGAAGCGGAGCGCGGCTCCCGAGGCGTTTCCGCGCGTGGGCCGTCCCGCGAAACGCGCGCCGGGGGTGTGCATACCCTGGGAGGAAAAAGTGGCCGAACTCCCGGCCATCCAGGGCGACGCGGGTCTGGTGCGGCGGGTCTGGGAAGATGTGGACGCGCTTGGGTTCACGTTTATCATGCACTGCCTGGTCTCGTTCTAGTTCCGTGAACCGGAGGCCTCGGGCGGGCTGAGGGAGACATAGGGGATACGGCGAGGCAATTAAATGCCCCGGGGCGGTGTTATGGCCGGGTAGATGCCGCGCCACGCGGCGCATAACAAACATGCGGGGCGCCAGCGGTATTCCGGGAGCGGAAAACTACCGTCATTCCGTCCTGTTTTGCGATACTGCCGTCGACGAATACGGGAGGCTGGATGGCTGGCGAATTGCCATTATGACTTTACAGCGAAAGACGCTCATTATCATCGGTGTGACTCTGATCTGCCTCTTGGCGGGGCTGTATCTGGGCGTCCGGTTTGTCCTGTTGCGAGGATTTGACGAGTACGAAATGGACCGGGCGCGCAACGAAACCGCGTTGATCCGGCGGTCTTATCTGGCGCGTCTGGACGAACTCGACGTGCATCTTCAGCAATTGTCGGCATGGGATGCCATGGCGGCCTATGTGCAGCGTCCCGACCCGGCGTTCGAGGAATCCAATTTCGTCGATAACGCGTTCGAGTCGCTGGAGCTGAACGCGGTGGTTATCCTGGACCTTACGGGCCAGGTGGTGTTCGCGCGGGGGTACGACCTGCTTGAGCGACGGACCCAGCCCATTTCCCCGGGTCTCGTGGACGCTATCGCGGCCATTCCGGAACTGCGGGAGCACGAGACGGCCCGTTCGGCGCGGTCGGGCCTGGTCGGTTTGCCGGAAGATCCCATGCTGGTGGTATCACGCCCGGTCGTGTCGAGCGATTTCGACGGGTCGATCCGGGGGACGCTGATTCTGGGCCGTTACGCGGATGGCACGCTGGCCGCGCGGAGCGGTGCGCTGCTGGAGCGCAGCGTCATGGCGCTGCGGTGGGAGGCTGCGCCCGGGGAGGTCCGGGCGGGCCTGGCGGGCGCCGGTGGGATATACGTGCGTCCGGTGAGCGACATGCTGCTGGAGGCCTACGCGCGAATCAACGACATTACCGGACGCCCGGTGCTGGCGCTGCGCACGGAACTGTCGCGGGAAGCGCACGCGGCCAAAGTGATTCTGGAGCGGACGCTGGTGCTGTCGCTGCTCGTTGCCGGCCTGGTATTCGGCGCGGTGGTCATGCTGCTTCTCCGGTACTCGGTGCTGTCCCGCGTGGCGTCGCTGGAGAATGAGGTGCGGGGCATTGCCGATTCGGGCGATGCGCGACGGCGGGTGGCGCTGCGCGGACACGACGAGCTGACGGGGCTGGCGGCATCGGTCAATGTCATGCTCGCGGCGCTGGAGGCTTCACGGGAAGCGTTGCGCGATAGCGAGGAAACCTCGCGGGCGCTGATGGACGCCACGCTGGATTCGGCGTTCCTGGCGACGCGCGACGGGACCCTGGTGGCCGTAAACGAGGCGGGGGCGCGACGGCTGGGCATGAACCGGGAGGAGATCACCGGGGCGACGCTGCGCGATCTGTTTCCGCCGGCCCTGGCCGAGTCGCGTATGGCCAGGCTGGAGGAAGCGTTCAGGACCGGGCGGCCGGTGCGCTTCGAAGACCGCCGGGGCGACATCCACTTCGACGTGACGTACTATCCCGTGGCCAACGCGGAAGGGCAGATCGACCGGCTCGCCATTTTTGCCCACGACATCACGGACATGCGAAAGGCCGAGGAGGAGCTGCGGGAGAGCCGGGCACGTTACCGGGATCTGGTGCAAAGCGTCAACAGCATCGTGCTGCGCTGGGACCTGAACGGCATCATCACGTTCATGAACGAATACGGACAGCGCTTCTTCGGATGGACGTGGCAGGAACTCGTTGGAAGGCCCGTCGTGGGGACGATCGTGCCGGAGACCGACAGTTCGGGAAAGGACTTGCGCGGTTTCATCGCCGACCTGTTGCAGGATCCGGAGAAGTACATTGCCAACGAGAACGAGAATATTCGCAAGAACGGGGAGCGGGTGTGGATCTCATGGAGCAACCGGCCTATCTTTGACGACCATGGGGCCCTGATCGAGATCCTCTCGATTGGCAATGACATCACCCGCCGCCGGCATGTGGAGCAGTCGCTGGTGCACCGGGTGCAGATGGAGGAGCTGGTGGCGTCAGTATCCGCGCGTTTTCTGAGCGCGCGAGCCGGCGATCTCCCGGACACGGTGCAGGAAGTGTTGCGCAGCGTGGGCGAATTCGTGGGGGCCGGCCGCGCGTACCTGTATCTGACACGCGACGACGGCAAAACGCTGGACCTGATGCATGAGTGGTGCGCGCCCGGCGTTGCGTCTCCGGGCAGGCCCGAAACCGGGTTGTCGGCGGATCAATACACGTGGTTTGCCGAGAAACTGCGGAGCGAGGGGGTCGTCTACATTCGCGACGCGTCCGAATTGCCCGTTGAGGCTGCGGAGGAGCGGGCTATCCTGGATTCGTGGGGGATGCGGAGCCTGCTGGACGTGCCCCTGCTGTGGCGGGACCAGGTGATGGGGATACTGGGGTTCAGCGGCACGTCGCAGAACGCGGACTGGGACAGCGACGACATCCGGCTGCTGAAGCTGGTAGCGGGGGTGCTTGTTTCGGCCTATCAGCGGGCCCGCGCGGAAGAGGCCGTGCGCGTGCAGACGCGCCGGCTTGAGGCGCTCATCAATCTGCAGGACATGGGGCAGGCCGGGCCGAGGGAGATGATGGGATTTGTCCTGCAGAAGGCCGTGGAGCTGACCCGCAGCGGTTTCGGGCTGGTCAGCATGTTCAATGGGCGCAGCGAGACGTTTGCTCCGGACAACTGGGCGCGCGGCCATGGGGCGGACGCCGGCCTCTCGCTCGAAGCCGTATCGGCGGCCGTCGGGGTTCCGGAGGTATGGGAAAAGCTCCGCGACGCACGTAAACCCCTGCTTCTGGACCGCGCAACGCTGCCTGCCCGGGCCGCGGAGCTCATCACGCGCCTTCTTGCGGTGCCGATTCTCGATCATGACCGGCTTGAGGCCATGGCGGTGGTCGTGAACAAGCCGTTTGAGTACGACGAGGCGGATGCCAACCAGCTCCAACTGCTCATGAGCGGCGCGTGGAACCAGATCAAGCGGAACGAGGCGGTGGTCTGGATTCAGCGCGAGGTGGACGAAATCGCCAACATTCAGCGGGCGCTGCTGCCGCGGTCGATGCCGACGGTGCGGGGGATGCGCGTCCGGGCGTTTTCATCGACGTTTGACCGCGCCGGAGGCGATTATTACGACGTGCTCCCGGTGGGCGCGCCTCCGGGCGCCGACCTGAAGCAGCATCCGCGGTGGCTAATCCTGATCGCCGATGTCTCGGGACACGGTCCGTCGTCGGCGGTCATCGTTGCGATCCTGTCGACTTTGCTGCGGGTGCGGTCGATCGAGGGCTCGTCGCCGGCCCGGATTCTCGAGTATTTGAACGGCCAGCTGATGGCCCACACGGCGGGGCAGGTTTTCGTGACGGCGTTCCTGGCCCTGATCGACCTGGACGCGCACACCCTGGTCTATTCCAATGCGGGACACAATCCCCCGGTGATGCGGATGCCGGACGGCACCGTGACCGAACTCGAACTCTCGGGCGATATCCCACTGGGGATTCTGGAGACCTGGACCTATACCGAGCGGACCCTCGGCATCGAGCGCGATACCGTCCTGTGGCTGTACACGGACGGGGTGGTTGAAACGCGATCCGCCGAAGGCGAAGCGTTTGGCGAGCAGCGCCTGCAAAACGCCATTCAGTCGCTGGAAGGGGAATCGTCGAGGGCCGTCGCCGAACTGGTCGGCATGCTTCGCGCGTATGAAGCGGGGCGGCGTCCCAGCGACGACCAGGTCATTATGCTGATCGAATTCAAGTAACCCCGGGCTGTCGGGGCGCGCTTCGCGCTCGTTCGCGGCAGCGCAACGTTCCACAGGGCAGCCATTGGACACCTTCTTCGAGACCGAACCGAAGCTCTGTTTGCGCCGGAGAGACGCGTTGCGGCACCATGGAGCAAAGCCAGAACGGCATGGAGGTCCTGCGATGCGAGGCATACGACCGACGATATGGATTGCCCTGGCGGCGCCCGTGATGTTTGCTGCGCGGGACACGGCGGCGCAGGAGGCCCAGGCGCTGGCCGCGGCATTGAACGGCGAGCAGGTGGATGTCTCGGTGAATGGCGTTCTCTTCACCAGCTACACGTTTTCTTCGGACCAGAAATACCCCTACTTCTGGCCGGTCATGGGGCCGGCGTCCGGCAAGCCCGTCACGACGGAGACGTCCGAGCCGTATCCGCACCATCATTCCCTGTTTTTTGGATGCGACCGGGTGAACGGGGGCAATTACTGGCAGGAAGGGAACGAGCGCGGCCAGATTCTGTCGCAGGGACCTAAAATTGTTGAGGCGGCCGGTGCGCAGGTCATCATCAAAGACGAGTGCCTGTGGAAACAACCCGGCCAGGAACCCGTGCTTCGCGATACGCGCACGATCACGGTATCCGCCCCGAATCCAGGCACGCGCCTGATCGATTTCGAGATCGTCCTCCATCCGCTTGTGTACGTCAAGATCGAAAAGACGAACCATTCGCTGTTCTCGGCGCGGATGGCGCCCGAACTCAGTGTGACGTCGGGCGGCACGCTCATCAATGCGGAGGGGGCCACGGCTGAGAAAGGCACGTTTGGGGTCGCGTCGCCCTGGTGCGACTATTACGGTACGCGCGAGGGCGTGACCGAGGGGCTCGCGATTTTTCAGCATCCGCTCAACCCCTGGTACCCGGCGAAGTGGTTCACGCGCGACTACGGTTTCTTCTCGCCGACACCCATGTTCTGGCCCCAGGGCGATTTCACGGCGTTGCCGGCGCACGAGCCCGTTGCGCTGGCGTACCGGGTCGTTGTTCATGCCGGCGACGTGAAGGCGGCCGGAATCGCGGACCTCTTCGGGGCGTACCGGGCGGCCGCGCTCGTCCGCGACCGCTAAGCCGGGCGGGGGGGACTTGGCTCCTTTGGGGATGCGCGAACCCCGGGTTGAAACCCGGGGCCATTTTCTTTCGTCCCTGCGGGACTCGATTCATGC
>DDYW01000199.1 GCA_002348185.1 Candidatus Hydrogenedentes bacterium UBA2224 | reverse complement strand
TCTGCCGTCCCTACGGGACTCGGGGTTTGAGGGAACGGGGGTTCCCACCACTGAAGTGGTGGGCTATTGTCTGTCGTCCCTGCGGGACTCGGGGTTTGAGGGAACGGGGGTTCCCACCACTGAAGTGGTGGGCTATTGTCTGTCGTCCCTGCGGGACTCGGGGGACCGGGGGCATACTCCTCCAACCCAAGGCAAGGGAACCAGATTCGCACGTCCCGGTTGTGTGTCCGAACTCGATGTCCTCGGTGCTTTCGCCAAAGCAAGGCGCGGGCGCCAAATTCGCGCGTCCCCGTCTTGTGTCCCCCGCTGGCGGGGGTGGCCGCGAAGCGGACGGGGGTGGACTCTTCAGCCCAAGTATCCGCGTCCATCCCGTCCATACTGTCCATACTTCCGCGCTGGAGCCTCCGCCCGGCATGCGCCGGCATCTGCACTGAAAAACGCCCCCGGCGCCTTATTGCAGCGTCACAGGCCCCAGGTCCGTCTCGCCACCGGGAGGCAGAATCACGCCGCCGATCTCGAGCTGCCCGCTCGCGAGCGCCTTTACCTTGATCGTGTATTCCCCCGGAGGCACCCGCTCAAACACCACCCGGCCCTGGGCATCCGTATCGCCTTCACCGGGCCACCACGCGCCGTGCACCCCATGAAACATCATCAGACCCACGTTCTCGTCCGCCGCCGGTTCCTGCGCGGCGTTGAGCAGCGTCATGGCCAGCCTCGCGCCCTCCACCATCGTGATGGTCATCGTCTCCGTCGCCGCGCCCGTGGGCGGCAGGACCTCGTAGAAGTTGTTCGGAAACAGGCGCATCGCCGGGTCCCAGGCCCGCACATACAGATGCACATCGCGCGGCAGCGCCAGCTCGCTCGTCCCGTCCGCCCCGGTCAAGGGGCCCTGCACCCGCGGGGTTTCGAACGCGTTGGGGGTTTCCGTGGCGATCGGGAGCATGTTGGCCAGCGGGCGCCCCTCCCGGTCCACAACCACCACCGGCCCCCGCGTACTTCCCTGCGCCGGGGCCCGCGCCGATGCGCCCCCGTCCGCCCCGGACGGCGCGGACGGACCCGGGCCCGCCGGTTCTTCCGGGCCGCAGCCGCCCAGCACGAGGAGTGCCAGAGCGGCGAGCGAAATCCCCGGCTTCATGCCACGTCCTCGCCGCCCGACAAGAGTTGTTGCTCGTACAAACGGCGGTAGATCCCGCCAATCGCCAGAAGCTCCTGATGCGTCCCCTGCTCCGCGATCAGGCCCTGGTCGACCACGACGATCCGGTCCGCGCGCTGCACCGTCGCCAGACGGTGCGCGATCACGATCGTCGTGCGGCCCTGCACAAAGCCCGCCAGCGCCTTCTGGATCGCCTGCTCGCTTTCCGAGTCCAGGTGCGACGTCGCCTCGTCCAGTATCAGGATGGCCGGGTCCTTGATGATCGCCCGGGCAATCGCCAGACGCTGCCGCTGCCCCCCCGACAGCGTCGCGCCGCCCTCTCCGATCACCGTCTCGTACCCTTCCGGCAACGCCTCGATGAATGCGTCGGCGTACGCGGCCCGCGCCGCATCCCTGACCTGCTCCGCCGTGTAGTCCTTCCGCCCAAACGCGATATTGTCGCGCACCGACTCGTTGAACAGGATCGTCTCCTGGGTCACGATGCTGATCTGGTCGCGGAGACTCTCGAACGTCACCTCCCGGATGTCGATGCCGTCGATCGTCACCGCTCCGGCGCTTACGTCGTAAAACCGCGGCAGGAGCTTTGCCATCGTGCTCTTGCCGGAGCCGCTGAACCCCACCAGCGCGACCATCTCGCCCTTGTTCACCTCGAGATCGATGCCTTTCAGAACCTCCACCCCCGGTTTGTAGGCAAAATGCACGTTCTCGAAACGGATCGCCTCCGACAGGCGCGGCAGGGGCCGCGCACCCGCCTTCTCCACGATCTCGGGCTGCATGTCAATAAACTCAAACACCCGTTCCGCGCTTGCCACGCTGGTCTGAATCTGGTTGTTCACCGTCGAAAGCTTCCGCAGCGGGTCCAGCATCAGCGCGAATGCGAAGATCAGCGCCGCCACATCCCCCCGGCTCATCTCCGCACTCATCACCCGGGTCCCGGCAAACACCACCAGCGCCACCACGCCCAGAATCAGCACGAACTCCACCACCGGACCAACCGCCGCGTCCACTTTCACCATCTTCACGAGATACCGGCGCAGTTTGCCGAACTCCACGCTCGTGCGCGCAATCTCATACGCTTCCATGCAGAAGCCCTTGACGATCGCGATCCCGTTGAACGTCTCCGACGCCACCATGGCCATCGACGCCACCTTCTCCAGCGAACGGCGCACGCTCTTCTTAAACTTGCGGCCCAACTGGTAGATCGCCCCCGCCACCGGCGGTAATACGCACAATCCCACCAGCGTCATCAGCGGGTCAATCGTCAACGCCGTGATCAGGAAGAACACCGCCTTGATCGGCTCCCGCATCAGCTTAACGAAAACGCCCGACAATCCCCGGTTCACCTGGAAGATGTCGTTCGAAAACCGGGCAATCAGCTCCCCCGTCGGGTGCTTCTCAAAAAATCCCAGCGACAGATGCATGATGTTCGCGTACATCTCCCGGCCCAGCTCCACCGAGATGTTCGCGCCGATCGTCCCCGCCAGGTATTCCTGGAAAAAACGCGCCACCCCCGCCAGCAGCGACAACAGCACCAGCACCACGCACGCCACCTGAATCGCATACATCGGCCGCGAACGCATCGCCCCCAGAAAATCGTGCACCCGGCCCTGCACCGCGGCGTCGTCCAGCCCGTGCAGGAACCGCAACGGCTTCAGCGCCGACACCGCCCGCGGCGCATACTTCTCCGTCAACGCGTTGAGCGCCCGCGCCTCCGCCTGTTCAAGCGTCTCGCTCCCGCCCCCGGCGTCCCCCAGCGGCTCCGGCTCGCTGAGCGAAATGTCCACCACCGCCGCAAGACCCACGATCATCGACGTGAACGAACCCGCGACCAGCAGCGCGAGCAGAACCGATACCGTCAACCGCCCTTTGTACCGAAGGGCGTACCCCAGCAGCCGTTTGTAGATCGACCACACGCTCGACGACGGTTTTCTCAGGTTGCGCGGGTTGTAGTTCGGGTCTTCGCTGATCGCGATCATGGATGTATCCGTGGTTGCGTAGAATCTGTTGAACGCACGGATGCTACCATAGCACTCTGACGCGTTCAAAACCCCTGAATGCCCCGTGGCCCCTGCGTATCGTCGCGGGACCCTCCCCGTCCGCCCGGGGACGGCTTGATCTTCACTGTCCTTCGCGGGTACGCTCACCATAAACACCTTGCCACGAGGAGATTCGGTTACCATGGATGCCATTGAAGCCCTCAAGACCCGCCGCTGCGTGCGGGCCTTCAAACCCGATCCGCTGCGAAAAGAGACGCTGGAGGACATCATCGACTGCGGCCGCCTCGCCGCGACCGCCCGAAACGAACAACCCTGGGAATTTGTCGTCGTCACGGATCCCGCCCGGCGCAAACAGATCGCCGACGCGACCGATTTCGGCAAATTTATCGCGAACGCCCCGGCCTGCATCGCCGTGCTCTGCGAAGACGGCAAGTACTACCTCGAGGACGGTTCCGCCGCAACGCAGAACATCCTCGTCGCCGCGCGCGCCCATGGCCTCGGCGCCTGTTGGGTGGCGGGCGACAAAAAACCCTACGCGCCGAAAATCTGCGCCCTACTGGGCGCCCCGGCAAGCTGCAGGCTCGTCAGCCTCGTCGCAGTGGGACATCCCGCCGAGTTTCCAAACATCGGAAAGCGCAAACTCGACGAGGTGCTTCACTGGGAGACGTTCTGACCGCGCATGTCGGGATTTGAGTCGCGCCCGATCCACGGGTTCCACTCGCGGTGATTTAAGTTCGACCCCTTCGAACTCGCCACCGGTGGGGCGCCCATGGCGCCTGCTGCGTCCCACGGTGGGCAGTTCCTCTCCAGCGCCAAACCGCGTCGGCCCTGCGAGTAATCATGCGCCGCGGAAGTAGACACCCGGGGCCGCAATCCTGTCTAATGGATGGGGTTGCCATCGAAGGGAGGTGCCTATGCCCACCGTAATGAACCGTTGGACCAGGCTGCTGGCGCTCTGCCTCGCCCTGGCGGTGCCCGGCGCCGCGGCCTGGGCGCAGTTCATTCAGCTCGATCCCCCCGGCCAACGCGAGTTCGTCCTCGACAAGGCCGACCTGATCACCCCCGAACACGAACAACAGATTCGCGCCATCTGCGACAAGCTGCTCACGGAACGCGCCATCCCCATCGTCGTGGTGACCATCGAGTCCATGGCCCAGTACGGCGGACGCTACTCGCGCATCGAAACCTTCGCAACCATCCTCTTCAACCAGTGGGGCATCGGTCAGGAACAGGTCAATGGAAGCGATTGGAACACCGGCATCCTCCTTCTCGTATCCTCGGGCGACCGTACCGCACGGATTGAGCTGGGCGCGACCTGGAAACATGACCACGACCAGGTCGCCCGGACGATCATGAACGACTACATCGTCCCCGCGTTCCGGCGCGGTCAGTTCTCGGAAGGTATCGTCCTCGGCGTTGAAGGCCTCGACAAGATGGCCCGCGGCCTCGCCCTGCCCCGAAAACCCGTGCCCTGGTGGCATTTCGCCCTCATTCTCGGCGGGCTCGGCCTCGCCATTTTCACGATCATCTCGCTGATCCGGCGCGGCGCACGCGGCTGGGCCTGGATCTTCTGGGGATTCGTTTTCGGCCTTTTGGCGGTCCTCCTCTACAACTTCCTCCGAAGCGGCGCCCGCGGGGCCGGCGGAGGCGGCGGATTCAGCGGCGGGGCGTTCGGCGGCGGGTTCTCGGGCGGTGGCGGCGCCACCGGTTCGTGGTAGGAGGTCACCCATGCAGCGGGCTTCAACGTTCTTCTCCCCAGACGAAACGGCGCACATCGAGACCGCTGTGGCCGAGGCGGAATCCAAAACCTCCGCCGAAATCGTTCCCGTCGTGGCCACGGCCTCTGGACGCTACGACCGCCCGGAAGACATCGTAGGCCTCTGGTGCGGCGCCCTGGCCGCTGCGATGGTCTGGCTCCTGTTCCGCGCGGCGCCCCAGCCCCACGCAAGCTGGGATTTCCAGTGGACATCGCTCGAACTGCCCGCCATTCTCCTGGCGCTGCTTGCCGGTTTCCTGGCCGGAACGGCCGCGGGCAGTGCGTCCGGCGCCCTGCGCCGCCTGTTTACCCCGCAAAACCAGATGCGCGACGAGGTGGCCCTGCGCGCGCGCCAGGTGTTCTTCGACCGCCGTGTGCATCACACGCGCGCGGGCACGGGCCTGCTCATCTACCTCTCCGTCTTCGAACGCATGGCTGCCGTGCTCGCCGACGAGACCATCGTCCAGAAACTCGGCCAGAACACCTTGAACGAGTTGTGCGCCGAGCTCACCGAAGGCCTGCGCGGCGAATCCCGGGCCGAGGCCCTGTGCAAGGCCATCGGCCGCGCGGGCGACGCGCTCGCCCGGGTGCTTCCCCGCGAACCGGACGTCGTGAACGAACTGCAGAACACGCTGCTGGTGCTGGATGAGTGAGTGATGGTCTGTAAACGGGTTCCGGAGCGGCCGCGGCCGCTCCGGCCAGGGATGGCGTGTCGCATATGGAACTGATCACGGGGGAACAGCGCCTGCCGTCGGTCCGGGGGCTGGTCCTGCTGCGCAACGCGCATGGCCGGGCGTTTGCGCCCGTGGACATCATGCGCTGGCTCCGCCTCAACCGGATCGGGTTCCAGACGCCCAAGATCGACGTTTTTCTGCGTGGCGCCGCCCCGCTTCCCCTCGAATCCCTCATCGAACAGGGCCGTCACCTCGACGCCCGCATTTCGTTCCGGACCGCCTGCGACCAGCCGCCTCCCAGCCTGGCCGCGCTCAAGCAGCGCGGCCTGTTTGACGTGTTCCTGACGCCTCCCGACGTCACCGCCCCGCTCGTGGAAGGATGGCTCGATGCCGCCAGCGAGGCCGGGGTGCCGGTGCGGCTTCAAGTCCACGCGCCGTTCTCCTTCGACGCCGGGGCCGCCCAGGCCCTTGCGGATCGATGGCGCGACCGGACCGTGGTGTCCGTCAACATCGCCCCGGCGGATCCCGTCTTGTACCCGCCGCCGCGCCCCGGGCGAGCGCAGAGCGAGGGCACCGCAGCGGCCGCCAACCTCCTGGCCCGGGCCGTCGCGGCCCGGGGCCTCGAAGTGAATCTCCTCTTCTGGCCCCGAGCCGTGCTCGACCCCGTCAACCAGGTGCATCTGGTATCCGCCTCCCAGTTCTCCAACGACCATCAGCAGTACGAGGCCGAAGCCTGCGCCCTCGCGGCACGCCTCAACCGCCGCGGCCCCACCGTCGCGCGGCTCGTCCTCCTCATGCTTTTGAACCAGCACACGTCGTACCGAAACCCCATCGACCGCGCCCTGTTCCCCTGGCTCATCAACCACCCTTGGGTGCACGCGCGCGCCTGGGCCCTGCACAAGGTCACGCGCTATTGGCGGCCGCGCAACCGCAGCCGAAGCGAGACGCAGCACGAAACGCCGGCGCAGACCCAACCGGTCGCGCAGCAAACCGGAACCGGTCCCGAGACTGCTCACGCCGAGGCGTCTCGCTACCCGTCACGCGAACAACCCAAATACTACGACCCCATCGACCGGGAACGGCTCCGGTTTGACGAAACGCTGGCCGCGCTTGCCAACGAGGCCCGCGAGACCGTAAATACCCGCCCCCCAACCCGCGACCTCGATTCCTCCGAATACGCCGTCGAAGGGCAGGCCATGATGCAGATGCCCGGCGGCAACCGCTGGTTTTCCTTCACCAACACCGAAAAACTCAGTTCCCCGCTCGGCCGTCTCGAACCCCCCTTCACCATTGCCGCCACCATCGGCGGCGGCTCGGCGGATTACATCGGCTTCGGGTTCGGACGCCAGCGAAAGGTGCTGTGCCCCATGGAGGCCTGCGTCCACAAACTGCTCCTCCACGTCGCTCACGACGGCCGCTATGTCCTCCTCCGCGATGATGTCCCCATGCGCCCCGAGGTCCTCGAACGCGGCATGTATACACCCGCACGGCTCGGCGGCGTCCTCGAACCCCAATTGAGCATCTGGAACATCGACGGCTCCGTCGTCACCCAGGCCCTGCAGATCTGGGAAGGTGCGCGCAAACCCGTATCCACGGAGAAGATCCGGTTCTCGGTGGTGATGGTGTGCACCCGCTACGCCCGCCGCATGCAGGCCGCCCTCAAGGCCGTGGCAAACCAGCACGGCGTGCCGCGCGACAGCATTGAGGCGATCATCGCCTATGTGCCCGGAGTCGATGCAACTGACGACATCCTGGACTCGATGGGACTGGCCCATCCCGAGTTGCGCATTGTCCGGTCGCCGTTCCCCCCGCAAAACCTGCGCTCGAAAGGCCTGCTCATCAACGAATCCGTCCGAATGGCCTCCGGCGACTGGACCATCCTGCTCGACGCCGACATCCTTGTCCCGACGGACTTGTTTGCCCGTCTGGCCGAGGTGCCCGGGGAGGTGGCCTTTGTCGCGCCGGAAGGCCGTAAACTGCTCACCCGCGAAACCACCGCGCGTATCCTGCTCGGTGAGCTCGACCCCCACGCCGAATGGGACGCCCTCTTCAAAGGCCCCGGCGAATACCGCCTCCGAGAGACTTTCGGCGTGCCCATCGGCTATTGCCAGTGCGTGCGCACCCCATGCCTCGAAACCGTAAAATACGAAGAACACGAGCACTTCGAGGGTGCCGACTACCGCTTCGCCGTGGACATGGAAGCCCGATTCGGTAAAGCACGCCGCCTCGACGGCCTGTCGGTCCTGCATCTGGATCACGCCGGAAGCCAGTGGTATGGTACGGGAAGGCAATTCTGAGCGCGGCCCCTGCCGGAACGGAGGTATGCCCATGTTCTACACGCGGTCAGACGAGGGATTCCGCGAAGCCCTTCCCGGCATTCGCATCAAGACCATCACCTGGGGCGCCCGCACCCTGACAGCCGAGTTCCGCATGGCCGCCGGCGCCTCGCTGCCCCGTCACGCGCACGTCCACGAGCAGGCCGGTTTCCTCGTGTCCGGCCACATCCGCCTTGCCATCGGCGACGCCACCTGCGACGTCCATCCCGGCGATGCCTGGGCCATCCGCGGCGACGTCGAACATGGCGCCGAGATCCTCGAAGATTCCATCGCCGTCGAAGTCTTCTCGCCCGTTCGCGAAGACTACCTCCCCGAGAATCCCTGATCCCGCTTCGAACGCCAACACGGGACTCCGGGGACCCCGGAACGGGGTCCAATCTGAGTAGCCCCGGGCGCAGCCCGGGGATCAGCACACCAAAACCACCCAACCCCGAATGGGGTTGAACAGCCCGGATCCCTTCACCCGCCTTCGGGGACCGGTATGACGCCGGCCGCGCCCCGCCGCTCGAGCCCGAAAAACAAAACGCCCCCGGGATTCGTGCGAATCCCGGGGGCGAATCAAAGTGCCGGCGACGACCGACTCTCCCACGCAGTTGCCCGCGCAGTACCATAGGCGCAGGTGGGCTTAACTTCTGTGTTCGGAATGGGAACAGGTGTGGCCCCACCGCCATGGTCACCGGCGAAAACCTGACAGGAATGTAAGGGTTAGATGCAACGTAGATATCAAATCCACCGATGCGTCCTGCCAAACCCCATTTGAGTTCGGCAGATTAAAGGCCAAGCCTCACGGGCGATTAGTACTGGTCAGCTTAACATGTCGCCATGCGTACACCTCCAGCCTATCAACCTGGTAGTCTTCCAGGGCCCTTCAGGGACCTTGCGGTCCAGGGAGATCTTATCTTGGGATGGGTTTCGTGCTTAGATGCTTTCAGCGCTTATCCCGACCGGACATAGCTACCCGGCGGTGCCACTGGCGTGACAACCGGAGCACCATAGGTCCGTCCACCCCGGTCCTCTCGTACTAGGGGCAGATCCTTTCAAATCCCTTACGCCCACAGCGGATAGAGACCGACCTGTCTCACGACGGTCTGAACCCAGCTCGCGTACCGCTTTAACGGGCGAACAGCCCGACCCTTGGGACCTTGTCCAGCCCCAGGATGCGATGAGCCGACATCGAGGTGCCGAGCGAGATCGTCGATGTGAACT
>DDYW01000032.1 GCA_002348185.1 Candidatus Hydrogenedentes bacterium UBA2224 | reverse complement strand
ATGAACCCGGTTCTTGAAGTGTTTCTCCGGGTTCACTTCACCCGCAACGCGGCTGATGTTCAGCGTGCATGCGCGAGGTTGTCCGGCTCTGGTACTATGTGGTGGTCGCCCGGCATTGCGGGTGCGCGGAACGGAATCAAACGCGCGCGCGGTACGCGCCGACCTCATGGGGGATTGCCGGCATGCCAATGCGGGTCACGGTCGAGGAGACCAGGCTTCCCGGAGTGCTAATCGTGAAGGCAGGAATCGCGCGGGATGCTCGCGGATTCTTTTCCGAGATCTACTCACAGCCCGCCTTCGCGGAGGCGGGGCTCGACGCCACGTTTGTCCAGGACAACCTCAGCCTGTCGGCAAAGGGCATATTCCGTGGACTGCACTATCAGCTCGAGCCGTTCGCCATGGGCAAACTGGTCCGCGCGCTTCGGGGGGCGGTGTTTGACGTGGTCGTGGACCTGCGCCGGGGGTCGCCGACCTTTGCCCAGTGGCTGGGTATCACCCTCACGGAAGAGAACCACCTGGCGCTGTGGGCGCCGCCCGGGTTTGCCCACGGCTTCCTCACCCTGGAGGACCAGACCCTGTTCCACTACAAGTGCACGCAGATTCATACCCCGGTCGCCGAGCGGTCCGTCCGGTACGATGACCCCGTGCTTGGCATTCAATTACCCATGCCGCCCGCGCTGCTCTCGGAAAAGGACGCCAAGGCGCCGCAGTTGAAGGATGCCGAGTTCAATTTCCAGTTTCATGGATAGGGGGCGGTGGTGGAAAGACCGTACGTTATCCGAAAACTCGACGATATCGCGCCCGTGCCGTGCCCTTGTGGCGAAGCAAGGCGCATCCTGACCGGGGCCGACAACGCCCTGCTGAGCATCCATCGCGTCACCGTCTCAGGTGCCGCAAAAGTCCATTATCATGAGCGGCTTACGGAGTATTACGTCGTGCTTTCGGGCTCGGGCCGGATCCTATTGAACGACGAGAGCCTTCCGGTGGAGGCCAACGATGTGATCATGATCCCTCCGGGGACGCGGCACGCCCTGGACGGCGCGTTTGAGATCATCAACATCGTCTGCCCACCGTTCGATCCGTCCGACGAACACCTCGTCCGGGAATGAACGGGCAAAAAAAAGGCCCTGGCGGGGAGAACCAGGGCCACGCTTCCAGGAGGAAGCGGAATGGAGGGCTACAGATGCTCAATGAGAGTCATGCAAGTAGCTGGAAATGGCTGGTTAAACTGTTTCCTCGACACCCTTCGCATCAGGTCCGTGGGCCGTTGTCCTCGGCCCGATGTCAATAGAATAGACGCAAGGCCCGTGCCAGATATTCACACCATTCGCCTGCTCGGTGTTGCGCAGCAAGCCGGGGAAGCTGCTCCATTCCGCCACAGACTTCGTAACCAATTGTTACACGGTGAGATGCAGATTCCATGAAGGCGTTTCCACGAGCGTCGACCTGAAAATGGGAATTCGGGGCCATTTGAATCGTAAGTGACAATATGTAAAGACTTACAACATCCTTCCGACAACCTGTGAAAATATCGCGAGCCCGCCTTCCTGACCCACCAGGCCAAGCTGCGACAAGCGTGTCCGCGCAACAAGCGCATGATCATTCTGGTCATGATTTGTCAGATTTGAATAACAAAAACACACAGAGCGGGGGAGGCGCGCGGACTTTTTATCGTGAAGCGGGATTTTCGTGACAGGTCATCCCCTTATGACACGCACAAGCGAACCCTGCCCGTGAGCAATCCGAAGGATGCAGGCCCGTATTTTTCATGTAAAGCACTTATGATCAACGGGTTACAGGAGCAGTCAAGCGCATGCCCGAGCCAGTGGCCGGCCAGCAACCTGGGGAGGAGGCACGCGCTGGTGGTTTCCCCGGTGCGGCCGCCTGTTCAGGACGCGTGGATTGCGTCGTACATGGCCACGATGTTTTCCGGGGGCACATTGGCCAGGATGTTATGGACCTGCTGGAACACAAACCCGCCCCCGGGCTTCAACACCTCGACCTGCTCCCGGACATGGCGCGCGACTTCGCCGGGAGTCCCGTTCGGCAGCACGTGCTGGGTGTCGCAAGCGCCGCCCCAGAAGACCATGTCCTGGCCGAAATCGCGTTTCAGCCCGGCGGCATCCATCCCCTTGCACGAGACCTGCACGGGATTGATCGCATCCAGACCCGCTTCGATCAGGTCGGGCAGCAACTCGCGCACGCCGCCGCAGCAATGGAGCATCACTTTCACGTCCGCGAGTTCCTTGACGCGGGTCCACATCAACTGGTGACGGGGCTTGAAGTACTCGCGGTACATGGCGGGCGAGATCTGCGGGCCGGACTGCATGCCGAGGTCGTCGCCAAAGAGGATGACGTCGATATAGCGGCCCACGGCCCCGAGAAATGCCTCCAGATTCGCCAGATGGATCTCGACGACGCGGTCGAGAAACGCGTGGACGCGCTGCGGGTCGCCGGCAAGCATCATCAGAAACTGATCATTCCGGTAGAGAAACTGACCCATTTCGAGGAGATTGCCCCCAAACAGTCCGATGATGGCCCGGTCCGTGCGTTCCCTGAGCTTTCGTGCGCCCTCCGCAAAGGCGCGTGAACCGTCCGGCCCGGCCACGAGCGGTCCGGGAGGCGACGCCACCGCACACCACATGTTCTCGTTCATGGCTTCCGGGATGGCGTCGAGGTCGTCCTTTTCGAAAAACGGATGGTACGTGGCTTCGAAGTAAATGGCGCCGTCGGGCATCTGGGCGATCACCCGGCCAGACGTTGAGCGGAGCACCCAGCGGCCGGCCTCACGTTCCGGCAACGCCCATGCCGGCATCTGACACGGTGACCCGTCGGGGAGAATCCAGTCCGCCCAGTCGTTGTCATCGAGCGCAAACCCGCGGCCGAGTTCGAGCGTGTCGATGCCGAAGCGGTCCAGCACATCGTCGTGGACGATGGCAAGCTGTTGAACGGGGTCATAGACCCGGACGGGCCTCTCGGGCAAGCCGAGCTGGGCCCGCAGGCGGGGATAGACCATCGCCGCGATGCCCGAGGAGCGGTGTCCCGAAAGGTCTACGGGGACCCGGTCGGGTTCACTGTGGTTCAGCGCCGCCTGTACGCGTTCGCGCGGTGTCATACCGGTTCTCCCCCTGGTTTGGTTGGATACGGACGGTGGTCATTCCTTGTGCGGGCACCTCGACCCGGCCGCGCAGTCGCGCGCGCGGGTGTTCGTCGAGACCGCTCGCATGCATCGCGCCGATAGACCGGCGGTTCCCTTTCATCCGGGCCATGCACGGTTCTTCCGACGCGGCATACAGGCGGGCGATATACGCGTTTCCGTCGTCGGCGGGTTTGAGGTGGGTGACCAGCACCTGCTCGGGCTGAATACGAAGGAACGAGCGGGGCGCGGGACGGTCTTCCGTCACGGGCACGGCGAGCAGGGGTTGCGAGGCTTCCATACCGAACCGCATGGCCGCGTCTTCCTGGAACGGTCCCTCATGCGGCAGGATGACATAGCGCAACGCCGTCACGCCTTCCTGCGACGCCTTGTAGTTGGTCTCCCAATAGTTGCTCATCGCATAGGAATACAGGAGAGAAGCGGGCTCGATCTTCTCGCGCCATCCGATTACCCGGGGGTCATTGGTGAGCGCGCCGATTTCGATGAGCGGGGCGTCGACCGGCGCCAGGGTCACCCCAAAGCGGTCGTTCGACACGTCCACCCAGCGCTGCACGGTAAGGTAGTTTTTGCAGGCCCCCTTCAACTGGTCCTTTTCGGCTTCAACGGTCGCCCAGGGGGTATCCATCCGCACGCGCGCGCCGGGAACACTGAACGGGAAGGCCAGATGCGCCGCATCCGGACTGTAGACGTTCTCGCGGTCCAGGGTCACGATGATTTCCGCGTACGGGTGGTCCTGAATGAGGCGGACCTCCCGGGTCAGGGTGCGGCACCCGGGGGCTGCCGACTCGATCAACAGCGAGACCAGGACCGGACCGTCTTCCTGTACCGTGACGGTTGCGGGACCCGCGGCCTTGCGGTTGACGGGGTCGCGGCCTTCAACGTAGACGTAGGCTCCCAGCCCGGCTTCGGCGGCACGGTCAACGCATTCGTCCTGGAACGCCCCCCGAATTCGCCGGAGGCTGGTGATCGCGCCGCTGTCAGGCTCGATCGTGAGGGTCAACTCGCCGTTTTCGAGCGTTGTGCCGGTTACGCGCGGGCTGGGGCTGCCGGCCTCTTGCCCGGCCTTCTCAATGCGGTAATCCACGGCGCCAAATGGCGGCACGTCGCGCGCGATGAACACGACATCCCCGTTGCGGAGCCGCTGGCAGGGGGCGGGTTCCCGGTCGTCCCGGCAGGCGAGCAATGCGCCGTCGGGCAGGTCCTTCGCGGGCAGCGTGACCATGCCGCTGCGCTCCCAGGAGGACGTGTTGAACACGCGCACCGCTCCGGTGAATTCGCCGCCGGCTCGGACCGCCTGCAGCGCTTCGTCCAGGAGTTCCTGCGATTTACGCTCGCCTTCGAGGGCGAACCCCTGCTTGATGGCCCACTGCTGCTTGACGAAATCGACTTCCGGCTCGCTGATGCTGTTGTGGGCGCCCCACGTGTGCTCGTCATACAGCACCACGTCGCGCCAGGCATCGTGAAACCGCGCAGCCGGGTAGTCTGCCGGGTCGCGCAGCATCGCCCACAGGGCGTTGGCCTGCACGAGCCGTTCCGCGGCGGCCCGGTTGACGGCCGTCTCACGCGCCGACGAAGCTGCGCCGTCCTCCCAGTACGGGGTGAAATCGCCGCGAATCTCCGGCAATTGACTGCCATACCGTGCTTCAAAGGCCTCAAAACACTCGCGCGGAGTGCTGATGATCAGTCTCGGATAGGCGTGAGTCTCGTTCCATTCCCGGACAAAATCGCAGAGGCCCTCGTCGGGCGGGCCGTTATCTCCGCCGATGTTGTACCGGAGATAGGTAATGTCGTAGGGATACTCCTTTTGCTCGAGGCGATCCAGACAGGCCAGGATGCGGTTGCCGTCGCGCATCGGGGCGTCGTGGTAGAGCGAGTAGCCCTCGCCCGCTACCCAGAACAGGACGCGCTCCTGTCCGGACGGCGAGACCCAGTAGCAGGGCTTGTCGCCCCACTCGGAGAGCGTGAACCCGATGCGATGGGTCCGATTGGGTCCGGAGCCGAAGTAGCGCACGCCACTCTGAGCCAGCGCCGGGACGATGCCCCACGTGTAGCCGGGAACGTCGGTGATCATCGCCGTGTCAATGGTCAGCCCGTAGTCGTTGGAGAGTTTGCGCGCGCAGTAGGTGAGTTCGAGGAGTTCTTCGGGCCGGCAAAGGGCCGTGAGTTCGTGCCCGTACAGGGCGTCCAGGCCGATGGACCCGCTCTTTACGGCGTCAATCAGGGCCGTTTTCTGTTCTTCGGAGGCCTGCTGCAGGTAGCCGTCGACAGCCCACAAGCCCTCGGGCAGCCATTTGAACCGGGCGCCTTCCGGATAGTCACGCGTTGCGCGGGCGAGTTCCATGGCCTTCTCGAGATGCTCCCACTGCCGGGTCATGACTTCCGTCTGGACATGGGTGTAGCCGATATCGAGATGGGTATGATGCAGAATGTGGACTTCCCATTTGCGGAGTGGTTTCAGCGTGGTTTCCATGTGATCCAGCACCTCCCCGTTCTTGAGAAGCGAGATGGACATGACGCGAGGCTGTTCGGAGGCTGGGACGGAGATGTCCACCCAGTGGGAACCGGCCTGAAGGGATACCGGCTGCGGTTCGAGGCCCTCGACAGCGATCTGGGCCTCGCCCGGCGCTCCCAGGTGGAGCAGGTTGACTGCGACAGGCTGCACAAGACCGTCGCCGGCATTTCGCAGCCCCACGTTGCGCGGGGCAACGGCCACGAGTGCTGTTGCGTCCGTCACGGGAGCGGTTGCGACCCCGGCCGGCGCCTCAAACCCGACCCAGTCATAGAGCGCCCAGCTTCCTTCCGTGTTCGTGACCGCGATGCGGTTCACGCCAACCCTCAGATGCTCGGGCGGCACAGCGATGCTGCGCGTTTTTTCGCGGGCCTGCGACACATCGCCAAAAATGACGGCGTCGCCGGTCCCGCCGGAGAGGCGGATGTGGGTGGGGTGGCCATTGACATCCACCAGCAACGACGGAGGCGCGCCCGGGTGGGCATCGGCAAAATCCAATATGAGCGTGCAGGGCGTCGAAGGCAACGCGGGAAGGGCGAAAACGATGGTGAAGGGATGTTGGCGGTTCCCGGCCCAGACGTCACGGGGCCCGGGATGGCAGTAGGGCCAGTCCGAGGCTGCCGAGGATTGCCCAACGATGAAGAGCGGGTCTTCCCGGAACTCCGCATACCGGTTGCGTCCCAGGGCCAGCTCCTGCGTGTCGTTGTCCCGGCTGCCGATCTCCCAGAGGAGCGCCGGTTCCTCGGCGAAGGCGGGGACGCACCAGGCGAAGAGCGCGAGGGCCGGCAGCACGGAAATTGTGCGCAAATGAGGCAGGATGTTCATCCGGGAAATTCCTTTCCTCTTGAGGGCTTCGAAAGTTCCGCCTCTATCGTAGGGGACGGACGGGTATCAGGTCCAGCGTCTGGTCAACTGCCGTTGGTCGAGCCGTTGCGCCGGGCATGGCCGGTAAACGAGTAGCCGAGCAGCAGGAGCCCCGACGCGCCTACCACAACGCCGCAGACAATAAACACGTACGGCAGGCTGAAGCCCGCCTCGATCAAGCGGTTGTGGAGCAGGCCCGCGAGAAACACGCCGATGATCTCGAACATGGCTGTAAGTGCAAACGCCGAGTCGCGAAGCCGTGGCCGGACGCACACGTTGATGGCGGGCAAGGCAAACGCCCAGACCAGACCGTGCGACAGGTAGAAGACCAGATAGGCTCCGCCCGCCACCAGTGTGCTTTGCGACAGGGCGATAGCGGCGATCAGGAGCCCGTCGGTAAATAGAAACGCGCCGTAGAACCGGACCAGATTCAGGCGGTCGATGATGGGGGACATGAGAACCAGCGTCAGCATGGCGGGCAGGCGGCCCATGGCTACGAGACGCGCTATCGAGTCCTCCTGTAAATGATGGATGTCGCGCGCGAAATTGGGAAACAGTTGGTTCGAAGTGTGAAACGCGAACGGCGCGGCGCAAATCCCCAGCAGCAGTACGATGGGGAAGGCGCTGTAGACAAGCGCGCGCACGTCGTGCCATTGCAGCTTCAACAAGCTCAGCGGGCCTTCCGCAGGCGCCGGTTCCTCTTCTTCAGGCGTTGCCGCACCGGCCAGGGTCTCGAGGTGCCGCGCGGCGAAATGAAACACGGCGAGGCACGCCAGGCAGATGCCTCCCGTCGAGACGAACACGAAACGGAACCGTGCCGCCTGGAGGGCCGGTCCGAGCGCGAAGATGGTTATCCCGGAGACCAGATTGAATGTGATGGAGGCAATTGTCAGGGCGCGGCCAGGGCGCTCGCCGCCGACGTGCGTGACGTAGGGCAGCCAGGCGACCAGGTAGCCCGCCGTGCCGAATCCCATGAGCGCCAGCAATACCGACACCAGCCACACCTCACGCGCGAGCGGAAGGGAGATATACGCAAGGGAGGCAATCGTCGCGCCCAGGGCGGCGGTACGGCGCCGGCCCATCAGGGCGGACATCTCCACCGTGAGCAGATACCACACCAGCATGCCGCCCGACATGGCCAGCGTGGCGCGGGTCCACTGGGCGTTCGAAGCGCCCAGCCCGCGTATCATGTAGGCATTGGCGAACGTGAACGCGCCGTACCAGGTTACCGATGCGATGAAGGCGACGGGCGTTGTGGCCGCCAGCAGCCAGAACCAGCGTTTCATACAGGAAGGCTTTCCAGGTTAGCGGTCGAGGACTCCCTCTCCGGCCCAGGCCAGAGAGAACGACGAGAATACAATGCTCTCGTAAGGACGTTTCGCGCCCCGTTCATACAGACAGCCGATCCTGCCGTCCGGAAGCGTTGCGAGGCAGGAGTAAGCGGCCGGGCCGGGGTAGAGGCATTTCCACGCGGGCCAGGTGCGGCCGTCGTCCGTGCTCAGGCGGACCTCCATCTTGCAGCGTTTGTCCGGATCCGCCGGATTGGAGAACAGGACAAGCGGGAGGCCCTCCGCGTCGCTGGGCCCATAACGGAGCAGGCTGGCCTGGCAGCGCGGCTCAATCAGCACGGGATCGTTAGACAACTCCGACCACGTCATGCCGGCGTCAAAACTGGTCGCAATGGCGCGGCCGGGCCCGGTGTTGGTGTGCCAGCGGCGGCTGTTCAGCAGAAGGCTGCCGTCTGTGCGCTCGATCACCTGGCACTCGTTCACGGTGTCGCCGGTCACCCCGCCCAGCAGCCACGTTTCGCCGTGGTCATCGGAATAGATCACGTGGGAATGGTAGGTTTTGGCGTCCGCAACGATGTGGTCGCAGGGGATGACGAGGCGGCCCTTGTGGTCGCCCAGCCGCAACTGGATGCCCACGCCGGGGCCCGTGGCGTACCAGGTCCATTCCGGCTTCTTGGTGGTCGCGGTGATTTCCTTCGGCGGCGCCCAGGTGAGGCCATCGTCGCTGCTGTGCGAGACCCAGACCGTCCGCGTGCCCGCGCTCTGACCGTCGACAATGGCGCTCTCGCGGTCCTGCCCGAGGTTGTGGGTCAAGAGGAGCCAGATCACCCCGGTCGATTCGTCGACGACGGGGCAGGGGTTGCCGCAGGTGTTGGGGCCGTCGTCCCAGACGACCTGCTGGGCGCTCCAGGTGGCGCCCTTGTCCGTGCTGCGCTTGAGGAGGAGGTCGATGTCGCCGGTGTCGCTGCCGTCCGCCTTGCGTCCCTCGCAGAACGCGAGGAGCGTGCCCGCGGGCGTTGTGATAAGCGACGGGATGCGGTAGGTGTCGTAGCCGTCCGCGCCGCCAACGAACACCGGCTTCTGCTCCGGCAACTGCGCGGCCTGGGCGTCAAGCTCGCCGAGCTTGAAACGAACGCTCATGATGTACGGTTCTTCGCCTTGCGTCCAATGTCCGTAGGTGGTCGTGACAAACGTGCCGTCGGGCAACAGTTCGAGTCCGGGGTAGGACGTGTCCGCGCCCTTGGTGTTGTCGAGGAGGCGCAGGCGGTATTGCCCTTCACGTCCGTGGACGATGTCGTCATACGTGCCGACCCAGCCGACGAAATCGCCCTGGGTCGGGCTGACGCGCGTCGTATCGCGGAAGACGATGACCAGACGGCCATCGGGCGCGTATTGGGCCGTATGCCGGTCGCCCGTCAGGCTGGCGGGGAGCTGCACGGGGTCGGACCATGTGGCGCCCTCGTCGTTGCTGAAGGTTACAAACGAGTTGAATTTCCGGCTGTTTTCGCGCAGGAACAGGGCGATCTGGCTGCCATCCGGCGAGCGGAGCGCGCCGGGTTCGCACAGATGGGCTTCGGCATGCTGCACCACGATCTCGGGATCGGCCCAGGTCAGGCCGCCGTCGGTCGAGCGAGTGGAATAAACGACAAAAGGGCCTTCCTTGTTTTCGCCTTTGAGGAAGCGGCCATCGTCATGGAAGAAGGCCAGGTAATCGCCGTTCTTCAGCCGTACCAGCGACGCCATCGCCACGATGCCGCCGAAATCGCCGATGGGTTCGAGTTCTGACCAGGTCATGCCGTCGTCGTTTGATCGCGCCATGCGGATGGGATAGAGGCCCGAGAACATGATCAGGCGTTTTACGCCGGCCGGGTCTTCCACACGGTAGAGGGTGGGGACTTCCTGCGAAGTCGCCCAGCTCTCCGGCACGGGCAGGCGCTCGCTCCAGGTCTTGCCCGCGTCGCTGCTGCGTTTCATGACAATGGCGCCCCGGCCGTGTCCCTTGGGGTATACGCAGAGCATGGTCTGGTTGTCCTCAAGCAGCACCGTGGTGGGGTGGCCCAGGTACTGGCCCGGCTCACGGTCCACCACGATCTGACGGTCCAGATCGTGCGACAGGTCGAGCACCGGAATTGTATAGTATTCGGGCGGGCTGGCCGCTTCGCCCGCCGCCGCCAGCGGCGACGCCAGCAGCAGAACCAGCGATGCCAGAACGGCGCTGGCGGTACAGGAGCATTCAAACGCCATCATGATTTCCTCCATTGCGGGGTCTGCAGGTCCGTCCGGCTATTTGTTTACGCGCCATTCGAGGATGCCGCCCGAGAAATCCGGCTGTAACTGCACAACAATCCGAATCGCATCGGTGGCGATTGGCGCAAACGCTGTCTTTACCCACGCGTCTTTGACGGTTTCATAGCCCGATGGGCGCTCGACCGGTTTCCAGGCGCCGCCGTCACGATATTCCAGATGCCACGACGCCGGCACCCGGCACTGGCCCACGCCGGTATCGTCAAACCAGTAGACTTCCACCGACGATGCGGTTTGGGGTTTCTGAAACTCGTATTGCACCCACTCCTGCGTTCCCCGGTGGTCCCACCACGTGAACCGAGGGATGCCGTGATCGCCGGAGTTCTCCGGTTCCTGCTGGTCGTTCAAGGCGGCCACGCTGTCTCCGGGGTGCACATGAGAGGCGGTGGGGAGGGCGGCCGACGCGAGCGTGGGAATGGGGGGGAGCTCGGCACTGTCCGGGGTTCTCGCCAGCCACACCTGCATTTCGCCGGCGCCCCGGTGCGCCCAGCCATAGTAGGGCACCAGCGTGACCTCGGTTTCGTCCACGGTCTCCTCGCCGGCATCATTGCGCTGGCGTTTGAGAGCCTTGCCCTTCAGGACGGTGACGCCGTCGAGCAGTGAGGCCTGATGTTCCGCGGCGAGCACAGCGGCATCCGGCACGACAAGGTTCCTTACCTGACCGCCGTTGTCGACGCCCTCCGCGCAATACACCATGGGCCCGCGCTCGATCGCCACGCGTCCGCGGTCGGCTTCGACGTTTTCATGCGCCAGCACCCGGCGGATGGGCATGGGAAGGGTCAGATTGACCGTGTCGCCTTGCTGCCACGAACGTTTCAGGGGCACGTACCCGTTGGCAGGCGCCATCCGTTGCGGTTCGCCGTTGACACGGAGTTCGAAGCGCTCCGGGCTGGGCTCCTGGTAGCGGTACAGGTCGCTTGGGAGCGGTTGTTCCTGGGCCCAGCCGGGAATGCGCACGTTCAGCGTGAATTCCACGGGCGTTGCCGGCTCGACCACGACCTCGATGGCGCCGTCCCACGGATAGCGGCCCTTCTGCACAAACTTTACGGGAGTCCCCGCGACGTCCAGCGCGGCCTCATTGGCGATGTACAGGTTCAGGAAAACCTCGCCGTCGCGCTGTCCGTAGATGTAATTGGCCAGCGAGGGCACAAAGCGGGCGACGTTGACGGGACAGCACGAGCATCCAAACCAGGGGGCGCGCAAGGCCGAGCCGTGGTTGAATCTGTAGACGCCGTCGCTTTCGAGGGGATTGGGGTAGAAGAAAGTGTCGCCTTCGAGCGACACGCCGGCGAGGAACCCGTTGTACAGCGTGCGCTCGAGCACGTCGATGTATTTTGCGTGCCCGTGCAGCAAAAACATGCGGTGGTTCCAGAGGACGTTGGCAATAGCCGCACAGGTCTCGTTGTAGGCTTCTTTGTTGGGCAGGAAATAGGCTGGTCCAAACGCCTCACCCTGGCGCTGGGCGGCGGTCCCGCCCGTGATGTATATCTTGCGCGAAACCACGTCGTTCCAGATGCGGTCGAGCGGGGCGAGGTAGGCCGGTTCGCCCGTCAGCGCCGCGACATCGGCCGTGCCGCTGTAGAAATAACCGGCGCGCACCGAGTGGCCCACGGCCTCAGCCTGTTCAAGTATGGGCAGGTGGTCCTGAAGATTCTCGCCGAACCGGGTCCGGCCGTTTTCGTGTCCGCGTTCGTCAATGAAAAACCGGGCCAGGCGAAGATAGCGCTCCTCGCCGGTTTCGCGGTAGAGGCGGCAGAGTCCGATCTCGATCTCCTGATGCCCCGGCACATTGCGGATGCCGTCCAGTCCAAACACGCGGTCAACCAGGTCCGCGGACTTCCGGGCTACAGCGAGCAGGGTGGTCTTACCGGTGGCCTGATGATGGGCCACCGCGGCCTCGTACATGTGGCCGATGTTGTAGAGCTCGTGACTGGACTGGAGGTTCGACCAGCGGGTGTTGCCGGCGCCCGGGGGCGGATTTCCGGGGTCGATGGTGCGGCAGGTGTACAGGTAGCCGTCCGGTTCCTGAGCGCCGGCGATCTTCGCGATGAGGTCATCGAGATAGGCGTCCAGTTTCGGGTCGTCGCGCAACGCCAGGGCATACGCCGCGCCCTCCACCACCTTTACCACGTCGGAGTCGTTGAAGAAAATGCCTTCGAATTTGCCCTTCTTCATACCCGCGGCCACGGCAAAATTGTCGATGCGGTGCGTCTCTTCGCACTTTTCGAAACAGTAGGGGATGGTCACGTCCAGACTGGTCGTCTGCCGCGGCGACCAGAACGCATCGTCCACAACCACCCGCGTGAACGGCACGGGCCGAATGGGATAGTCGCTTGCGCCAAGCGCCGCCGTCGACGCCCCCAATAGAGTCAGAAACGCAGTGATCCGTGCCGGGTTCATATCCATCTTTCCAGTCTCCATCCGTCGAGAACACCGTGGAACATAATACGGAAACGCCAGGGGCGTGAAATTCCCGTGCTTTATACCGTGAACCTGAGAAGCCTATCGAAATGCCCGGGGGGACGCAAGCGGGGGACGGCCGTCACCGAACCGTGACGAGGTGCCGGACGTCGGCGAGACGCTTATCGCCGATTCCCTTGATGTTCTTGAGGTCGTCGACATTCCGGAACGGTGTCCGGGTACGGTATTCGATGATGCGCGAGGCAAACACCGGGCCAATACCGGGTAGGGATTCGAGCTGCGCCTGGGTGGCGGTATTCAGGTCGAGCAGACCGTCCGTGGCCGGAGCCAGTGGGAGGGCGTCTCCCGTGCCGGAGTCGTCTGGCACATTCCCGGGCGGGGCGGCCTCCGGCATCCATCCGGATACGGTGTATTGGGGCGGATTGGGCGGCTGGTAGACGGGCACGCGCGCGGCACGGATCACGCCGCGGGCGTCGACCTGAGGCGGCTGCCCCGGAACCGTGAGGGTGCTGCCGTCGATCAGCCGGCCCGCGACATTGATGTCCGAGAGGTCGGCATACTCTTCAAGACCGCCCGCGGCGTCGAGCAGGTCCTGCACGCGCGGATCCTCATCGGGCTGGAAAGTGTACAGGCCGGGGGCGTGTACGGCGCCTCGCACGGCTACCCGCAAGGGTCCGGATTGAGCTGGCAGCGAGGGAGTGGGCGTCTCGAAGACGGGCAGCAGCATCTGGGTCGGCGCGGGAGTCGGAGGTTCCGGAGCGGGAAGGGGGGGCGGCGCTGCTTCCACCACGGGAGCGGCGTGCTGAGTCTCAAGTTCCGGGTCACCCCGGCGAACGTACAGGACGATGCCGCCGAGTACCGCGGCCCCGGCCACAAACAGCAGGATCAATTGCTCTTTTCGCGTGAGGTAATTGTTGAGCACGATGGAATTCTCATCCAAACAACTATATATCCGCATAGGCACTATGACAGAAATTATTGCAGCGCGCAAGCGGTGGCCGAACCCGAATCGTGGGATACGCACTATGCAGACGGGGGTGCCGCTGAAGCGGCGGGTGAGGCGCTGCAGGTGGGTGCGGCGGGCCGTATTCCCTGACCGGCTCCGAAGGAGCCAAATCTGAATAACCGTGGGTGAACCCCGGGGATCAGTCGCGGCCCCCTGTCCCAAGCCCCGAATGGGGGTTGAACTGTTCAACCCCGGATTTGTCCAGAATGTCCTCCCTGGTAGCTTGGCGGCATTGTGTGAGGCAACTATCCCTCTCATCGCATTTCACACCAGGGATCCGAATGCAGGCGCTCGAATGTGGGAGCGCCGCCCCCGGCGGTCATTCGAACGGGGACANNCTTGGAACATGTCCCCGTTCTTGGTCCTCTCCTCCGGAGCTTCGCTCGCGGGGTCTTTCTCGTCTTCTGGAGGCGATCCGGATGCAGGCGAGACGCCTGCGCTACAAGAGGCGAGACGCCTACACTACACCGGAAGGCCCCCGGAGTCTCTGGCGGTCGCGCAAACCGGCCCCGGCGGCCCCCTGCGCTGAAATAAAGCAAGCCGCGGCGGTGTGATTGCCGTGCTGCCGGGTTACTCAGGGCCTACATCAAGACCTCGGCGCCCTTGCCCTGGGCGATGAGCGAGGTGTAACCCTCGAGTTTGGCCTGCATGTTGCCGTCGGTGAGGTCGAGGGTTTCCCGTCGTTCCGCGGCCATGTAGGCAGCCTGACACAGTTTCGTGATCTCGAGCCCGTAACGCCATGACGCCAGCGGCGCCCGCACCTGGGTGAAGGCCGCTACCGCGTCCTCTAATTCGGCCACATAGCCGTAGAGGTCGGCCTCATTCGGCTGGACCGCCAGAAGGCCCCGGGAGGCCGTGGCCTTTTCGAGGGCGCTTTCGGCATCGAGGACCGCCTCGGCGGCCTCGTCGCCGATGAACACCTCCAGAGGCGAACGCAGGGTGTTGACTTCAAAGGTGTAGCCCGGTCCCAGCCCGTCCATGAGCAACCGAAGCCCCTGTTTGTCGTACATCCAGGAATTGGTGAACTGGCCTCGTACCAACTGTCCGGTCTCGGGGTTGCGAAACGTGATGGTGCCGGTTGCAAAATCCTCCGCGGGAACCTTGGCGTAGTCCACCCCCATGCGCGCGAGCAGTTGTTTGCGGTACTTCTCCTGGCCCCACTTGAGGAGCGCCACATCCGCGGTCACCGACACCGGCTCCATGAACGTGAGCGGTTTGCCGACGGGAGTCAGGATGTACCAGGCGACGGCGACGCTGTGGCAGCCCATGTCGGAGAGCACGCCGCCGCCCTGGCGGGTGGGATCCCAGAACCAGCCTTCATGGGGACCGCTGTGCTCTTCCGAGCAGCGCGCCAGGGTCAGTTCACCCATGGAGAGGCGCTGCGGCTCGAGCTGTTGCAGGGCCTTCTGGATGCACTTCATGTGCAACTGGTTCTCGAAATAGGCGTTGGGAATCCCGGCCTCCTCGACGAGGTCGACGAGGCGCTTGGCTTCCGCGACCGTGCGGCCCAGCGGTTTCTCGCAGATGATGCCCTTGAGTTCCGCGCCGGCCTTTACGGCGTCGGCCACCTCTTCCATTAACTCCACCCGCACGAAGTTCGGGGCAAGCAGGGCTACCGCGTCCACGTTCTTGCACAATTCCGCGACGCTCGAGTAGACCCGGCATTCGCCGATCCCCGCCTTCTTCGCCTGGGCGGCAAGTTCCTCGGCGCCTTTGAGGGCATATACCCCGGCAAGCTGGGTCCCCCGGACATTGCGAAGCGCCTCGGCTTGAAAGCGCGCAATGAACCCCGCTCCGATGAATCCCAGTCTAAGGTCTTTCATGATACAGCCTCCCCGTTTGTCACCCGGTTGTCTCTCCCTCTCAGTATATAGATATCCGCAACCCGGGATTCAAGCCGCGCGCCGTCTCCACGGGCTCTGTTGACGCCGGATGCTGGACGGAAACCAGGACCCGGAATGCCGTTTGCTGTTTGGGGGCGGTATCAGTTAGCATGACAGACCGTACCTGTTACCGAAACTCGTAACAGCAGGCTCTCGCCTTCTCTGAGAGACGCAACGACCTTTTTGGGGAACTCTTATGCGAATGTCATGGATTGATATGCTCGTTCTGGTGATCTACTTCGCCGCGATGGCCGCCATGGGGCCCTATTTCGCGCGCAAGAACAAGACCACGGAAAACTACTTCCTCGGGGGACGCTCATTTCCCGGCTGGCTCATTGGCCTGTCGATGTTCGCCACGTCCATCAGCTCCATCACGTTCGTGGCCTACCCCGCCGACGCCTACAAGACCGCCTACCTGCGGTTTCTGCCCTGCCTGATGCTTCCCCTGGGCATCTTCCTGGCTTCAAAGATCTTCCTGCCGTTCTACCGGCGCGCACACATCACGTCGGCGTTTGAATATCTCGAGGTGCGCTTCGGTTCCGGCACGCGCGCGTATGCCGCCACGGCGTTCGTCATTGGCCAGGTGACCCGGCTGGGCATGATTCTCTATCTGGTCTCGATGCTGGTGCAGGAAATGACCGGGCTCAACGCGTACTACAGCATCCTGCTCGGAGGCGTGATCACCTCGTTCTACACGATTACCGGCGGCATCGAAGCCGTGATCTGGACCGACTTCTTCCAATCGTTCCTGCTATGGTTCGGCGGATTTGCCATTCTCGTTATTATCATCATGAATATCGACGGCGGTCTGGGCACGATCATTTCCGTCGCCACGGCCGACGGCAAGTTCATGCTGGGAGACCTCGACACCGCCACGGGAGAGCTCGTCCGGGCGCCCAGAGGGTTCAGTCTGGTGGATAAGACCGTGCTGATGATGCTGCTCGTCGGCCTGACCAACTGGCTGACCGAATACAGCAGCAACCAGAACGTCATCCAGAAATACGTGGCCACCAAAGATCCCAAGAACGCCACGCAAGCCATCTGGATCTGCTGCTTGTGCAGTGTCCCGACCTGGGCGTTCTTCATGTTTCTGGGGACCGCCCTGTATGTCTACTTCAAGCTGAATCCCGATCCTTCCGCCCTGGCCATGCTCGACGGCACGGCACGAGCCGACTCGATTGTGCCGTACTTCGTCATACAGAAGATGCCTGTCGGCTTGTCGGGCCTGGTGATCGCGGGCGTGCTGGCCGCGGCCATGTCCTCGCTGTCTTCCAGCATCAACGCCATCTCCGCCGTGACCATTGTCGATATCTACAAGCGCCATGTTGCGAAAGACAAATCGGAACAGCACTACATGCGGGCCGCGCGCGTGGTTTCGCTGGTCGCTTCCGTGTTGATGCTGGGGTTTGCTATCGTCCTTCTGAGCGCCACGGACAAGACCCTCCAGGATACCGCTACGAAGTTGGCGGCCATTCTGGGCGGCGGCTTGCTCGGCCTGTATTTCCTCGGATTCCTGACCCGGCGCGGCGACGGCCGTGCGGTGGTCGTAGCCATCGTGTGCACGCTTGCGTTCAGCCTGTGGCTGGCGCTGGTCGAGATGAAAGTCATCGAGGGCGTGGTGCCCTTCGAGACCTACTACGGCGGCCTGGTGGCCAACCTCATCATGTTTGTCGTGGCCTACCTGCTGGGCTGCGCGCTCTTCCCGACGCGGCGCGACCTGACCAATCTCACCGTCTGGACGCAGACCGCGGAATGGAAGAACATGGAAGAGTAAGCCGGCGCGTGCATGCCGTAAACGCACCCCCTCCGGACTTCTCATGTGCATGAGGATTGCCCCGCGCCGTACAGTACGCGATAATGGCCGGGTAGAATGGACCGAACGGAAGGGGACGGCGCGCTGGGCATGCGCCCCGTGGACGGACGAACCGGCAGCGGCATTCTCCGCACGGCGTGGTCCTTCCGAAGTTGCAATGCTCAACCAGGATTCGGTATGATCTCCGAGTTTGAAGACCGGCGCTACGGGATTGCTGAAGTCAGTCATATGACCGGCGTGCCCGCCTACGTGCTCAGGCAGTGGGAAGACCGGTTTCCACAGTTGAAACCAGGACGCGATCGAGCCAAACGGCGGCTCTACAAACCCGCCGACATCGAGATCGTGCGCCGCATCAAACAGTTGTTGTGGAACGAAAACATGACCACCAAAGGCGCGCGCGTGCGATTGGCCGAGGAACTCCGCGGCGAGGGGCGCCCCCGAACCCGCAAAGAAGCCCTTGACCTCCTCGACACCATGGAACAGCAGATACGGGAGATGCTCGACCTCCTGGAAGACAAATAGCTCACATTCGGTCGGGGCGTGGCGCAGCCCGGTTAGCGCGCTTGACTGGGGGTCAAGAGGNNTCAAATCCAGTCGCCCCGACCATTGATATCAAGGACTTACGCGGATCACGCGTGGGTCCTTTTTTGTTGTGTGACAATGTTTCTGCAGGGGAGGAGGTTCTGCTTTACCTCGCTGCATTGACCTCGCGGGGGGCGACGATTACACTCGGTGAAGCAGGGTCCGCGGGGGGCGCGGGTGCGCCGGTGGAAGCGTGTCGGCGAGTGGAATGTGTTGGTCCAATCCGGGGAGGCAGCCATGACCCGCTACGCGAGTGTCATCATCCTGAGTGTAACTTTGGCGGCCTGTGCCCATTCCGGGGAGGGGGGTGGACTCGGCGAACCCGTTGAGGTGGATGCGGAGAGTGGGGCGGGGGTGTATCTTCTGGGGGGCGATGAACGGCCCGCCGACAACATCTACGGCGAGCAACCCTATGGTGACGCTACGGGCCGGCGAATTGCCATCCGCTATTATCCCACCGAGAGCCGGCCCGGCGGCATCAACATTCTGGATCTCCAGGACGGGTCCAATCACGAAGTTCTTTCCGGCGAACCGCCGTTTCCCGCCTTCCATGCCTGGGGTGAGTGGCTGTATTTCGCCCAGGCCATGGAGGGGAAGAACTGGTTGCGGCGCTGCAATTACCTGAGCCTGGCGGTGGAGACTGTGGCGGAGCTTCCTTCGGAGCGGGGCGCGTACAGCTACGGTACGGTCTCTCCGGATCACCGGTATTACGCCGTGAGCGTGCGCCCGCCGGACGGGGGGCCGTCCCAGGTGCATTGGCTGGACTTGAAGACGAACGAATGGAGCGTTCTGCTGAACAAGCCCGGGTACCATGCCAAGCACGAGCAATTCTCGCGCGACGGCCGCAACCGGGTGCTGATTCAACTCAACCAGATGCCGGATGTGAAGGTGGTGTTGCTCAGCGAACTGGAACTTGGCGGACCGGAGCGGTCCTTCCCGGCCGACCAGCCCTACACCCTGCGTCCCACCGGCCACGAGGCCTGGATTGGCGCCACCAGCGAGATCTTCTTCTCCACGGCCTTGGACAAGAACCTGAACGGCAATGTGTGGCGCTGCAAGGTCGGCGACGAAGAGCCGACGCTGGTGTACACGGGCAGGACGTTCATGCACGTCAGTGTGTCCCGCGACGGCAAGTACTGGATCGGGGATGTGAATGAGGAGGGCGTGCCGATCTATATCGGCAGCTTCGAGTCGGGACGCTGCGAGCGGGTCTGTTTCAGCCGTACGGAATTCGACAAGAAACAGTGGAGTCACACGCACCCGTACCTGACCGCGGACAACCAATGGCTCATCTTCGGGGCGCGCCGCAATGGGCATCCCCAGACGTACGGCGCGCGCCTGAACGAGGGCTGGCTGGACAGCCTGTGACCGGTTTTCCGGGCTTTCCTCAGAGCCGGATCGGCGGAGAACATCGGGGCACGCCAGCTACCGGTTTCCCGAGTCGAATGATCTTCGGATTTCTCGCGCGCCACGGCCATACCGCTGCTTGATCAGGCGGGAGAGGTGGTACTCGCTGGCGAATCCGGTTCTCGCGGCGATCTCCCGCAGCGGGAGTGTGGTTTCAGCGATCAGTCGAAATGCTGTATCGAGACGGACCAAACGCACATATTCCATTGGCGTGAGGCCGGTGGCGGAACGGAAGTGGCGCGTCATATAAAACTTGTTCATGCCGCAGGCCTCGGCCAGGACATCCAGGCTCAACGGCGCGCTGATGTTCTCCCGCACGTACTTACGAAGGATGTCGATACTCTTCGGGCGCGGATTGGCCACAAGGCGGACCAGCTCACCGACCAGCAGACGCGTCAAATATTCGCGGTACATGTGAACGCTGCCAAGATTGTTGAACCGATCGACGTTCAACCACCGCGCCATTTCAAGCAGTCGGCCGTCGAGGTCCTGAATGTGGTGGGGAAAGTCTCGGGGACAGTCCGGCCATTCGAACTCGAAGCAGTAAAACTCGAGCAGGGTGTTGCCTTCCTGCCATTCCGAGTGCAGGACCCCTGGCCTATAGAAAAGGACTTCCCCGACTCCGCACAGGACCTCCGTCTCTTCCAGAAGCACCCGCTCCGCGCCCGAGAGAACGATGATCAGCTCACAAAACGGGTGGGCATGGGGCCGCGGATGCCATTCAGGGCCGCCCCGCCAACGCCGAATCTCGAGATACCGCGCTGACCGTGCACACGCGATGTCAATCCTGGACAAGTCGGTCAATTCCTATCATTGCTTATTTGCCAAGTCGACGTTAGTATAATTCATAGAGTAGAGAAATTGTCTTGTTCTTTACATGGGCAGTCAAGGAATCATGACGGCCTGCTGGCCGGGAAAGGAGGTGGCAGCGCAATCTGTAACACTTATTTGAGGGTGCGAAGGAATGTGGGCGCGGACATTGCCGGCAGGACAAATCTGCAGACGGTGTACGGGTGTTTGTCGCGGAGGCCGGGCCTTAACAGGGCTCTACAGAAATACACCACAAGACGTAACACCAGCCTCATCAAAACCTGACCCTCACTCTCTAGACTATCGTCGAACGCCCGGGCAGCGGCGGAGAACGGCGCGATGAAACGGGCGCCGGCTTCGGTCGGGATCCGGGGAATAGGGCATGAACGACGACCGCAACGTACAAAGGAGAGTATCATGAGAAAACGGGGATTTACATTGATTGAGTTGCTTGTAGTTATCGCGATTATCGGGATTCTTGCGGCGATCTTGCTTCCGGCGCTTGCCCGGGCCCGCGAAGCCGCACGGCGGGCCAGTTGCCAGAACAACCTCAAGCAGTGGGGGCTGGTGTGCAAGATGTTTGCGAACGAGAGCAAGGGGGAGATCTGGCCGCGTATCCTGAATCAGGACTACTCCCGTGACGAGTCCTGCGTCAGGCGCATTGGTCGCGTGCGCGGGGGCATCTGGGGACCCTCGGTATATCCCGAATACGTTAGCGACCTGAACCTGTGGATCTGCCCCTCGGCGGTGAACGCCGGCGAACTGGCTGAACGGTGGAACTGCCCGGAAGGCGGGTATTGTCAGAATCCGGTGCCTGACGGGTGCGCCGCAGACCCGGCCTACCTGCAATTTGACATCGCCAAAATGGGCAACGACGAGCAGCACAGCTACTACTATTATGGATACCTTGTGGACAGCGACGGCTGCTTTGCCACGCTGATGACAACGCTCCGGCCGTATGCCATCGCCGCAGCCGGAAGCGAGTATACGACAGGGACCGATTATGCCTCCCACACGGCGGACCCCAAACGCAAACTTGCGGACAAGGCGCTCTCGAGCGACTACGATCCGACCGACTCGGGTCTGACGTGGGCGGCGATACAGACCACCATCGACACCAAGATCGCGAACGAAGGCGGCGGCTACACCCCTCCTGCGCCGATCGTGGCGCAGGGAACAGCCGGCGGGGACAAGATCCTGAAACTGCGTGAAGGCGTCGAGCGGTTCCTTATCACGGACATCAACAGTCCGGCGGGGAGCGCAATGGCGCAGAGCCAGGTGGCGGTGATGTGGGACCGGTTCGTGTACAGCACGACCGACGCCGACCGCCGGTCGCGGTTCAATCACATTCCGGGCGGCAGCAACGTGTTGTACATGGACGGGCACGTCGAATTCGTCAGGTACCCGCAAGAGGACTTCCCGGTGACGCTGGTTCAGGGAATTTTCGGCCGGGGTTAACCAGCACTCCGTCGGCGTTTCTTCAGGGATGGAGATTCCCTGTGGCCCGCCGCGACGGCGCGGCGGGCCAATTTTTATGCTGGCGCCAAGGGGTCCGTGTGTGTTAAGGGAGGAATCACATCATGAAGATCATCCGGGGTTTGCTGATCATTGCGGTTGTCATTGCGATCGGTTGCGCGCACGTGGAAACCGCGGCGTCTGTTCGCGAGACCGTCTCGTCCATCATCGACCGTCTGCGGACGACGGCTACGCCGGAAGAACTCGTCGCGATGACCCCGGAACAGGCGTTGCCTTATCTGACGGAGGAAGAGAAGGAAATCCTGGGGACCGAGCATCTCACGTTCACCGTGAACGTGCCGGTGGTGGTCTCCGTATTCCGCGATGTCACGCAGGGGGAAGTCCCGTTCTGGCTGGAGGAGCGTGAGTTCCAGAAGGGCTCTGCCCGGGTGCAGGTCGAGGATGAACACTTTGAAGTCTGGAGCAGGCCCTTTCCCGCGGGGACGGTGGGGCTTGGGGTGAATTCCATCGGCGGCGGTGGCGACCATTATTTTGTGAGCATTGCGCCGGTGTCTCCTCAGGCGGAGGTCGTGGTGAGCGACATCCACCCAGAACAACACACGTTGGGCAAAATGAAGGTGGGGGAACCCGTATACGCGGGTTCGGGCGACCGGATTGCTGCGCTGCCGGAAGCGCTGGAAGGCCAGATCCTGTTGCGGGGCGATTCGGGACGGCGGCGCGAGGCGCAGATTACCGGGGTTTTCCAGGTGACCGAGTATCCTGCCACGGTGCAGCCCGATCAGATCCTGCTTACCTGGAGCGACGACCCCCGGACGACCCAGACCATCCAGTGGCGGACGAACACGGAAGTGACGTCCGGCAACGTGCGCTACCTCGAGGCGGCGCGCGCGGCGCAGGCGCAGGCCGCTGACTGGCGCGTCGTTCCGGCGGTCACGGTTCCCCTGAAAAACGACATCCTGGTGAACGACCCCGTATGTCACCGCCACACCGCCGTGCTTACGGGGCTCCAACCCGGTACCACCTACAGCTATGCCGTAAGCGACGCAAGCACCCGGGGCTGGAGCGCCGCCGCGGAATTCACCACCGCGCCCGCGGAACCCGTCTCGTTTTCGTTCATTTACCAAGGAGACGTCCAAATGGGCTTTGACGGCTGGGGAAAGCTGATGGAAACCGCCCGTGAAAAGCATCCCGAGGCGGCCTTCCATCTCCTGGCGGGCGATCTCGTAAATCGCGGCAATGAGCGAAGCTATTGGGACAGTTTCTTTCACTACTCCGGCGGGATTTTCGCGAGCCGGCCGCTGGTGCCGTGCCTGGGGAATCATGAGTATCAGCACTACCAGCCCCCGTGGATGTACCTCGAGATGTTCACCCTGCCGGAGAATGGACCGGAGACCATTCCGCCGGAGTGCGCCTACGCGTTTGAATACAGCAACGTTCTGTTTGTCGTTCTGGATGGCAACCTGCCGGCCTCGGACCAGGCGCAGTGGCTGGAGGAGCAACTGGCGAACAGCGACGCGACATGGAAAATCGCCATGTTCCACCAGCCGGTGTATTCCGCGGGACCGTACCGCGACAACCCGGAGATCCGGGAGCTTTGGGGCACGTTGTTTGACAAGTACCATCTTGACCTTGCGTTGCAGGGCCACGACCACGCCTATCTGCGCACCTATCCCATGTTCGGCGATCAGCGGGTCGCCGGGCCCGCCGAAGGAACTATCTACATCGTCTCGTTCTCGGGCATGAAGATGTACGAGCTGGGCGAGCATGAGTACACGGAATTCGGAATGGAGCGGATCCCGACGTACCAGGTCCTCGACATCGATGCGGAGACCAACACGCTCACGTACAGGGCCTACGACGTCGAAGGGGCCGTCAGGGACGAGTTTGTCATTCAGAAATGAGGCGAGTTCGGGCCACGCCGACACGACGCCGCAGCGGCATGCCTTCTGAAGCGGTCTCGCGGGCCCGTGCAACTCAATCATGCGGGCTCGAGTGCCGGACTCCCCTGGGCATGCGTTGAGCAAACCTTAGTCATTCCTGACACACCGTGCCGAGCTGCGGGGGTCTCGTGCTACGTCTTTGATGCGCCTGTATCACGGAAGCTGAGGCCATACAGGTACATATCGTAAGCACTTAGATAGGAGACAGGCATAGCGAACGCGCGGCCGCGCTCACTTGGCTCGATAATTGCTTTACAAAGGCAGCATGACTGTCCAGGTGGAGGTGCGGTGGGGGTTTTCCCGCATGTGGGTTTTGGGGGAGCCTGCGCCGTGAACGAGGGAATCAGATTGTGAGCAGCGAAGCGTTTTCGGGGGATTGCATCGTCGCTGTTACGGACGAACAGGTCTCCTGCGAGATGGAGGGGGGGCAAGTCATCCTCAATCTGGCGGATGGGGTGTATTACGAGCTGGACGGCGTGGGCGCGCGCATCTGGGAACTGCTTCAGGAGCCTCGCCCGGTAAACGAGTTACGGGACGCGATCGTGGCGGAATATGAGGTGGAGCCGGCCGAATGTGAGCGGGACCTCCGGGATCTGCTCGCGGACCTGGCCAGCCATGGGCTCATCAGGACCGGCGATGCGGCGAATCCGTAAGTTTTTTGGTCTGGCCCCCGCGCGGCGGCTGCTGTTTTTCCGGGCGTGGGGGACGCTGGCAAAGTGGCGCGTCACGTTGTGGTGTGTTCCATTTCTGCGCTGGCGGGACCGGCTGCAGCCGGTATGCGGCGTGGATGAGAAGGAAGCAGCGAGTTCCGGCGTGCTGCACGATACGGTGTGGGCCGTCGAGCGCGCGAGCGGGTATCTGCCTGGCGCCACGTGTCTGGTGCGGGCGCTGGCGGCGCGGGAATTGTTGGCGAGAAGCGGACTATGCGCGGAATTGCGCATCGGGGTGGCCCATGATGCGCGGGGCCGGTTTGAGGCCCACGCCTGGCTCGAGTATGAGGGCCGGGTGGTGCTGGGCAGTCCCGATGACGCTACCCGGTTTGCGCCATTGCCGCTGCTGATGCAGCGGAGGCAATAGCGCATGAGGCGTGCGGCGCCGCAGACGGAGCGACGAGACCGCGACGTTGGAACGAAGGGAGGTGAGCGGATGAAGAAACTTTACCACAGGCCAAAGCTGACTGTGCGGGGAAGCGTGCGTGACTTGACGCTGCTGATACCGCCGGTTTCTCCAATCTGACCATAGCAGTGCGAGGCGGGTTTTGTATTGCTTGAACCCACCTGACGACGAGGACAGAACTGCGGCGCCGCACGTGCCAGCGAAAGTCCCCTGCCTGAAGGAAAGGGGCCGAACAGCGTGTAACTGTGTCTATTGGAATCGACTGCAAGACAGGCCTGAATCACTATACCGCTTACGGCGTAGCGCTGGATTCCGAGGTGGACCTGCCGGAGCTGCGCACGCGTCCTTCCGTTGAGGGAAGCGAGCCCGATCTCAGCATCCGCCTGTGTGCGGTTGCGCCGCTGCCCAACGAGGACGGCCGCGCATTTGTCCACTCCGAAACCGATGGCGAACTCCGCTTCTTTTCGCGAGCGGAGGGGCGTTTTTTGTACCGGGCGGGGCGGGAGATCCTCCTGGATCCGATCCCGGAGATGGCGCCGTCGGCTCTCCGGCTGTACATCCTGGGCGCGGGGCTCAATATCGCCTTGTTCCAGCGGGGATTATGGGTGTTTCACGCGAGTGTGGTGTGCGTTGACGGCAGGGCGGTCGCGTTTCTTGGGCATCCGCACGCGGGAAAAACCACCATCGCGGCGGCCCTGCACCGCCGCGGGCACACGCTGCTTTCTGACGATGTGCTGGCCATCCGCATGACGGAAGACGGTCCGTTGGCGCTGCCCGGATTTCCGCGGTTCAAGCTGTGGCCGGATTCGGCCGGGGCGCTGGGGGTCGAGGCGGAGGCCCTGCCCCGGATCAAAGAGGACGTGGACAAGCGTTCCTGCGCCGTCGCGCGCCGTTTCCGGGAGGACCCCGCGCCGCTGGAACGCATGTACATTCTCCGGGAGGGGCCGGCGCCGGAAATTGCGCTCTTGAACCCCCGACAGGCGCATCTGGAACTCATCCCGTATTGGGACCTGTCGAAGTTTGGTGCGGCATTCCTCGAGGGCCGCCGTCTGGGAGCGTGTTTTCTTCAATGCGGGGAGCTGGCCAGGCGGGTTCCCGTGTCCATGCTCACCCGGACCACGGACCTGGAGGACCTCCCGCGCCTGGCGGAACTGGTCGAGAGCGATGTGGCCGCCGCGCCATCCGGAACGGTGTGAGATCATGCCGGCCGTGAGCGTGATCATCCCCACCCGGAACCGGGTTCCCCTGCTGCTTGAGGCGGTCCAGAGCGTGCGCGGCCAGACGTTCGGCGATTTTGAAGTGATTGTGGTGGACGACGGTTCGGACCTGCCTGTGGATGCTTCGCTCATTTCGAAGGGCGATCCACGCATTCGGGTGCTCCGGCAATCCCACGGCGGCCGGAGTGTCGCGCGCAACCGGGGCCTCGAGCATGCCACCGGGCGATACATTGCTTTTCTTGACGACGATGACACCTACCTGCCCAACAAGCTTGGAGACCAGGCGGCCTTCCTTGTGACACAGCCCGGCGAGCGCATTGTCTCGGCAGGCGCGAAATATGTTGACGAACAGGGCCGCGAGTTGGGGGAGTTTGCGCCCTGGAACGACGGCTGTACCGTGACGTTTGCCGATGCCCTATACAGCACGCGGATGATCACGAGCACGGTCTTGTTCCGGCGTGAGTTGCTGGACCAGATGGACGCGTGGTTTGACCCGGAGATGGACCTGGCGGAAGACGGCGATTTTTTCCTCAGGCTGATGTATTACGCGGGGCAGGCAACGATACTCCCGGTCTGGGTGAGCACCTACCGGCTGCGCGGCAATGATTGCAGCGGCGGCGGTCCCCAGGCGAGCGCGGCCTACCGCCGGGTCATTGACAAGGCATATCGCCTGCCCGGCCTGCCGGAGGAGATCCTGCGCAATCGCGACCGGGTCTACGCGCATCTCTACCTGGTGTGCGGATGCCGGGCGTATGCCGTGCGGGACGCGGAACACGCCCGCGAACAACTGGAGGCCGCCGTGGAGCTGGACGCGGCCTATGTTGAAGCCGAACTGCCCGCGATGCTCGCCCGGTTCGCGGGGCGTCGTTTGAATGATCCCAGGCCGTACGTCGAGTATGCCATGGAAAATCTTCCTCCCGCTCTGGCGCCAGTGCGCTCACGAAAGAAAGAAGCGTATCGCGCGTTTCTGCAACGCCAGGCGGCGTCGTTGAACACGGCGACGCACGAAGGATGAACGCATGCCAGAAGTCAGCGTAATTATCCCAACGTACAACCGCGCCGGATACGTGGTCCAGGCTGTGGAAAGTGTTCTGAGCCAGACGTTGGGCGACCTTGATGTCGTGGTGGTCGACGACGGCAGCACGGACGATACCGCGCGGGTTCTGGGAACGATCAGGGATCCGCGCCTACGGCCGATGCATCAGGCGAATGCAGGGCGCAGCGCCGCGCGCAACCACGGGTTTGCGGAATCATCGGGACAGTTCATCGTATTCCTCGACGACGACGACCTGTTTCTGCCGGACAAGCTGGAGAAACAGGTCGGGTTTCTGCACGGCAACCCGGATGTGGGCCTGGTGGCCTCGGGGTTCAATTATGTGGACGCCGAGGGTCAGACCATTCACGTGGCCCGTCCGTGGAAGCATGTGCCCGTGCTGGACTGGCGCAGTTGTGTTCTGCGCTTTGGTGCGCTCCATCTTTCCGCCGTCCTGATTCGGCGGGCGGCCATCCTGAACATGGGGGTTCCTTTCCATAGCGGGCTGGAACCTTTTGAAGACACGGATTTTTTCGTGCGGCTTTGCCTGACGGGCTGTGAGATGGTGTGGCTGAAGGAGGTGGTGTGCTCCTATCGTCAACACGATACCAATACCATGGGAAGCATTGGCGGGGAGCAGTATCGGGAAATCGTAGGCAGGATACTTCCGACATGGTTTGCCCGGGAAGACCTGCCGCCGGAAATGCGGGCGGAACAGCTACAAATCGAAGCGTACTATGATTTGGTATCCGCTTTGCGCGCGTACCGTTGCGCGGAGATGGAGGCCGGGCAGCGTCTGCTGGCCTCGGCGCTGAAGGCCTGCCCGGAATGGGAGACGAGTGTGTTTCCGGAGACCGTGGCCCAATTCGTGGGCTATGTGGGTTCGGATCCACGGTTTATGGTCGAAACGGTGTTTGAGCATCTTCCGGCGGAATACGCCCATCTTGCCGGGCTCAAACGAGACGTGTACCGGCGGTTTCTGGCGCGGGTAACGGCTGCAGCGCGGGAGGGGGAGGGACCGCTGGGTGAGGCATAGCAGCGCCGAGGTAAAGCAGACGCCCAGGCTGCCGGTATCCCCGGAGGCCGAGGTGCTGCTCTGCGCGGCATCGGTGGGGCCGGTGGAAAAACGCATCGCCCGGCTGCGCGCGCTGCTCGCACAGGACCTGGACTGGGATTTCCTTTTGACCGCGGCGGAACACCATTGCATACCGTCTCTGCTCTACTGGCATTTGAGCCGGGCCGGGCTGGATCGGGTGCCGGAAACCTCGGCCGCGGCGCTGAAGCGCAGCTATACGGACATTGTGCAGCGCAACATGCTGTTTGTTCAGGAGTTGCTTCATCTGGTGGCGCTCTTGCGGGAGGCCTCCATCCCCGTGGTGCCCTACAAGGGGCCGCTTCTGGCGCATGCCCTGTACGAGGACGTGGCGCAGCGGCAGATGTGGGACCTGGATCTGCTGGTGAAGGAAGCGGATCTGGCACGGGCCAAACGCCTCCTGCTCGACGACGGATACACGCAGAAGTCCATTATGACCCCCGAGGAAGAAGCGCGCGTCAGGAAACACAACGACGAGGAGGTTTTTCACAGTCCGCGGAACGGACTTGAGATCGAGCTGCACTGGCGGCTGATGCCCCCGGCGATCGGGAAAGCCTCTCCGTCGGAGTTTGTGTGGGAGCATGCGCGGATGGAAACGCGATTCGGAGCGCCCATGCTTGCGTTGCCGCCGGAACTGCACGTGCTGGTCATCTTCCTGCATGCGGGCGTAAAGCACCGATGGGCGCAACTCAAGTTCCTGGCGGACGCGGCCCACATCATGAACAAGCTCGACGGTCTCGACTGGGATACGATCTGGCGCGAAATGGACGCGCGTGGTGAGACCCATGCCCTTCTGGTGGGGGCCTGTCTGGGGCATGCGCTGCTCGGCGCGCCCGTGCCGGAGGTGCTGTCCGCGGGGTTCAGGCGGGATGCGGGCGTGCGGGCCAGTGCGGGTCTGGTGATGGGGCGGCTCTTTCGCGAAGGATTTGGCCTGCCGGGGCTCCAGGAATGGCGGGGCTACACCCGGGGCCTCCACGGTCTCAACATCGATGGCGGGCCGGCGTGGACGCCCCTGGGCGAACGCCTGCGTTACGTCCGCGCTGTCTTGACCCCGGAGTATGGGGACAAGTTCGCGCTGCCGGGGTTGCCCCGGGGGCTATCGTTTCTGCACTATGCCATACGGCCGCTGCGGCTTGTCAGCCGCCACGGGCCGCGTGTGATTGGACGGGTGCGATGACAGAGGACATCAGACACGTGCCATCCCTGCGCACAACGGGGCATTGTGCGGCATGATCAGTCTCGAAAACGTCACCGTCCGCTATCCTATCCCGAAACGGTACAGGGAACTTGTATTGCACCCGTTTCGCCGGGCAAAGCGGGTCACGGCGCTGGAACAGGTCTCTGTCACCGTGGACACCGGCGATCGTATCGCCTTTCTGGGGCCGAACGGGGCCGGAAAAACGACCCTGCTCAAACTGGTCGGCGGGCTGATTCTCCCGACGGAGGGGACCGTCCGGGTGCATGGACTCGATACCGTTTCGAACAATACGGCGGCGCGGCGCTCGGTGGGGTTCGTCATGAACGAAGAGCGGAGCTTTTACTGGCGCTTGACCGGAGTGCAAAACCTGGAATTTTTCGGCGTGCTCGATAATTTGTCGGGCCGGGACCTGCATCGTCGAATTGCCGAACTGGTGGAACTCGTGGGCCTGCAGGACAGCGCCCATCAGTCCGTAGCAAGCTATTCGTCGGGCATGCGGCAACGGCTGGCCATCGCGCGCGGGTTGATGACCGACCCGGACGTGCTCATCCTCGACGAACCCACGCGCACGCTCGACCCCGTAGCCGCGGATGACCTCACGCAGCTCATCTCGGACCGCATCCACCGGGACGGGAAGAAGACCCTGCTGATAGCTACGCACCGGCTGGACGAAGTGGCCGCGCTGTGCCGCCGTATGTGTGTCATTCAGAATGGGCACGTGGTGGCGGTCGACGACGTATCGGAAGTGCAGGGCCGTGAGGGGTCGCTCCTGGCCTATTACCGCGAGCAGGTGGCATAGACCATGCCAGGCACAGTCCGGAAAGCGTGGGCGTTCATCAAACGCGACTTTCAAAGCGAGTCGAGTTACAAGATCAACTACCTGCTGCGCGTGGCCTCCTCGCTGCTGTGGATCGTGCTGTTCTATTTCCTGAGTAAGATCGTCGATTCCTCGGAAGCAAGTCTTGTCAAGTACGGAGGAAACTACTTTTCGTTTGTCTTGATTGGTTTGGCGTTTTCCCGGTATTTTCAGCTGGCGCTCGGAACCTTCTCGGGCTCGATTCAGCGCGCCCAGGCCACGGGATGCCTGGAAGCCATGCTGAGCACCCAGACCGCGCCCCAGGCCTGTGTGCTCTTTTCCTCGCTGTACGCCCTGATCGAGTCGCTGGTGCAGTTGGCCATTGTGCTTGGGGCCGGCGTAATCTTCTTTGACGTGGACTTCACGCAGACGAACATCCCCGCGGCCCTGATGGTTTTTGCTCTGGCGCTGCTCACGTTTGTCAGCCTGGGCATCGTGTCGGCCGCCGGCATCGTCGTGCTCAAGAAAGGGGACCCGGTGGGATGGGTCTTGACTTCGGCGAGCATGATTCTGGGCGGCGCCTATTTCCCTATTGAGGTCATGCCGGGATGGCTGCAGGCGCTTGCGAAGGTGATCCCCGCGACGTACGCCCTGGACGCCCTGCGCCTTACGATGTTGCGTGGGTACGGCCTGCGCGATGTATCCACGCAAGTGCTGGTTCTGGGCGGGATGGTCTTGGTGCTGCTGCCGGTCAGCCTGAAACTGTTCGATGCGGCCGTCAACCGAGCAAAGAAAGACGGAACGCTGGCCCAGTATTAGTGCATTGACTCATGCTGTGGTCATCTTTTTGGGACGTGCGCGTGTGCACACTGTGCCCCTGCTTTCGCAGGGGAGACGGGAGAGGCGTATCCCATCGTCATTGCTGCGAAAGCAGGAACCCAGAAGGCTCACGA
>DDYW01000083.1 GCA_002348185.1 Candidatus Hydrogenedentes bacterium UBA2224 | reverse complement strand
CTCTCTTACCCGGCGATTGGGGAATAAGGGGGTGCTTTTCGCATGCCCTATGTCGTGCTATCATGGCGCGGTCGAATACAGGGGGCCTGACAGGGGTAAGTATGTCCATGGAATATGCCATCGAAACGCGCCAACTGACCCGGGACTTTGCGACCCTGCGCGCGGTTGACGCGCTCGACCTCAAGGTGCCGCGGGGGTGCTTCTACGGGTTCCTCGGTCCCAACGGAGCGGGAAAATCCACCACCATCAAGATGCTGACCGGCCTGATGGCGCCCACCGCCGGCGCCGCCACGGTGCTCGGCGAAGACATGGCGTCGGGCGGCCTGGCCGCCAAGGCCCGCATCGGAGTCGTTCCTGAGGATCTCTGCCTGTTCGAGAATCTGACCGCGCGGGAATACCTGATCTTCATCGGGCGCATGTACCGGGTCGAGAAACCGGTGATCGCCCAGCGCACCGGAGAACTGTTCGCCCTGCTCGGCCTGGAAGACACGGAAAAGACGCTGGTGGCCGATTTCTCCCACGGCATGAAGAAAAAACTCTCGCTGGCGGCCGCGCTGATTCACGACCCGGAACTGCTCTTCCTGGACGAGCCCTTCGAGGGCATCGATGCGATCACCTCGCGCACCATCCGCGGCGTGCTTGACCGTTTCGTCGAACGGGAATCCACCATCTTCCTCACGTCGCACATCCTCGAGATTGTCGAGAAGCTCTGCACGCATGTCGGCATCATCAACCAGGGCCGCCTGGTGTCCGACGGGACCCTCGCCGATTTTGCCCGGGGCGGCTCCCTTGAAGAGGCTTTCGTACAGGCCGTGGGGCGCGTCGAAGAGTCGCCACCGACCCTGTCGTGGCTCAACGGGGCACGCTGATGTTCGAGCATCTCGCCACGATACTCTGGCTGAAATCGCGGTTCCTGCGCCACAGCATGACCAAGGCCACGGGAGTTCTGTCGGTCATCCTGATCGCGTGTGTCGTGGCCGGCGTGTGTTTTGCGGCGGCTGGCTTTTCGATAGGCCTCTTCTTTTTAGGCGTGTTCGGTGACCTCGGAGAGAAAGATGCGCTGCCCGTGCTGGCGATCAGCGACGCTCTCGTCGTCTTTTTCTGCGTCCTCTGGCTGGTTTCGCTCCTGGCCGAGGTGCAGCGGTCCGACATGATCGACATGCGCAAGCTGATGTATCTGCCCGTCTCGTTGAAAAGCGTGTTCGGCATCAATTTCGCCTTTTCGCTCCTCGCGCCCGCCGGTGCCCTCTTCGTCTTCCCGGGCATGGCCTTCGCCGCGGGGCTCGCCGTCCGGCACGGGCCCCTCGTGCTCCTCGGCCTCCCGGTCGTGGCTGTGTTCTACCTGTGCCTCGCCGGATGGACGTACTACATCCGCGGGTGGCTGGCCGTGCTCATGGAAAACCGGCGGCGCCGGCGGATGCTGCTCATGATGCTGCCGATGATCTTCATCGCCGTCGGCTATAGCCCGCAGCTCCTTGTCCACATCGGACCGCGCACGCTCCCGGCGGATCCCCAGACGATACTGGCGGCGGCCAACGTGTTTCTGCCTCCGGGCTGGCTGCCCCTGGCGCTGCAGAGCCTGGTACGGGGCGATGCACTCACAGCGCTGGCCTGCACAGCCGGGCTGGCGGGCCTGACCGTGCTGCCGCTGAGCATGGGCTACCGTGCCACGCGAAACCACTACCTCGGCCTGCAGTCCCGCCGCGAACGGAAACGCAAACCTGAAGCAGCGCCGTCGCCGGAACGCCCCATCGAAGACGCGTTCCTGGCCCGGACCCTCCCCGGCTTGGACGAGGAAACCAGCGCGATGGCCCTGGCCAGTTTTAAGATGCTGTCCCGCCATCCCATCGTGCGCATGCAGCTTATCGCGCCCTTCCTGGTGGCGGCGATTCTTTTCACGGTGTACGTTGTCCGCACCGACGGACTGCTGGACCTTCCTGCCATCGCCCGCAATACAATTCCCACCGCCGCGCTGGCCTGGCCCCTGCTCCATGGCTCCATGTTTTTCGCCAACATCTTCGGCGCCGACGGGAATGGCTTCCGGTCCCTGATTCTCCTCCCCACGCCACGGCGGAAATACATCCTCGGAAAAAACCTCGCGCACGCCGCGCTGTTTGGTACGCCGATGCTCCTCTTTGCGGTTCTCGCGTCTGCCGTCGTCCGCCCGGAACCGCTCGCCCTGCTTATCGCGCTGATCAGCGCCGTCTATGTGCTGCTGCTCATCAGCGCGTGCGGCAACCTGCTCTCTCTTTACGCGCCGTTCAAGGTATCGTCCGACTCCATGCGCGGCGCGGGCAACAATCCGAAAGCGGTGCTGGGAGCGTTTCTGCTGCTGTTTCTGCTCCCTCTCGTCCTTGGACCTCCGCTTCTCTGCGCCATCATCGACGCTGGGCTCGCGCACCTCTATCCCGGATGGTGGTTCCCCTCGGGCGTGGTCCTGGCCGTGGTCTTCGCGGGACTCGCTTTCCTGATATACCGGAGGGTGCTCACCGTGTGCGAACGCCTGCTCGCCGCCCGGGAGCCCATAATCCTGGAAGCCCTCACCAAAGGAAAGGACTGATCCCCCGCGTCAGACGCCCCGCCAGGATTCGCGATAGAAGCGCAGCACGTCGTCCTCCGTCAGCTCGCCCACCTGGTTCTTGAAACGGTACGGATCCGAATAGCAGTCCCTCGCGAAGTCCGCCAGCAGATGCTCGTCCACGCCAGCGTCGCGCGCGGCCCGCGAAACCCCGCAGGCTTCGAACAACGCGTGCAGGGCCCGTGTAATGGCGCTGCCCGCCTCGCCCGCCGGACCGGTATGGCCCAGCGCGGAGGCCATCGACGCGACCGTCTCCGGCAGGTGGACCGCGTTGTGTCGAAACACCGGCGCAAGCAGCAATCCGTTCGCCAGACCGTGCTGCAGGCCGTAGCGCAGCGTGTAGTAATAGCCCATGCCGTGCACCAGCGTTGTTCCGCTCTGGGCAATGACGCAGCCCGACAGCATCGCCGCCAGCAGCATGCCGCCGCGGGCTTCGAGATCACCGGGAACACTCACTGCGCGCGGCAGCCACTGCCGAACCAGCCGGCATGCTTCCAGCGCCAGGATGTCGCCTACCGCTGTGCGCTTCCTGGAGACGAGGCCTTCCATGGCCTGACTGAGCGCGTCGAATCCCGTGTAGGCCGTCACATCAGCCGGAAGCGAGGCCGTCAATTCCGGATCGAGCAATGCGACCCGTGGAAACAGGGCGCGCCCCTTGATGGTCCGTTTCTGCTGCTCCGCCGTGTCCACCAATACCGAGTACGGGGTCACTTCACTGCCCGTGCCTGCGGTCGTGGGCACCGCGATGATCGGCAACGCGCCTTCGGTGAACAGGTCGGCGCCGATGAACGCCGCGCACGCGCCGTCGTTGAGCGCCAAGCCGGCCACCGCCTTCGCCACATCCATCGGGCTGCCACCGCCGATGGCCAGGACGACATCGCACCGCGATTCCCGGCAGACCCGCGCCGCCGCGTCGCACTGGCCGGTCGTTGGATTCTCCTCGGCCCTGTCGTACACCACCGCGTTGGGAACTTGCGCCACGGCCCGGTCCAGCGCCCCGATGGCCCGCGCGGAACGTTTCCCCGTCACGAGGAACGGTTTCCGGCCCAGAGCCCGGCAGCAGGCGCCAAGTTCGTTGAAACACCCCGCCCCAAACCGCACCTCCGTGGGCAGGAAATAGGAGAAATCAGGAAGAGCGGCCATGACGCAGCTTATCGTCCAGGCGGTCCATATACGCCTTCTTTCTTTTGGCCAGTTGCTGGAGGCTGTGAAGCGCCTTCTCCGCCCCCTCGGAAGTGGGTTCAACCATAGTCGCACGCCGCCAGCTCAGCTCAGCTTCATCGGCCCGCCCCTGCCGGTACAAGGCATTGCCGAGATAGGCATACGCCAGGGCGCAGTTCTCATCCTCGGCCACCGCCTCCCGAAACAGTTTTTCGGCCAGCGTGTCGTTCTTCGAGTTGTACGCCACCCGGCCCTGTTTGACGCATTTCAAGGCCGCCTTGCGCCGATCGGTTCCGTGTTGATCGCCCACATGCACGCGCAGCTTCTTCGCGTCCGACACCACCCCCGACAGGGCGCGGCGCACGGATTCACGGCGGCTCAGCACAAAACCCAGGTGTTTGGCGACGTTCTTGGCCAGGGTCTTGATATCCTGAAACAGACTTCGCGGCATAACTAACCCCTCCTTCGGCTATTTTATCATCGAAATGGGCGCTTTGACAGATCGCACGCCCATCGCACGAGCCATCGGGCTCACCATGTATCATGAAAATGGGCCTCCGGAAACCCAGGAACGGGCTCCAATGTGCCCGCCCTGGGCGTAGCCCACCCACGCCTGCATCCCTCGTCGGCAACGGTGCATCACCCGTCGGGGGATAGAAGACGGCAAGCTAACGCTGGGATCCGGAATCCACCCCCGGCCACGCGGACGGGGGTGGACCTTTGGCCCAGATGTCTCCGTCCATACCGTCCATACCGTCCACTGTGTCCACCAGAAGACAAAAATGCAGGCGAGGCGCCTGCGCTACAAGAAAGAACCTGCCGGGCGGCGCATCCACGTCTTCGACCCTTTTCCATTGAACCTGCGGACGCGGGCTTCTAAAATGACGCCCGGCGCGGCGGCGACCGCGCAGCAAGGAAGGAGAACGCCCCCGTGCCGCTGGTGGTCGATTGCCACGCCCATATCCGGATGCCCGACAACGGCGAACCCGAGCTGGTCCTCGATGCCGCGGACCGGGCCGGCGTGGACCGGGTGGTCCTGTGCTCCCTGGGACGCGAATGGGTTCCTTTTCCGGACGCGGCGGCGCTCGAACAGGCCAATGCCGACATTGCGCAGGTGGTTGAACGCTATCCCGACCGGTTCATGGGCCTGGTGTATCTGAGCGCGGACGAAGTGCCTCTGGGGCTCGAGCACCTGGACCGCTACATCGCCAACGGCCCGTGCCGGGGGGTGAAACTGTGGATCTCGCAGTTTGCCGACGACCCGCGCATGGACCCCCTGTTTGACCGTATCGTGGAACTCGATGTGCCCGTCCTGCAACACACCTGGACCAAGGCCACAGGCAATCTGGAGCGCGAATCGACCGCGTGGCACTGCGTCCACCGCATGAAACGCCACCCCGGCCTGAAAATGTGGCTGGCCCACGCCGGCGGCCGGTGGGAGGAGGCTGCCCGCATCATCGCCCCCTACCCCAACCTCTGCGCGGACATCTCGGGCGGAGAACCCGAGGCGGGTATCGTTGAATGCCTGCTGCGACACATGGGGCCCGACCGCGTCTTCTTTGGTTCCGACATTCCCGGGCGGAGTTTCGTCGTCCAGATGAGCAAGGTGCTTTCCGCCGACATCCCCGACGACTGGAAATGCATGATCCTCGGCGAGAACATCCTCCGGTGGATCGAGCCATGATCGATTTCAATGCAAAACTCGGGCATTTCCCCTATCGGCCGGTCCAGGGCCTCGAGGCGCTGCTGCGCGCCATGGACACGCATGGCGTCGAACAGGCGTTGCTCTCTTCGCTGCATGCCGTGTTTTACCTGAATCCGCAGGACGGCAACGACGGGCTGGCCGCGGCCATCGCGCCGTACCGCGACCGTTTCTTCCTGTCGGCGGTGCTGCGGCCCAATTTCACGGGCTGGCAGGACGATCTCCGCCGCTGCGCCGACGACTACGGCGCCCGGGCCGTCCTCCTCTATCCGCAATACCACCGTTACGAGCTCATGTCGCCAGAGACCGGCGAACTGGTCACGTTCGCCCACGAACTCGGCCTTCCCGTATGCGTGCAATGCTGGCTCGAAGACCCGCGGCGGCAATTTCACCGCGAGATCATACCGCCGGTGCCGCCAGACACGATGGCGGCCTTCGTAAAAGCCTGGCCCCGCGTCACGATCGTGGCCCTGGGACTTCGTTTCGGCGAGCCGGACCTGCTCGGCGACCCCCTGCCCCGAAACGCCCATTTCGATATCTCAAACTACGAGAACATGCGCGATCTCGAGCTCGCCATGGAACGGTTTCCCCAGGACCGCCTGCTTTTCGGGACGAACTTCCCGCTCTATAATTACGAAGCCAACGTCGAGAAGCTGGCGCGCGGCAACCTCACCGGGGCGCAGCGCGCGGCCATTGCCCGCGGGAACGCAAAACGCCTCCTGGGCATTCAGTAGACAAGGAGGCAAGACGGGAGTGACGCTGTGAAAGCAATCATCATGGTCGCGGGCAAATCGACCCGCACGTACCCGTTGACGCTCACGCGGCCGAAACCGTTGCTGAAGGTCGTCAACAAGCCCATCCTGGCCTGGCACCTGGACGCGCTGCGTCCGGTCATCGACGAGGCCATTCTCGTCGTCGGATACCGCGGGGACATGGTCCGCGCGGCCTTCGGCGCCGTCCACAACGGCCTGCTCCTGCGCTACGTCGAGCAAACCGAGCAGCTCGGCACCGGCCATGCCATTCTGCTGTGCGAACCGCACATCGACGGACCATTCATCGCCATGAACGGCGACGATCTCTACGCGCCGCAGGATCTGCAGAAACTGGCGGGCGCGACCAATGCCGCGCTGGCCAAACGCGTCGCCGATCCCCGGCGCTACGGCGTGCTCGAGCTGGACGCCCGGGGCCGCGTGAAACGGCTCGTCGAAAAACCCCGCGAACCCGTCTCCGACCTGGCCAGCGTGGGCGCCTACGCCCTCACGCCTGAAGTGTTCGGTGTGCTGCGCGAAACGAGATCGTCCGAACGGGGCGAGATCGAGATCACCTCGGCCATCCACGAACTCGCCGCGCGCGGGACCTTCCACGCACTCGAGATGGAGGGGTATTGGCTGCCCATCGGCTACCCCTGGAATCTCCTCGAGGCCAACGAATACCTCCTGAACGAGATGACCCCCGCCATCGAGGGCGAGGTGAGTCCCCGCGCGGAATTGAACGGCCCCGTGCACGTCGGCCAGGGAACCGTCATTCGCGGCGGCGTGGTGGTGGACGGACCGGTCTACATCGGCGAGAACTGCACCGTCGGCCCCAACTCATGGCTGCGCCCCGGCGCGACCCTGTACAACGGATGCCGGGTGGGCCAGTCCTGCGAGATCAAGAATTCGCTCCTCTTCGACGGGTGCGCCGTGCCGCACCTCAGCTACGTCGGCGACTCGATCATCGGCGAACACACCAACTTCGGCGCGGGTACCATCACCGCCAATGTCCGGCACGACGGCGCGACGATCAAATCCATGATCAAGGGCGAAATGATCGACACGGGCCGCAAGAAGCTCGGCGCTATCGTCGGCGATCACGTGCACACGGGAATCAAGACGTCCCTGTACCCCGGCCGGAAACTGTGGCCGGGCGCCTGTACACGGCCGGGTGAGGCGGTCGCGCGCGACATCGAGTTGCCGGACTGAACCCAGCGGCCGGTCAGGCGATTTCCGCGCGCAAGGCGTCCAGCGCGGCCTGAAAATCGGCGGGCGGCGGGGCCACGAACCGCAGGACCCTGCCGTCGGCCGGATGGGCAAACCCCAGCAATTCCGCGTGGAGCGCCTGGCCCTGGAGGTTTCGAAGCGCCGCCCGGGTCGCCTCCGAAACGGTCCAGCTCTGGAACTCCACCACGCCGTAGACCGGGTCGCCCAGAACCGGATGACCCGCAAACCGCAAATGGACCCGGATCTGGTGCGTGCGGCCGGTTTCAAGCCGCAGCTTGACCAGGCATGCCGCGCCGAACCGCTCCAGCACCTCGAAATTCGTGATCGCATCGCGGCTGCGCGCCGCCGTGACGGACATCCGTTTGCGGTCGGTCATGCTGCGACCCACCGCGGCGTTGATGCGGCCCCGGTCCTGCGGGAACTCGCCCTGCGCCAACGCCAGATACCGCCGCTCGAACGCATGTTCCCGCGCCTGCCGTCCCAGCGACTGAAACGCGCGCGGACTCTTGGCCACCACCATCACGCCCGACGTGTCGCGATCGAGGCGATGCACAATCCCCGGCCGGGTGGCGTCTTCGCCGGGCCGCTGGAAATCGGGGCAATGGTAGAGCACCGCGTTCACCAGCGTGCCGCCGCTGTGGCCGGGCGCGGGATGCACCACCAGACCCGAGGGCTTGTTGATCACCAGCACATCCGCGTCTTCGTGCAGAATCTCGAGCGGGATGTTCTCCGGCGTCAGGTCCGTGGTGGGCTGGGGCGGCACGTCGATGTGGATCTCGTCGCCCACCGCCACCGTGCGGCTGGACCGGGTGCAGACCCGCCGGTTGACGGTCACCAGGCCGCCTTTGATGGCTCTCTGAATGAACGCCCGGGAAGCGTCCTCGACACACTCGGTGAGGAACACGTCAAGGCGGAGCCCCTGGGACCCCTCCTCGACAATTTCATGATAGGAGGTCTGCGGCACGGCGAAACCCCGGAGCCAAAGCGGTATAGGCGTTCTGATACTCGGCGAACCACTGGTCGTACTGTTTCGTGCGGGCGGCGTCGGGCTCGCAGGTATCGACCACCTGAATGATGGCGTCGCAGGCTTCCTCGACGCTTCCGTAGAGGCCCGTCGCCACGGTCGCCAGGATCGCCGCGCCGTAGGCCGGGCCTTCGTCCACGTTGATGGTGGCCAGGGGCGCGCCGTTGACATCGGCCTGGACCTGGCGCCAGAACGCCGATTTCGCGCCGCCGCCTGAAGCCCGCACCTGCTGAACCGGCACGCCCATCCCGCGGATGATGTCGAGACTGTCGCGCATGGCATACGCGACGCCTTCCAGCACTGCCCGGCCAAGATGCGGCTTCCCGTGGCGCAGCGAGAGGCCCACAAACGCCCCCCTGGCATACGGGTCCTTGTGCGGCGTACGTTCCCCGGTAAGGTACGGCAGGAACAGCAGCCCTTCGGCGCCCGGCGGCACCGTTGCCGCCGCCTCCGTAATGTAGTCGTACGGATCCCGGCCGGTTTCCGCGGCGCGGGCCTTTTCCTCGGCGCACAGGGCGTCGCGGTACCAGCGCAGCGAGCCGCCCGCGCTCAGCACCACGCCCATCATGTGCCATTTGCCCGGCACGGAATGGCAGAAGGTGTGCACCCGGCCCTCGGGATCCAGGCTGACCTGGTCGGCGAACGCGAACACCACGCCGCTCGTGCCCACGGTCGACGAGAGCACGCCCGTGCGCACGATGCCGCATCCCACGCCGCCCGCGGCCTGGTCGCCGCCGCCCGCCACCACCGGAATGCCTTCCGGAAGACCCGTAACACGCGCGGCCTCTTTCGAAAGTGTGCCCGTGACTTCGGGGCCTTCATATGCTTTCGGCATGAATTCCGCCGGGATCTCGAGGAGCTCCATCAGTCCATGGTGCCACCCGCGGTTCTTCACGTCGAACAGCAGCGTGCCCGACGCGTCGGCCACGTCGGTGGCAAATTCGCCGGTCAGTTCGTAGCGCACGTAGTCCTTGGGCAGGAGCACCGTGCGCACCCGGTCATAGACGTCCGGCTCGTTGTCGCGCAGCCACAGGATTTTCGGCGCGGTGAAGCCGGTCAGGGCGGGGTTGCAGACCATCTCGATCAGTCGTCGCGCGCCCACCTTTTCCGTAATGTATTCGCACTGTTTCGCGGTGCGCTGGTCACACCACAGGATGGCATTGCGCAACACGCGGTGGTCCTGGTCGAGAAAGACCGAGCCGTGCATCTGGCCGGTGAGACCCAAGCCCTTGACCTCGGCGGGATCCACGTTGGGCGAGTGGGCCAGCATCGTCAGGGCTTCGAGCGCCGCGCGTTTCCATTCGGCTGGCGGCTGTTCCGCCCACCCCGGTTTCGGCGTCAAGAGCGGGTACTCGACCAGCGCCGACGCCACCGGCCGGCCCGACGCGTTGATCGCCACCGCCTTGGTACCGCTCGTGCCGACGTCCAGACCCAGTACGATGCTCATGGTTGCTCCCCCTTTCCGCGACTACGCTGCCGGCGCCGGAATGCGCCACACAACAACGAGGCAGGATCGATGCCTCGATCCTGCCTCAAGGGAATACCTATTGTCGAGAAAGCTCAAATACCCGCTTGATCCTGCCGGGCACGCGCAATGGCTTTGGCGAGCTTGCGGCGACGGCGCTCGCTGGGCTTTTCGTAATGCTTCATCTCTTTCAGCCGCTGCATCAGCCCTTCCTTATTGCACTTTTTCTTGAACCGGCGGAGTGCCTTTTCAAAGGGCTCGTCTGACTTGACGCGCACTTTCGTCACTCGGAATCAACCTCCCCTCTCTCGCGCGCCCGTTCCGCAGGCGCCTCTGTCGTTGCCGATGGTCCCTTAACGCCTCGAAAGCCCATCTTCCAAAGGGGTTACGCAGCCCTGGCAACCGGTCTCATATCTTATCATTCAGCGCGGGTCCTGTCAAACCCGCGAATCGACGGGCGGTGGCGTGGTAGACAACTTGGACCCGATGCACGCTATGGACGTTATGGACCATATGGGCGGGCCTGCCTGCACGATTGTGAAGGGTTTCTTTCCTGAAGCGCAGGCGTCTCGCCTGCATTCTTATTGTTCTCGGGGCCGACCCGGATGCAGGCGGCCAGGCGATCAGTCGACAGGACCGGGACGGACAATCTCCGGCGCGGTGGCAATGCGCGGCCGCACCGCGAGCCAGTCGACTCCCTGGAAGTCCGGATCGGGCATAGCGCGCAGTTCCTCTTCGCCCTGGTACGGGCACATGGCATCGACCCAGGCGATGAGCCGCTGAAGGCTGACGGCATCGACCTCCACCCCGTGATGGTCGCCGCTCGACGCGATCTCGATGAGGCGGCTCTTGTACGACAGCGCGGTCATGGGTTTGGGGGTCTTGTACGCCTCGGGGTCGGTGGTGCTGTAGCCCTCGACCATAAGCTGACCGGCAATGCCCCAGCCAGGGGGCGGGTTCTCGGGCGGCTTATAGGGTTCGCCCCACGAGGGCCGGCCGATCAGGGTCAGGTAGGGCTCGGTAAAGACGGGCGTGCTGGGGCGTTCGGTCAGGTCGAACACCGCGCGGCCTTTGCCGTCGCCCTCATGGCAGGGCGCGCAATACCGGTCGAGCACCGGACGCACGTACCGGGGATAACTCACCGTATCGGGCGCCCACGGCGGCGGCGTGATGGCGCTGGGCGCGCGGGTCAGCGCCAGGCCGCGGCTCGAAACCTCGGGCGCCTTGCTGTGAAGCTCATGGCACCCCAGACAGCCCCGCGACTCGCCCGGCATGACGTTGACAAAACTGCGCATGGTCTGCAGGGCCCGGTACCGTTCGTCGAGTAGCTGGAAATGCAGCGCCATGCCAGCGGGGGCAACAAACGATACCGACCCGTCCTTCTCGACGGGCACCGTGCCGAGAATGCGTTTGACGCCCTCCGACTGCACCGCCGAAACGACGGGGCCGGTCGAGAGGTACGGGCGTTTGTGCCAGTAGGTATACGTTTTGGGGTCGATATTGAGGATGCGCAGGTACCGCGCCATGCCGCGGAGCTCCGCCGGCGCGCCATGGTACACGTTCGCGCTGTAAATCACGCCCTCCTGCGGGCGGGACTGCGCCATGCGGCCGGGCAGTTCCGTCCGTTCGACGACCACCGGCGGCCGGGGACGCGGCTTCAGGGGAAGCGCATGGAACACATGGTTCGAGCCTTCGTAAATAAGCTCGCGGTTGCCGTACACGTCCATCAGATACAGCACGAACCGGCCGTTCCGGTCCGCGGAAACGATGAAATCGGTCTCGCTCAGCGGGTACGGCGAATAGTACGCGCCATACGCACCCGAGGAGTGGTATTTCGGCGATTCGATGGGGTCGACGGGGCCGTTGCCGCATTCGGGCCACGCGACATCGGCGGTCACTTTGGTCAAACCGTGGGGAAAATTGAATCCGCGGTCGGGGTCGACGATGCCGACCGAGCCGCTGAACCAGTTGTGATGCGCGCTGCCCGTGAACATCACGCGCCGGCTGCCGGGGATGGCCCGCGCGTCCTTGAGCAGGTCGGGCCACACACTCTGGTTGCCCCAGAAGGTGTTGGACTGAGTGCCGTCGGGATTGACCGTCCAGAGACTCTGCGCCCGCCACAGCGGTTTGTCGGTGTATTCCCACCGCGTGTAGATGATGCGGCCATCATGCATCACCGACGGCAGGTAATCGGGCTCGTTATTGGCCGAGATGAGGTAGATGTTGCGGCCGTCGCGATCGCAGCGCGCCAGCACAAACGCGTTGGTCGGCGGCATACACCGCACATACGTATTGCCGCGCGTCGTGGAAAACACGATGTGCGTTTCATCGGGCAGGTAGATCGGATCGAGATCGTCGTACGGGCCGTCGGTCAATTGCGTCCATCCGCTGCCGTCAACGCGGATTTCGTACAGGTGAAACGACTTCTCGTTGTGCGGCTTGAAGCAGAAAATGACCTTTGACGCGTCGCAGGACACGTCCGGCCGCCAGAACGACCCGTGCAGCGGCGCCTGGGGCGCGAGTTGCCGGGCTGCGCCGCCCGGATGGAGCCCCTCGAGAATGACCAGTTTGCCGCCCGGCACCGCCATGTAGCCCAGACGGTGGCGCGTCTCGTGAGGCCATTCCGACCCCTGCGGGAACGGCATGTCGACAAACAACACCGCCGTGAAGTCAACGACGGGATTCGCAAACGCGATGGCGCGTTTGGCGTCGCGCACCTCAAAATAGAGCGTCGGCGAAGGCGCCGTCAGGGCCCGGGCCTCGGCCTCCAGTGCGTCCAGGCGGGCCAGCGGCTCCGCGAGGCCCGCCACGCCCGGGTGCGCGGCGGAAATGCGCGCGGCCAGTTCGCGCGCCCACGCGATCTCCGCCAGGATGCGTTCCGGGGCGGGGATTCCGCCGGCCTGATGCAGCCAGTCCTTCTCGAGGGCCTCCCGCGCCTCGCCGGGCGTCCGCGTCCGGGTTTCCGGGGTGGACGGACGGATGTAGGGGGCCACGGCCTCGTGAACATAGGGCCGAAAATCGATCCGGGACCCCGCCGCCAGGATCAGGTCCACCCATTCGCCGGAGAACGCAGCGGCTTCGCCCCGGGCCCGGAGCGCTTCATAACGTTCCCGCAGACTATCAGCCTCTTCCCATTTCTGGAGCTCTTCGGGCGACTGCCGCCGCCACTGGTCTTCCGTGAGGGGCCGGTACTCCAGGAGGAGTTCCATCAGCCGCCCCACGTGCTCGTCGTGGAACGTGGCGCCGGCCGTGAGCACGTATTCGATAACGGGCACGCCGGTCCATTCGGCAAATTGCGCGAACGCCTCCGGAAAATCGTTCTTGAACCGCACCGACAAGGCTTCCACGCACTCGTCGTCCAGATCCTGGGCATGATGCGCAAGGCCTTCGCGCAACGCAGCGCACGTGTCGGCAAACGATGCGTTCGCGGGGTAGAGGCCCGCCAGACGTTCATGGACCGCCGCGTACCGCTTCGCCAGCGCATCGGCGCCGTCGCGGTGAAGCACGGCGATCTCCTCGGGGGACAGCGCTTCCGGATAGACGCGGAGTTCGTCCAGCAGGCCCTGGAAATGTTCGCCGTCGCCCCTCGAAGAGCCGATAAACGCGGGCGCGTCGGGCTGCAGCGCGATCGTGCCGGGACGTTCGAGGCTGCCGGCCTCCTCCCCGTCGAGAAACACCCGCATGTGCTGCCCGTCGAACGTCGCGGCGCAATGGTGCCACGCACCGTCGAGAACGCGGCCGGCATCGACCGGAGCGTCGCATTCGATGTACCCGTCCACATCGAGCCCAAACGACAGGATCGCGCCGTTCTCCTGAAACGAAAACAAGAGCCGGTTGGCGGATTCCTGGCGGAAAAGCTCGCGGAACCCGCTGAGGTCGTCCGGCCGCACCCAGGCGGCGAGGGTCAGGGCCGGCAACCGGGACGTGCCGAATTGTTCCAGACGAAGGGCGTGTTTGCCCCGCAAAGCGAGGGCGGTGCCGTAAACGCCCTGTGCGCGCACGAGACTGTGCCCGGCAGTAGCGAGCAGGGCGCGATCACCCGTAAGGTCCCATACGCAGGGGTACGGCCCGGTCTCGTTGAAGGTCCAGTGTGCGAGCGGGCGCCGCTCAAGGCCGGGTTCCCCGGCTGGCGCAGGCGGCGAATCGGGATGGCTCGTGTTCGCGCCGCGCGCGTGCAGTTCCGCAATCGCCTCGGCGGACAACGCGGCGCGGTAAAGGCGCAGATCGTCCATTGCCCCCTGAAAACACTCCCCGCCGTTCAACGACCCGATGCACGCGGGCGCGGACCCGCCCCAGACCGGTTTGCCGGGACGTTCCACGGCGCCGATCTCTTTTCCGTCGAGGTAAACGCGCGCAAAACGCCCGTCGAAGGTGGCCGCGCAATGGTGCCACGCGCCGTCCAGGACGGCCGCGGGCTCGAGCGGCGCATCGCATTCGAAATAGCCGTCGACATGGAGTCCCAGCGAGAGTATGGCGCCGTCGCCCTGAAACGAAAACAACACGCGCTGCTCGCCGTCCTCTTTTCGGAAGAGTTCACGGTAGCCGCTGAGCTCTGTCGGGAACACCCACACGGCCAGGGTCAGCTCGGTCGCGTCATCAAACAGCGCGGGGTCCGAGACCACAAGCCGGTGCGTGCCGGAAAATGACAACGCCTGGCCGAAAAGCCCGCCGGTGCGCGTGACGGCGCCGTCACCCGTGCGCTGTGGCGCGGCGTCGAAGCCGTTGCCGCTCGTGTCCGGACACGCCCCCCCGAAACCGGTGTCAAACGTCCAATGGGCAAGCAGCGGCGCGCTGGGGGAAGCCGTTTCGTCCGCAACCGCCCCGGCGCCCATCATCAGGCCCGGCGCCAGCAACAAAAGACCGAGGCACGCAACACCGCGCAAAACTCCCCCCACGTCAGAACAGGCAATCATCATGGTCTCCTGCAGGCACGGCCACTCCGGGCCAATCCCTGGCACGCAGCGGGTCCCTCCGCATCCGTTCCCCGCCCGTACCACCCGGATGATCTATGCCTCAGTATGCCTTGACGATGCCTGATTTACCAACAACGATCCCGATCCGGAGGCCGCGCGGCTTAGGTCTCATGGATCCTATGGGCCCTATAGGT
>DDYW01000157.1:329-10447 GCA_002348185.1 Candidatus Hydrogenedentes bacterium UBA2224 | reverse complement strand
GCTTGCGCTGCATGTGGATGGGAGAGGTGGCGATGAAGGTATGGATCCGCCCGGCGTTCGCGCCCGCAAGCGCCTCGCCGGCCCGGTCGATGTCCTTGTCGAGCGCTCGGGCCAGGCCGCAGACCCGGCTCTCCTTGACCGTCTCCGCCACCGCCTTGACCGCCTCGAAATCGCCTGGGCTGGCGATGGGGAACCCCGCCTCGATCACATCGACACGCATCCGCTCCAACGCCTTGGCGATGCGCACCTTCTCGTCGCGGGTCATGGATGCGCCCGGACTCTGCTCGCCGTCGCGCAGGGTCGTGTCGAAAATCGCGATTCGTTCCGCCATCGGATGTCCTCCAATACGGCCATGCCTGGTTGGATTGATTCTCAGGTATTCCGCCGATATGCGCACTGATACCCAAAACATGCAAGGAAAAAAGGGTATCAAAGCGCTCGGAAGGGTGTCAATTCGGCCCGTTGGTCCAGAGCGCCGAATAAAGTGAGGAAACCTCCGCAAGGCCGGTGCCGGTGGAGATGGTAGCGCACGGAGGTCTTCAGTTGCACAGATTTCTGGCGCGCCAACGGCGCGATACACCCCGGCGATCACGGCCTTCTTGTCCGCTTCGCGCACATTTTCGGCGCGCCAACGGCGCAATACATACCAGCCTGGCCTGAAGGGCCAGGAAAACGGACGCTCCAAACAAGGCAAGGGCTGAAAGCCCGCGATATGTGCAACCGGAGGACCGTATGTACCGGTCCTTCAGACCGGAAGATGTTTGGGAACACCTGTACCCAGCCCTGCGGGCTGGGCTGGTATGTTATCGCGCCTTCGGCGCTCCGGACGCGCGCATCACGCGCGGGACGCGTTTGAGGCGGTTCCCGCAATGCACGTATACTTCGCGGCGGGAGTCAGACCGGTCGCGGCGGCACATTCCAGTGAGGCGAGGCACATGAAACTTCTGGGGTCGATGTTGATGAGCCGATGGATGCCGGCGGTCCTGGTGTTGACATTTGTGGCCCTGCTGGCGGTGATTTCGATCGCATTGCCTGCCAACAACGATGAGGGCGTGTGGCTCTACATTGGGAAGATGTGGGCGCAAGAGGGGCTGCTTCCCTACGTGGACGCCCTCGAAAACAAGACGCCCGGAATCTACTACGTCTACGCTCTGGCCTCCCTTTTTCCCGGCACCGGCTATTTCGCCGGACGGGTAATCGCCTTGACCGTGAGCGCCGCTTCGGCCCTGCTGGTCGTGCGGGGCTTGAGCCGGTATCACAGCCGCAGCGCGGGCGTGCTTGGCGCGATGTGTTTTTCACTGGCGTTCTGCTGGCAGTACATGCAGGGCGCCCTGGTCAACGTTACGGAAACGTATCTTGTCTTTTTCGTGTTCTTGTCGTGGTACTGTCTGCTGAGGGCCTGGGAGCGGTACCGGCAGACCGGTTCCGTTGTGCCCTGGCTGATCTGTGCGGGGATGGCCATGGCGGCGGCCGTCAACTTCAAACAGGTCGCGCTGACGTCGTGGGCGGCGATGGGGGCGGCGCTGTTGCTCTACGGAGCTGCCAGGAAAGACTGGCTGGCCCTGTTTTTCGCACTCTTCGCATACGGCGCGGGCACGTTTCTGGGCTTCGCGGTGTTCACGTTGCCACTGTTGCTGTCGGGCGTCTCGCTTGAGGCCTATTGGGAAGGGGCCTGGCTCATTCTTGTGCAGCCGGGCACGGCTACCGATGCTTCATTGACGCACCGGCTCTATCTCGCGCTGGTGAAGTGGACCCTGCCGGAGATGCGGCTTTTCCTGCCGTTCATTCTGTATCTCCTGTACCTGTCCGTACGCGAGCGCGAAACGCGTCTGCTGGCCGTGATCTTTCTGATTTGGCTCGCGTTCGACTTTGTGGGCGTCAACGGTTCGGGCCGTTATTTCGGGCATCATTTCAAACAGATTCTCCCCTCGCTGTGCATTCTGGCGGGCTTCGCGAGCGGGGAGTTTATCCGGCGGCAGTTCGCGGATGAGGCCGCGCGCAGGCACGCGTTCGCGGTCGTGTTTGTGCTGATGGCGGCGCTGTTCTTTCCCGCGAACGCGCTTCTGAACGGCATCGGACACCTGGCGTTTGGGGAAACGGACCCCGCGCTGGAGACGGGGCTCTGGGTGCGTGAGCATTCGAGCGAGGGGGATTATGTGCAGTTGGCCGGAGGTCCCATCGCGCAGGTCTTACCGTATACCGGCCGCCGCGCCCCTGGCCGGTATTTCCACCACTCCCTGTTCCCGCTTCCGGATGCCCGCGATGGATTCCTGCGGGATGTGGAAATCCATCCGCCGCGCTATGTCCTGTTTCAGGACGAATCGGACCTGGAAACGTATCCCTGGCTCCAGGAGTGGGTGCGGCAACACTACCGGCCGGCCCGCGAGAAGGCCGGCATCCGGGTCTACGAACGGAGCGCCGGGACGGCGCCCCCGGGGTCCTAGCGGGCGCGGCCGAATGGTGGCACAAGGCTACTTCGCCTCGTGGTACTCCTCTTCGGTGTTGACCTCCCAGATGCCCTTCTTGCTGGTGATGCCCGCGAGAATGTTGTCGACCGCGAGCATGGCGGTCAGCATCGAGTGGTCCTGATTATTGTAGCGATGCTGGCCATTGCGTCCCACGCAGAAGAGGTTCTCGAACCGGTCGAGGTAGTCGCGAACCTCGTTGAACCGGGTGTAGGAACCGAAATAGGCCGGGTAGGTCTTCTTCACGCGGATGACACAGCCGTCGAGGGCATCGCGGGGATCGATAATGCCGATCGTGCCGAGTTCCCGGGTGCCGAGTTCGATGAGTTCCGGATCCGGACGGGACCAGATCTCGTCGGATTCGTAGCAGAAATACTCGAGTCCGAGCCAGGTTTTTGACGGGTCGGCGACGAGGTAGGGGCTCCAATTGTTGAAGATCTGCAGGCGGCCGATGAGCACGTCTGGTTCCTGGATGTAGATCCAGTTGTCGCGAATGCGGTCGCCGGTCTGCGGGTCTTCGAGCTTCATCTTCTCGACCAGGAGGCCGACCGTGAAGAAATCGCGGTACATGAGCCCGTTCGCGACGTCGCGCACGGATTCGGGCGTATCGGCATCGAGGATGCGCACCAGCTCGCGTATGGGCATGGAGCTGAAGACGTAATCGGCGGGAATGGTGGTCTCCTGGCCGGTGTCCTCGTTGCGCACCGTGACGGCGTTCACGGCGCCGTTCGCGGTGGTGATGCCGGTGGCCTTGTGACGAAGCAGCACCTCTCCGCCGCGCTCGCGGATCTCGTCGGCGACGGTCTCCCACATCTGGCCGGGCCCGAACTTGGGGTAGAGGAAGCGCTCGATCAGGCTGGTTTCCGTGTTCTTTTGCGATACGCCGGCGCCTTTTCGGCTGGAGAGCGCGTGCTTAAGCGCCTTAAGAATGGACAGTCCCTTGATGCGCTGGGCGCCCCAGTCCGCCGGGATTTCGTCGCACGGCACGCCCCATACCTTCTCCGTATACGACTTGAAGAAGGTGTTGTAGAGTTCGCGGCCGAACCGGTTAACAATGAAATCCCGGAGGTTGCGCTCGGGGGTGACGGGGCACGCCGCCGCGCGGACGTAGCTCAATCCCGCGCGTCCCAGGCGGAGGAGGCCCATCTTTCGGATGGTGTCGGCGGAAAGGCTGAGCGGATAGTCGAAAAGGCGGCGGCGCCAGTAGATGCGGGATTTGCGGGGACGAATGAGCATGACCCGGTCGATGGTTTCAGGGTCAGGGCCCTCGCCGGCCTGCTCGACGCCGCGGGACTGCCCCTGGTACTGGATGGCGAACGCCTGTTCGGTGGTCTGCTGCATGGGCATAATGTCGAGCCACCAGTTCATGACCCGGTCGGACTTGCTGAAAAAGCGGTGGCCGCCGATGTCGATGTGATTGCCCCGGTACCGCTCGGTGCGCGAGATGCCGCCCACCTGGCTGGATTGCTCGATGACGAGCGGCTGGATGTCGGAGCGTTTGAGTAATTCATAAGCGGCCGTGAGGCCGGCCGGGCCTCCCCCGACGATCACCGCGGTTCTTCGCTGCATACACCTTCTCCCGCCCTGGGTTGCGATTCGGTCTGCGTATACCCGGGGATAGAAACCCCCGGACGGGGGCGATTATGTCCGGCCGGCGCGGGTGCTTCAAGAACGGCAGGGTTCGCGGGAGGGCAATGGGGCGCTGGAATTCTTGCAGGGAGGGCGGTTCCTGATATAATCCCGGCATGAACACACCACATCCCAAACATGTGCGGCGGCTGCTTTTAGAACGCTTGTACGAACGGTATATGCGTGACCCTCTGGGTTCCTTGACTGCCGTGGAACTCCTGGACGACGCCATCGTGAACCGGGAGAGCCTGATACCGAACATTCACTATCTTCACGACCGGGGCCTGGTGGAACTGATGCTGGGGTTCAGCGCGCCGATGTTTGACGGGGCGCGCATCACGGCGGACGGCATTGACCTGGTCGAAAACACGTCGGAGTTCGGATTGCGTTTTCCCCAGCGTCTGGATGATGAGGAGGCGCTCTCGGCGGGCGTGCCGGTGCTGATGGAGCGTCTTGTCGAGGAAGCGGACCTGTGCGCGCTGGACGGCGAAGCGCGCCGGGCGCTGCTTCGCGACATCCAGTACCTGCGCGAGGAACTCACCCGCCCGCTGCGCCGGTGGCGTGTGGCCGTAATTCGCGCGGTGCTAGGCTGGATCGAGGGGTATTTTGAATCCGGGGAGGAGGGCTTGCCCTCGTTTGAAGATTTCCGCACGCTCATCGGGGCGCATCTGCGTCCGGACGAGTAGGAGTTTGCGGGGGCAGGCGGCGGTATCCCCCTATACTCCGGGTACGACGCCTGTGTCGCCGACATCGTCCGCGTTTTCCGAACGACCCCGTTCCGGGGTCCCCGGAGCCCCGTGTTCATCGTCTACGGGCGGGTCGAATGGCTCATGGTGCGGGGTCTCGAGGGATTTTCCAGGGGCGGGGCTGTGTTATTTTACGGATGGGGCGCGGGATGCGGAATCGCCCCAAATCACGAAGGAGATAGTGTATGTCAATGCCTGAAGTCGGGAAAAGAGCGCCGTCCTTTTCGTTGCCTTCGAGCAGCGGGGAGAACGTGAAGTTGTCGGATTTCTCGGGAAGCCCGGTGGTCGTGTACTTCTATCCGAAGGATGACACGCCCGGATGTACCGTGGAGGCCAAGGGGTTTCAGGCGCTGGCAGCAAAATATGAGAAGGCCGGGGTGCGGGTGCTGGGGATCAGCCCCGACAGTGTGGCGTCCCACTGCACGTTCGCCGGGAAGTACGGGCTCGCGTTCGTGCTGCTTGCCGATGAGAAACACGAAGTCGCGGAAAAGTACGGCGTCTGGGTCGAGAAGAGCATGTACGGCAAGAAATACTGGGGAATCCAACGCAGCACATTCCTCATCGACGGAGACGGCAAAATCGCGAAGGTATGGCCCAAGGTGAAGCCGGAAGGCCACGCCGAGGAAGTGCTGGACGCGGCGCAGGGGCTCTAGCAGCTCCCGCAGCGCCTCGCGGGCGCCTTGGCGGCCAAACGGCCCGTGAAAACACCGCAGGCCGCGGAGCGTCCTCCGCGTCTCCTGACCTCGATCGCTTTTCCCGGACGCTATGGTTTCGGGGCGGGGTCGCCGTTGTCGGTTTCGTACAACTGGCCGGTGTTCATGACTTCGAGCCGGGCCTCATGGAAGATGCGCTGGATGGCCGAGAGGGACTTTGGGGGAAAATCATTGACCTTGCGCAGTTGCTCGTAGAGCATCCAGCGGTCGTCCCACTCGCCGGTGACGATCAGGGCGTTGCGGTCGCGTTCGCGGCGCGTGGTGGCCTGTTTATATTCGCGATTGCGGATGATGTAGAGATGGCCGTTTTGGCGTTCCCAGGCGAATCCCTTATCGAGGAGTTCGTTGACCAGTGCGGCGCGGGAGACGCGGGTCTGGATGGCCTGCTGGATGGGGGGCGCATTGAGGGTGAGCGCGGGGGTGTCGGTGAGTTCGGGGGGCGTTCCGTCCTGGATGGCGCGCTCGATTGTGAGGGCGCTTTCCTTCAGCGCATCGGCGGGCAACTCTTCGTACTCCGGTTTCATGCGGGTGAAGGCGGGCATGAACGTCTGGCACCCCGTGAGCGAGACGGCCACAATCAACAGGAACAGGACAGGACGTTTCACGTTTTGTCTCCCGAAGTCTGTGCGACGACCACCTGGTTTTTGCCGAGGCGTTTGGCCTCGTACAGGGCGACATCGGCCTGTGCAACCAGAGCGTCGCAGTTGTCCATGGTGTCCAAATCGAGGACGGCAACGCCGATACTCACAGTGACCCTGGCCTTGGGGGGCAGCCCGGGGTACGTGTGGGTCCGGAGGACCTCGAGCAGGCGGTGCGCCTGGGAGCGCGCGCCCACGATGCCGGTCTGGGGCATGACGACGACAAATTCCTCGCCGCCATAGCGGGCGCAGATATCGGTCTTCCGGATGAGCGCGTTGGTTTGGGCCGCGATTTCGCGAAGCACGGAATCGCCCTGAAGATGCCCGTAGGTGTCGTTGATTTTTTTGAAGTCGTCGATGTCAAACATGACACACGCGAGCGGCAGGGCGTAGCGTTTGCTTCGCAGGTATTCTTCCTGGAGCCGCTGATGGAAATGGCGGCGGTTGTGGAGGCCGGTGAGCGCGTCCGTGACGGCCAGGCGTTCGAGACGCTCATTGGCGCGCTGGATACGTTCGAAGAGCTGCGCGCGTTCGAGGGCATTGCCGGCGGCCTCGGCGACGATTTCGCAGAAGCCGATTTCACGCAGGGCGAAGGAGCGGCGGCGCCGGGTGACGCGCAGAAACAGCGAACCCACGTTGGGGTCGAACAGCACGATGGGAATGACCATGAGGACCCGAATGCCGGCCTCGGAGAGCTGGCGGGCATATTGCCGGGTCAGGTGATGCCGCGCCACGTCGTTGATCACGACTTTCTGGCGGGTTTCCATGGCATGCAGGATCTCGGGGTACTTCTCCAGGTCGATGACGAGGTCGGATACGGTTTCGTCTTCGTGGGAGGCCTGGACGCGCCCTTTGCGTTCCCCGCCCCAGACCTGCACGATCGAACAGCGGTTGGTTTCGATGACCCGGGCGATCTGCTCCACGAACACGAAGAGCACATCATGCGCCCGGCGCCTCGAAGAAATGGCTTTCAGGATCTCCAGCACCGAGAACAGGTCGTGCCGGTCCATCGCGATGTCCTGTTGCCGGGCGGAGAAATGCGCCACCATGCTGCTCATGAGCCGTGTGGCGAGCAGCAGCGAGGTATCGGCCGCGTCCGGCGCGGGCGCGGGCGTGGGCAGCGTATCCCGGGAAAGCTGGAACCCCTCGGCGAATTCCCGGAGCATGGTCTCCACCAGTTTGCGTTCGCAGGTCCACCCGCCGCGGAAGATGTCTTGCGTGGCCGTATTGATGTGGACGCCCGCGATGGCGAAGCTGTGGGACGGCGAAAAGACGATGAGAAGGCGATGGTCCAGCAAGAGCTGTGGGAACGCAACTTGAACGGTGTTGCGGGCTTTCTTCCAGGTCTCGGGGGGCGCGCCGGCGCATGCGGCAAAGGCCGCGTTGCGAACGACAGCCGCCAGCTGGGGGACCTGTCCGGCGGTCTGGGCATCGGCGAAGACGAGCGCGGGGGCATCGCCCTTGGCCTCACAAAACCGGGCGACTTCCGCGGCGAGCGCCCGAAAGAGGCCGACGTCTTCGACAGGCACGAGCGTGCTGGTCCCGGACTTGTCCATGGCCAGTTCCTCAATGCGATCCCATAACGCTTCCATGATTCCCCCGGGCGGCGCGTCCCCCTGTCCGGCAATTCAGTCTCAAGTTGTTTTCCGGGAAGTACTTCCGCCACGCTCTCGTATTATTCAGGTCTTGCAGATTGAAAGTCAATATCCGTAGTCGCGTATGCGATGCCGGTAGCGGGAAGCGGTTCCCGACTGCCTACAGGCCCAGATCGCGCGGGTCCACGGTTTCGACAATCTCGACGGGAGTGGAACGCACGACGAGGTCGTACAATTCCTCTACGTCCTCGTTGTGCATGCGGGCGCATCCGCTCGAGGAATGTTCGCCGATGGTTTCGGGCGCGATGGTTCCGTGAATGCCGAGGTCGGTGGGGAGTTCCTCCCGTTCGGGGACGAGGGGCATCCAGCGCGAGCCCAGCTCATTTCTGGGGTCGCCGGGGGGAATGGGCCCGGCGTTGGGCTTGAACCAGGTGGGGTCCACCTGCTTGTTGCCGATGCGGTACTCACCGAGGGTGGTCTCGTGTCCGGGCTTGCCCAGTCCGACGGGGTAGCACTTGAAGAGGCCATCGCCGTCGAGCAGAAAGAGCCGACAGGTGGAGCGCTCGATGATGATCCGGAAATCCCTGGGGGTGTATTTGATGCGGTCGCCGACGTTGAGCGTGGTGATTTTGTCGAGCGCGTTGGCGCGCATCAGGAGACCCTGGGTGGTGTTGAGCTTCATCCCGATGTTGGTGAGATTGTCGCCGCGTTCCACGGTATAGACGCTGCTCTCGGGGGTGGGTTTGGGGGAGAAAATGAGCGCGATATTTAAGCGGCCGAGGGATTCGGCGGCTTCGTCCCAGTCGGGCGTATTCCAGGCGGCGTCGCGCACGGCTTCGCGACACAGGGCGCGGGCCTTTTCGAGATCATCCGTGCGTTCGGCCGCGCGAGCCAGACCGCAGAGGGCGGGGGCGCGCACTTCCGGCGCGGCGTTTTCCTGGAGGGCGGTGAAGATGGCGAGGGCCTCTTCGGATTGGCCGTGCTTCTCCAGGGCGCGGGCATAGGCGAGTTCGGCCTGAGCGCTGAACGGACTCTGGGGGAACTCCTGTGCCGCTCGTTTGAGGTAGGCGAGGCATTTCTGACTGTCTCCCGCGCGCTCTTCCACCCGCGCAAGGAGAAGCAGGGCCTGGGGGGAGATGGCGTCGTTGCGGGTCTTTTCTACGATGGGGAGCAGGATGGCACGCGCCTCATCGAGGTTGCCGGTCTGGAACGCTTCTTCGGCGCGCGCCAGTTCCGAGGGCGCGGCGGCTTCCAGGGCGCCGCCAACGTAGTCTTCCTTGAACCAGCGCGCGGCGCGGTGCACGCCAAACGCGATCACCGCAATGAGGCAGATGCCGAGAATGATTTTTGTCAGGCTGATGTCGTCTTTGCGTTTCCTGGGACCCATGCTTTCCTTTATCTTCCTTCTGCCTTGAGTTGGCCGGGGGCCGGTTGCCGCAAGGCCTCTCCGCGTTTCAGATGCGCGACGCCGAGACCCGCGAGAGGTCCAGCAACATTTCGGTGACCGATTGGTAGCGCCGTTCCGGGCGGCGACGCAGGGCTTTCAGGATGATCTGGTCGATCTGGCGCGGGATCTCGGGATTGTGCTTGGAGGGCGGTTCGAATTTGTACTTGCTGCTTCGAATCTGCCGCATGATTTCGCGCGAATCCTGGCCGTCGCAGGGGTGTTTGCCCGCGAAAAGTTCGTACAGGGTGATGCCGAGGGAGAAGATGTCGGAACGGGCATCGAGCTTCTTTTTCGAGAGCTGTTCGGGCGACATGTAGCGGCGCGTCCCTCCGCCTTCCCGCATCCAGCGGGTGCGCCAGCTCGCGTTGGATTTGGAGAGACCGAAGTCCACGATCTTGACCNNAACAGGAAGTTCTCGGGTTTGATGTCCCGGTGGACGATACCATGCTGATGGAGAAAATCGAGGCCGTGGCACAGGCGGATAGTCAGGTCGACCATCTGGTTCATGCTCAGATCGCGGTCCTTGATGTGCTTGCGCAGGTTGTGGCCGTCGACCAGTTCCATGACGAGGCAGCGCCGGACGTTTCCGTTGGAGTCTTCCTGTTCGACGATTTCCTTGTGCATGCGGATGATGGACGGATGCTCGAGCGAGGCGGCAATCAGGACTTCGCGGCCGAGGTAGTCCTGTTTGCGCCGTTTTTTGTCGAGGTCGTACCGCCGGTCCAGGACCTTGATGGCGACGAGCTGGTCGCGTTTCCGGTCGATAGCCTTATACACGGTTCCCATGCCGCCGCTGCCGATGGGGGCGATGATCTCGTAGGAGCCGACATGGGTGAGTTCGAGGGTGGACGGGGTGTGCTGCTCTTCACCGAACTCCCCCTTTTC
>DDYW01000157.1:0-170 GCA_002348185.1 Candidatus Hydrogenedentes bacterium UBA2224 | reverse complement strand
ACGGGGACCTGTTCCAGGATGTCGTGGAGCACGGTGTACGAGGTGACCCGGCGCAGGCGGCTTTCGGGATTGAGGATGAGGCGGTGCTCCACGACGGGGTGCGCGAGGACCTTGATGTCGTCGGGGATGACGTACCCGCGACCTTCGATGGCGGCGAGGGCCTGGGCAGC
>DDYW01000197.1 GCA_002348185.1 Candidatus Hydrogenedentes bacterium UBA2224 | reverse complement strand
GGTCGGTCCATTATGTCTATTCTCTGTCGTCCCTGCGGGACTCAAACTGGAAGAGATATGAATCCCCGGGCTGAAAACCCGGGGCTATTTTCTGTCGTCCCTGCGGGACTCAATTCGCACGCGACGGTAATCCCCGGGTTGAAACCCGGGGCTGACCCGATCAGGCGCCCTGGCCTATTGACCAGACTGCGCACCCTTTGTATGCTGAGCCCCCGGATGGCCTGCTGTCTGCCCTGAGACGCGAACACGTCGAGCCACCCGGCGCCCGCACGCGAACGTTCGCACAAAGGAACCGCCATGGGGATTGTGCTGTTGGTGATCGCGCTGGCCCTTCTGGCCGCGCTCTTGTGCGGGGTCTTCGCCTTTATCCGGACCGGCCGCATCCTGTATCGCCTCAACCGGCTCGAGGCGGAGTTGCGCGACCTCGCACGGCGCAGCCCCCCCGTGTCCACCGCGTCGCCTCAGGAGCGCCCCGTACCTGCGCCGGCGAATGAACCGCCCCGCGCGGACGCCGCGGACGCCGCCGGACCCGGGGCGCCGCCTCCCATCCCCCGCTTCATCGCGGACGCCGGATCCGCCCGGACACGGCAGGCGCAGCCCGCGTTCAGCCTGGAACTGCCGGAACACCTCCGCGGCCTCACGCGGAACCTGTCGTGGGAGATGCTGGCGGGAACGAAGGGCCTGCTCTGGGCCGGTGTGATTTTCGTGACGGTAGGCGTGGCGCTTTTTCTCAACTACCTGTACAGTCTGGGCTTCATCGACGAGCGCATGCGGCTCGTGATCGCGGCGGCCGGGGGCGCGGCCGCGCTGGGACTCGGCGCGTGGTTCCGCGGAAAAGGCTGGGCGGTCATTTCGCAGGGGTTCACGGGCCTGGGAATCGCCATTTTCTATGTCTGCGTCTATTTCTCGTTTCACATCTATGCTTTCACCGGACAAACCGTATCGTTTATTCTTGCGGTCTGCGTAACCGTTCTGGCCGTGACACTGGCGGTCGTTCAGGACGCCCCTTCAATCGCGGTGCTGGCCGTCCTCGGCGGTTTCTTGAGTCCGGTGTTCATTTCGACGGGCGAGAATCATCCCTACGGCCTGTTCAGTTACCTTGCGCTGCTCGACCTGGTCGCGGTGGGGGTGGCGTGGTTCAAGCGCTGGCGCTTTCTCGACGCCCTGTGTTTAGCCGGCACGGCGCTGCTCTACAGCGCGTGGTATTTCAAGTTCTTCGGCCGCCCCGGCGAAGCGGACATGACCGTTCCGGCCACCCTGTATGCCACGGTATTCTACGTCCTGTTTCTGGGTATCTCGTCGATTCATCCCCTGGTGCGGCAGGTGAAATCCCGGCCGGAAGATCTCGTCGTGGCCGGGTTGAACGCGGCGTTCTGGTTTTTTGCCTTTTACAACACGCTGCACACGACCCACCGGTACCCGCTCGGGGCCCTCGTGCTGGGGCAGGCCGTCCTTGCCTTGCTCGTCTTGCTGGTGTGGCGGAAACGCGTGCCCGGGGATGCCGCCGCGCACGGCGTGTTGCTCGTGCTCGCCATGGGCTTCTCGGTCCTGGCCGTTCCTATCCTGTTGAAGCTCTACGCGTACCAGATCACGTGGGCCGTCCAGGGGATCGTGTTCGTGTATCTGGGTTTGAAGTACCGGCGTCTCCTCGCCGTGAGCGGCGGGCTCCTCGCCTGGACGCTGGGCGGGCTCGCCCTGTTTCGCACCCTGCCTCTCCACACCGAGCGATTCATCCCCGTATTCAACACGGCCTTCGGCTCGTGGGCCTGCGTCATCGCCGCAGGCACGGTCCTCGCCCTGATGCTCAAGCGAGGCCCGGATACAGCGGCTCGCTGGAGAACCCCAGCGGCTGCGTTCGCCGGGCTGAGCGCACTCGCGCTTACGTGTTTCCTGCTCACGGCCGAGGCCGCGCTGTTCTGGAGCACGCGCGACTACGCCAACTACCGGGTCCATCAACACAGCGCGGTGGCGGTACTGTGGGCCGTGCTTCCCTTCGCCGTCATCTTATTTCTGTGGGCAAAACGTCTCTACCCCTGGCTGGCGGTTGGCATGCTCTGCTACGTCGCCGGGCTCGTCCTCTGGTTTGCCGGGCTCAGCCACTTCCAGCTCGCGGAGTCGTGGCTCTTTCTCAACACGCCCTTCCTCGCGCGCCTCGCCATGCCCCTGTCGCTCTGGATGAGCGCGCATTGGATTCGAAGCGTGAACCGCGGCGTCAGCGACGTCCTCACCATCACCGGGCACGTGGTCTTTGCCGTCCTGACGGCGGGCGAATTGTGGAACTGGACGCGGCGCACCGAACTCGTTTCCGACAAGATGGCGCTGAGTTTTATCTCATCGGCGTGGGGTTTACAGGCGTTCTGCCTGATCGTCATCGGGATGTTTCTGCGAAGCAGAACCCAGCGGGTGCTCGGGCTGGCCTTCTTCGCGTTCACCATCGCCAAAGTGTGGCTCGTTGATCTCGCCGCGGTAGAGCCGCTGTACCGCATCCTGTCGTTCATCGCCGTCGGCCTGCTTCTGCTGCCCGCATCCGTGCTGTATCAGCGATTCAGCGACCGCCTGGCCGGCGAACAGGCCGCGAACGACACGGCGAAAGCCGGAAGCGCTCACCCTTCGTAGCGGTACCCTGCGCCATGGACGGTCCGGATCAGCCGGGGATGCCGGGGGTCGGGTTCCAGGCGTTTGCGAAGCTGCGAGATGTGCTGGTCGAGGGTGCGGCTGTTGGGCGTAAAGTCGAGCCCCCAGCACGCATCGAAAAACGCATCGCGCGAAACCACCTCGCCCCGGCGTTCGTGGAGCAGTCTGAGAATGCCGACCTCGCGCAGGCTCAGGTCAATCGTCTCCGCGCCGCGCCGCGCCCGCAGCTCCGCGGGGTACACGGTCATGTCGCCGAATTCGAACGGGGGTGCGGTTCCGTTGGCGGGACGCTGGGCCATGCAACGGCGCGTCACCGCGCGAATCCGCGCGACGACCTCGCGCACGCCGAAGGGTTTCATGATGAAGTCGTCCGCGCCCAGCTCGAGCCCCACGACCCGGTCGATCTCCTCGGATTTCGCGCTGATGAAGATGATCGGCACGGACTCATTGTGTCTGCGGATGGCCCGGCACACCTCGTAGCCGTCTTTGCCGGGCATCATGATGTCGAGACAGACAAAATCCGGCCGCTCCCGTTCGAAGAGGTCGAGGGTTTCGATGCCGTCCCGCGCGGTGACGGACCGGTACCCTTCCTCCTCGAGAATCTCACGCAGCCCCTCGCGAATGTTGTCATCGTCTTCGGCGATGAGGACTTTCATGACGTCTCCTTCGAATTCGCACGGGGCGCATGAAAGGAAAAGGTGAAACACGCGCCCGATCGGGAATCTTCGAGGACCAGATCGCCGCCGTGGAGCCGCGCGAGGTCGCGGGCGATGGCCAGGCCGATGCCCGTGCCCGCGACCCCGTCCGTCAGGCGGTTGCTCACCCGGTAGAACGGCTCGAAGACGCGGCGCCGCTCCCGCACGGGAATGCCGGGACCGTCGTCCGCCACGGACACCGCGACCCAGTCGCCGTCCTGCCGGCTGACGAGCCGCACAAAGGCGCCCGTCGACGCGTACTTTTCGACGTTGCTCAACAGGTTTCCGGTCACCTGTTCGACGACATCGGCATCGAACTCGGCCACATGCGGCGCGTTCGCCTCAAAAATAACCTCCATCCCCTTCGCCCGGAGCGGGGCCGTGCCATGCTCGAGCATGTGCCGCAACACCGCATCCACGACGCCCGAACTTCGCCGCAGACGCAGCGCGCTCCGCTGTTTCCGGCTGAACGTGAGCACATTGCCGATGAGGCGGCTCAGCCGCTGGCTCTCCGACGTGATGACGCCGAGACGCTTGCGGATGCGGGGCTCCGCATCTTCCAGCTCGCCCTCCAGCATTTCGGCGTACATGCGGATGTTCGTCAGGGGTGTCTTCAATTCATGGGACACCTGGTTCACGAAACTGATGCGCTGCCCGGCCTCGCGCAGTTCCCGCGTGTTCTCCCGGTAAAAATACGCGGCCAGCGCGACCACGGCGAGGACCAGCGCTACGGCCGCCGAGAAGACGTTGAGGTAGACACTCCGGCCCGTTTCGGGCGCCGCCATCCGGGCGGACGCGTAATGGTCGAGCCGCCACGAGCTCAACGGGGGACTCAGCCTCAGGGAAGCCCGCGGCGCCTCGTTCTCCCCCGGCTCGTAGAGTCCCCACTGGTAGAGGGGTTCGCCCTGCGCGCCGCGCAGGACGATGCGGCCCTCCGCCAGGGTGGGGTTCCGCGGATCGGTAACCGGCAAGGCATTGATGATCTCGCTGAGCATCCGGCCCCGGTTCAGTTCGGCGCCGGCAATGCGACCGCCGCTGTCCTGCCACCAGTAGATGAGGTTCACGCCGTTGCGCCAGAACCACGCGTACCAGCCGGATTCCGCGGAAACGGCCGCACCTTGTGAAGCCGCGCTGCGGGAGATGCTCCTCAGCCCGGGTTGGGGGGACGCCGCCTGAGCCGTTTGCCCCGGCGATGGCGCCTGCTGTGCCCTCTGCTGCTGTGCCGGCGTCTGTCCCTCCTCGCCCCGGGGCGGGAGTTGCCGGTCGAGCCAGATGTCGCGCGTGCGCTCGAGAAACGCCCGCTCGGTATCCGTCAGGGAGGCGGTCGGGGCGGGATAGACCAGGGCGCCGTCCTGATCCAGCACAAACAGGTGGGCAACCTCGGGCAAGGTTGAGCCCAAGTCGCGCAATTCGCCGGGGGAGGCGTCCGCAAGACCCTGCAATTGGAGCAGCACACGCCCCTGCCGGGCCAGGACTTCCTGGATGTCGGCGTCCACATCGCGCAGGCGGCTGACCAGGAGTTCCTCCACGCGAACCTGCACCATCCGCCGCTCAATTCGCGCCATGTGCCCGCCGAGCCAGACGACCAAGGCCAGCGGCAACGCAACGATCAACACCAGCATGACGATCAGTCGTGGTCTCAACGGCGTTCCACTCCGCCTCGGGGAAGCCACGGGCGCCACGGACACATCCGCTTGCGTGACGCCGCGTTGCCGCGCCGATTGCGCTCCACGGTACCCCGAACCTGTCCCCCGCCGCAATCCGGCCGGGGGACAGGCCCGGGGGAAACCACGGCGGGGCCGTTCATTGCCCCCGCCGCGATGGCTGCTTGTCCGCCTGCTGGTTCATCACTCTGAACTGATTGGACCGCATGAGCTTCCGCTGCCGCGTCCAGGCGTCCGCGTCGAGGTTCTGCGCGTCTATCTCGTTTGAGCCCGCCTGTTCCTTGAGTCTCCTATTGTTGAGCTGGAGCGCGTTGGAATTGAGGAATTGCGCGTTATCCAGCAGCGCATCGCGCGCCTCGTCGATCTTGCCTTCATCGCGTAACTGCAGCGCCCAGCGGTTCTTCTCCAAGGCAATCTGTTCCACCGCGGACGCCATGATGTCCTGGTTCACCGACTTCAGGGCCACGTCCGGTTCGGGTGTAAGACGCACCGCCACCTTCTTGAAGATTCGCTCGAGGGATTGGTTCTTCATGTTGGCATAGGTCACGCCCACCGCGGCAATGGGTGTGAGGGACGAATTCACCAGGGCCTCGCCCGTGTAGGCGGGCACTTCGACCTCGAGCAGCACATACTTCATCTGGCCGGCGTAAAGCTGGTTGAGCCGGGCCGTCGCGCGCTGTCCGGCAATATCCACCTCGCGCCCGAGCCCGCGGACCGGACGCACGCGCGCATCCAGGTCAATGGTCACGACCACATCCTGGGCCACGACGGCCAGCACGTCGCCGAACTCGGCATCGAACACGCCCGCAAGCTCGGTTGGAGTCTCGGCAAACATGTGATTGCCGTCGCTGTGCATGGCCAACTGCGTCATCAGGTCCTCGTTATATCCCAACCCGAGGCCGATGGTGGTCACGCTGATGTTTTCCCGTCCCAGCGACTGGCCCAGTTCCGCGAGATCGGACGGCGCGCTGGGGCCGACGTTGGCCAGCCCGTCCGAAAGCAGGATCACGCGGTTGACGCGGCTCTTGGAGTGAAATTTGCGCACCTCGCCGGCCCCGCGGCTCACCCCCGCAAACAGGGCCGTACTGCCGCCCGCGCTGATCGAACGCACCGTGTCGATTACCGAATCCTTGTTGGTAAGTTTCGTCGCTGGCACGAGCACGTTCACCGTCGTGTCGTACACCACGACCGACACGATGTCGTCGGCCCTCAGGCGCTGAATCGCCATAATGGCCGCTTCCCGGGCATGCTCGATTTTGTTGCCGCTCATGGACCCGGACTTGTCGAGCACGATGGCCACGTTGACCGGGGTACGATCGGCGTCCTCGACCTCGAATCCGGTCATCGCCACCCGCAGATAGCCGGTCTGTTTCTCGCCGACAAGAAAGATCGACTGGTTCATCGCCGCATCCACGGCGATCTGCTGTGCGCCGGACGCGCCGGACGCGGCCGCAAGCAGCAGGACTACGAATTTCAACGCGTGCTGTGTCTTCATCGTGGGCTCCTTTCCCCCGTCTGCGGGGTGTCTCTGTGATTGACTGTAGCCCACCATTGCATTGCGCGGGTCACCGGGATGCCATGCAATTGCAAAAAGAATGTAAAAGGCTAGAGACGTTTGGGGCGGGTCTCGGCGGCCTCCTGAACCTCGGTTTCGGTGAGTTCGCGGATGCGGATGTTGCGAATGGCGCCGGTGGTGCGCCAGGTGGCCATGCCCAGCGGCACCGACGGCTCGACTTCCCATCGGATGTCGATATCGCGGCCCTCGGTGTTGACGTCGACCAGCGTCTCGTTGTCGATCCAGGCCTGAATGCGGCCCTCCGTCACCCGCAGCCGCACGGCATACCACTCGCCCTTATTGAACTCGCGGTACCGGGTGGTCTCGTTGTTGGCGGCGTCGTTGTAATCGAGACACGAGATGCCGCAGGTCGTGCCTCCCCAGCCGCCCAGGATCAGCGAGCACGGGTCCTCGTGAACGGGAAACGTGAGTCCGCAGAAGAAATCGTCGCCCGCCACGCGCATGGCGTCGAGCGTGATCTCGTAGTTCATCTTCGGAAACGGCCCGACGCGGGTGATGCCGCTCATGTCATCGCCCTTTTCGAGAACGACCGCGCCGCCCTCGACATACACGGCGCCTGTGCGGTCAAAATTGGAGATGCGCCAGTCCCGCCAGCTTTCCGGCAGCCCGGCTGCCGGTTTGCATGCGCCGTCCAGCGTGTGGGTCAGAATGAAATTGACGATCGCCAGTGGATCTTCGAGACCCTGTTCGGGGGCGTTGCCCGGTTTCATGATCACGGTCAGGTAATACCCCTTTTCGCTCACGTAGACCTTCTGGAACGCGCCAGTCTGATCCTTGTACGGCCGTTCTACGTCGTTGTGCCGGCTCAAATGCAGCAGGGGCGTCTTCGCTTCGGCCAGGGGAGCGGTCAGGTCGATGGGATTGCGCCTGGATTGCTGGGCGTCGTCCGCCGACGCATACCCGTGGGCCTTCAGAAAGGCCTGCCACGGTTCCGGCTGGGCAGCCGTGGAACCCGTGCCCGCCAGCCAGGCCCGGAAATCGACCACCGGGCAATCCGCCACCAGGCACCAGACTTTCGGCGCGTTATCGGAGGCCCACAGGTGCGCCTGGAGCGCACCCGCGCCGAACGCCTTCAACGCCACCTTCTCGTGCAGTCCGTACTGGCCCGTCATGGCTGTGCAAACCGCATCCCACGCTTTCAAGGACGCTGGACTGCCATACGGATCGGGAAGCTCGGTCACAACCACATGAAAACCCCGGTTCAGCAACAGGGTTTCGACGTCGCCCGGCTCGCCCGCGTCAAGCAGGAGCCAGGGCTGGGCGTCATGGGGTGTTTTGGGCGCATAGACCCGCACCGCATGGCCGTCGATGGCGAACGCATGAAGCGTATGCTCGCGCCACGGGGAAGCTTCGCCGGGCCAATCGGCGGCGGCCGCCCAATCCGCCCCCAGGGCCAGCACCCCCACCGCCACTGCAATCACGCCCAAGGTTCGCCCGCTGCGTATGGCACTCTTCACCGAACTGCCCTCCTTTGGAAACAGGTCTCTCCGGGTTGCGCCCGTATTCTCCGCGCTATTGTACGCGATCGCTGCGCCCAATGTCGGCACCAAACCCACAACGCCAGCCGGCTACCGCACCAGGTCGTCATTCCCGGCGAGCTTCCAGACCACGCCGTCCGGGGACATGAGCAGCGCGCGGCGGCTCCCCCAATGGTCGGTGCGGTAGAACCAGAAGGTGGACCAGTAGTCGTAGGACAGAAAGAGCGCGCCCATCCGATCAATGGTCAGGCGATGGTAAAAGACACTGTATTCAGAGAACGGGGGCGCTACGAGCACCCGGGGTTCGGACCATCCCTCGCCGGGCCGTTTGACCATATGCGCGAGCGTGGCGTAGCTCCCCGACGGGAAGTACGCCGTGTCCGTCCGCCACAGGCGGAACACGAGATGGAGGGCATCGTCCGTATCGCAGACGAGGCCGACATAGGTCTGGCGCAGATCCGGGCCGACGTCCTCGGCGGTGGTCCAGCCGCCGTGGGCGCTGTTCGGTTCCAGGGAGCGGGCGTACTTGAACGTCCGGCCGTGGGTGCCCACGAGGGCATGAAGAACGCCCTGGCTGTCCATGGTGATGCAGGGTGAATTATGAACGTCGTTCGCGGGAGGGCCGTACCCGACGAGCACGGGCTCGCCGAGCCTCGCGGTATCCCGGTCGTACGTGGCGGCAAATGTGGGCACCCCGGGCGCCTCTGCCTCGGGATCAGTCGCTTCGCCCCATACCAGGTGCACCTTTGAACCCCGCGACACGATGGACGACGGGATGCCGGAATGGCTGGAAATACCGATGCACTGGCGCGAAACGGGAATAGGCTCGCCTACGGCAACCGCGCCGTCGTCGTCGCGCGGGAGAAACAGGTCAAGATCGTTCAGGCTGCGCCACATGAGTTTGGGGTCTTTCTCGGTACGAACCAGCCGCACAAACGGCGGCGGCCCGGCCGGCGTGTTGTGTCCGGAGAACTGCTCGATGTCGAAGGAACCGTTCCCGGGGATCGGATACGCCTCGAAAACATCACTCGCGCGCGGCAGCCGCACATACACCGGTCGCCCATCCGTAGCGCCGATGAAATACGCGTTCCCGGCCGCATCGAACGCGACTTTCGACGTGCGCGCCACAATCGCGGTTCCGTCGGCGGTCTTCAAAGGCAGCGCCTGCCATATGCCTTCCCGGACCGTCCTCAAGGCGGTCTCTTCGATGACATAGGGCCGGTTTTCGGGATCGAAATAGACCTGGTTTGCGGTGGGATATTCGGGCAGGTAGCCGAACTGGGCATTCTCGTGGCGGTAGGGTTCCAATTTGATGGGCAGCGCCAGGGGCGCGGCGGCAGGGGCTTCACCGCGCCACAGAGTCACGGTCGAATACGTAGTGAATTCCGAACCGTCCTCCGGCGTCGCCCGGAGACGGCACCGGTACATTTCCCCGTCCTCCGGCATTCGACACGCGAGCTGCACTTCCCGCGCTTCTCCCGATTGCAGGGTGAAGCGGGCATCCGGAAGCTCCGGAAAACTGAATACGCGAACGGCGGACGGCTCAGGCTCCAGCGTCAGGGCGACGCTGCGCGGTCCCGCGGCATTGTTGTGGACCCGAAACTCGAGGGAGCGCGATTCACCGGGATGGGCATATACCACGCGGTGGTAGGGGCTAAGCAGCCACCGGTTCGCGTGAAACGGAAACCACGACGCGGCCTCGGGCGTCCAGAGCGACAGGTTGTTGTCGCGCGAGTCCCAGCGCGTGACACCGTCGATGTGAACCACCGCCTTGTATTTCGGGAAATGCAACCGCCACGGGACATTTTCGCGCGCGGCCGCCGCCACCTCGTGCGCTGCCCGGCCGTCCTCCGTCACGGGAATCTCGGCCAGCAGGGCGTTTGCGGCGTCGTACAAGCGCAGCGGCGCGGAGTCCGCGGGCAGTCCGGCCACTTCAATGGCAAACGCCGCGGCACGCGGCAGAAAACACACCTCGCCCTCGCGTTCCGGATTGTCGATGACGATGGGCTCCTCGTGGGGCGCGTCGCGATGGCCCCGCGAGGTCTCCACGAGATACCGTGCGCAATTCGTCGTGAATCCCCAGTACGCCTGGTCGCCGTACCGGTCGTTGGTTACGGTGATATTGACGCCGTAAACGCCCGCGGCCTCCACGACGGTCTCCAGCCGCAACCGCTGCACCGGCCCCGGTCCGCTTCCGGCCGCCTGCCCGTCGTCCGGAAGGTACGCCTCCTGAATCACCTCGCGCCCGGGACCGAACAGGATGGCGCGGAGATGTGTCTCGATCTTCCGGCTGTTCGTGTCTTGTTTGGCGATCTCCACAACGAGCGGTCCCGGTGTGGCAAACAGATACAGGCCCCCGGCCCCGCCCAGGCGCAGGGCCATCGCTTCCGCGGCGGCGGCGTCCGGATGGGCCACGGGATTCCCGCTCTCGGAGGCTTCGCTCACAGGCCGCACCACGAGAAGCGCGGCCAGACTGATGAAGAGAAGGCGTCGCACAGGCAGATGTCCTTTCGATCGCGTGAGCCGGACAATATTCCGGCGCGTTTCTCGATGTGACCGCCACTGTAACACGTCCGGGCGCCGGAATGCGCGAGTCAGCGCGCAACGATACGGGGCTGGAATCCACCCCCGGCCACGCGGGGGACACAAGACCCGCGCACCGATTTTGAAGTTTGGTGAGCTATGGTCTGCCGTCCCTACGGGACTCATGGTTTGAGGGATACGGGCGCTCCCACCACTGAAGTGGTGGGCTATTATCTGTCGTCCCTTCGGGACTCATGGTTTGAGGGATACGGGCGCTCCCACCACTGAAGTGG
>DDYW01000052.1 GCA_002348185.1 Candidatus Hydrogenedentes bacterium UBA2224 | reverse complement strand
ACATTTCTAATGTGGCTTGACACTGGCCGACGCTGCCGTTGAAACCGGCGCGGCGCTCTGCTTTAATCACGCTGGATCCTGACCCGAGGGGGAGTACCCGGCGTGCAACGGACACTTGCTGCAACGACAGCGTTCCTGCTGATGACTGCCCTGCCTGCGGTGGCGCTTGTGTATTCCGGGCGGAGCGGCGAAACCGCGTTTTCGGTGTACGCGCCGGATTGGACGTGGCAAAAGGGCGACATCAACATTCTCGTGGTGTTTGAGAACCCGTCGCCGCGGCCGGTCCGGCATACCGTCGAACTGGTGTTGCCCGAGGCGTTCCGGGGCCATTTCGGCCATGCGGGGGCCGCGTCCATTCCGGCGGAGGCGCTGACGCGGATGGTGGACGTGCCGGCTGGCGCCACGGCCCGGACGGCGCTCACGAGAATCACGGCGCTCGACGGCGTTCCCCTGCAGCGGTATCCGCTCTTGCTGCGGGTCACCCGGGAAGGCGAAGCGCGGGCGGAGGAGGTCCCGTACGCATTGCAGACCGTTCGCGGCGCGGCGGTCAATCCGGGCCAATGGGCGCTGTATCTTCCGGCGGGCGTTGCGCTGGCGTTCTGCATCGTGTTCGCGCTGATCTTCCGTCGATTCGCGGCGCCGGGCGCGTGGAAACGTCCCAGCGAGCCGATCGGGTGTCCCAAGAACAAGCCCGGCTGGGTGGAGCAGGAACCGTGACAACCGAGCGAGACGACCGCGCGCCGAATGCCGTGAAACCCTGGAGCCTGAACGCCGCGCCCCTGGGCTGGCGCGCGGTCCTGCTTCTGGGCACGGGCTCCGTGATAGCGTCGTTCTACATCGGTACGGGCGACATCACGGTCGCCACGAACATGGGCGCGCTGTTCGAGTACAAGCTGTGGTGGACGTATTTCGTGCTCGGGATTGCCGCGTGGGCTCTCATCGACATGTCGGTGCGCTATTTTCTGCGTTTCGGCCGGACGCCCATGTGCATGTTCAAGGATGTGCATCCGGCGTTTACCGTGTACCTGTTTCTCGCGGTGGTGGTGTGCGCGACCTTCGGCTCGTACAACCAGTGGAGCGCCTGCGCGATGGTGGTGACGGGGCTTGTGCCGGGCGTGCCGATCGAAGCGGGCGGCGCGCTGGCGGCGGGCTGCGGACTCATTTTTCTGCTTACGGGGGCTTACCGGCGGCTCGAGTATGTGTTCGCGGCGGGACTCGTGGCCCTGATCGTATGTTTCTTCGGCTCGGCGTTCATGGCCGGCATCCACTGGAGCGAAGCGGCGGCCGGCCTTGTGCCGAACGCCCCCGGCAAGGGCTGGGAAAACCTGATGTCGTCCAACGCGGGGAGCATCATCAATGCGTGGCTGATCCTCATCTACCCCTACACGATGATCGAGCGCGGCTGGTACTCGGAGCGGCTCCAGGGCAAGGTGAACATCCTGCACCGGGCACGGCTCGACTACGGCTGGGGCATTCTGGCGGCGGGCGTGGTCGCCCTGCCGCTCATGGCGACCGCCGCGGCCGTGCTGCATCCCTTTGGCATCGTGCCTCGCAACGACATGGACCTGTCGATTCTGCTGGAACCGTTCGCGGGCCGGTTCAGCACTGCGCTGTTCCTGGCGGGGCTGTTTCTCGCCGCGTGGACCGCCGGGGTGGGGTGGTGGGTGTGCGGCTGTTACGCGCTGCTCGACATCTTCAATCTGCCCATCAAACTCGATTCGAGGCCGATGCGGGTGGGGCTCGTACTGTTTTTCCTGCCGTCGACGCTGCTGTTGCTCCTGCGCATCAACCCGTTCTACCAGATGCTGATTTTCACCGCGTTTCTGTCGCTGGTGTTTCCCGTGATTGGCCTGGTGATGCTCTGGCGCGTCACCCGGCCCGACATGGGGTACTTCCGGTGGTCGCTTCAATCCTGGAAAGGCCGGGCCGTGGTTGCCGGCGACCTGTTCGCGATCGCCTTGAGCATCTATGTCGGCATCTACATGGGCTGGACGCAGATCGGGTCCGTGTTCCTGACGCGGTGAGACGAGCGTGCATTGCGTGCGGGGCGGCCGGGGCCGCGTTGCGACCGTGCGGTTTTGCGCTCATGTGTTTGGAGAGGTCGGGGTTCAGTAGTAGTATGGGTTGAATCGTGAACGCTGATTGAGGCCGGAGACGGCCCTTTTGAGGGGAGGAATTGGTCATGGCAACCCTGGTCGCGCTGATGACGTTGTGTGCGGCGCCGGAAACGCTGGCGCATCCGCCGTATCCGGAACATGGGCTGGCGTTCGACACGCCCGCGATGACGTGGGACGAGGCCCTCCCGCTCGGCAACGGGATCATGGGCGCACTGGTCTGGGGCGACGGCGCTCCGTTGAACATTTCGCTGGATCGTACCGATCTGTGGGACCTGCGGCCCGTGCCGGAATTTGCGTCGGAGGAGTACTCGTACGCCGTAATGCGCGAGTGGGAGAAGGCCGGCCGCTACGACGACCTCGCGAAGCTGTACGAACTGCCCTACCACCGGCCCGCGCCGACCAAAATCCCCGCGGGGCGTCTGACCCTGGCGTTTGACGGCGCGGCGTTCGGGAATACGGGACTCGATCTCGCGGCTGCCATGGGAAACGTCTCGTTCGGCAATGGTGCGCGCGTGACGGCATGGGTTCATGCCACGGCGCCGCTCGGGGTGCTGGAAATCGAGGCCAACGCGCTGGTTAAACCGGTGCTGGCGGCGCCCCGGTTCGGCGGGAAGGAGCACATCCAATCGGAGATCGGCATCGAGGCGGGCGAGCTGGCCCAGCTCGGCTACGGCGCGCCGCGGGAGAGCGCCGGCGACCGATTTGCCGCGTATGAGCAGGAAGGCTGGGGCGGATTCCGTTTCGCGGTGTACGTGGGCTGGCGTTTCGACGAAGGGGCGGGCAAAACCACGGTGATCTGGACGGTTGCCTCGAGCTTCGAGGGGGACGACCCGATGGCCATCGGGAAGGCGCGGGTGGAAACGGCCCTGGACGGCGGGCTGGACGTGCTGCGCCAGGAACATCTCGCCTGGTGGCGCGCGTTCTGGGACCGGATGTGGCTGCGGGTGCCGCATGCGCGCATCGAGCGGCAATGGTATCTCGACACGTACAAGCTGGGGGCGGCGGCCCGGCCCGACGCGCCGCCGGTCAGCCTGCAGGGACCCTGGACGGCCGACGACGGCAGACTGCCTCCCTGGAAAGGCGATTACCACCACGATCTGAACACGCAGATGACCTATTGGCCCTGTTACAGCGGCAACCGGCTCGAGGCCGCCCGGGGCTTTGTCGACTGGCTGTGGGAACACCGCGAGAACTGCCGGGCGTGGACCCGGAAATTCTTCGACCTGCCCGGTCTGGCCGTGCCCATGACCACGGACCTGCACTGCAACCAGATCGGTGGGTGGCGCCAATATACCCACTCGGCCATGATGGGCTCCTGGCTCGCCCAGCACTTTTACTGGCAATGGAAATTCAGCGGGGATCCGGATTTTCTGAGGGAGCGGGCCTATCCCTATGCCCGCGAATGCGCGGTGTTTGTCGAGGCGGTTACGCGCGAGCGCGACGAACACGGCCGGCGCACGCTGCCGCTGAGTTCCTCGCCCGAGTTTTACGACAACAAGCCCGAGGCCTGGTTCCCCACGATCACGAACCATGATCTCGCGCTGTGCCGCTGGCTGTTCGGCGCGGCCGCGGAAATGGCGGACCGGCTGGGCGAACAGGACGACGCGGCACGCTGGCACGCGGTTCTCGCGGAGTTTCCGGAACTATTCCGGGGCGAGAACGGCGCGCTGCTGCTGGCCGAGAACCATCCGTTGCCGTTCTCGCACCGGCATCATTCGCATCTCATGGCCATCTATCCGCTCGGGCTCGTGGATCCGGCGAATGGCGAAGACGATCTGCGCACCCTGCGCGCCTCGCTCGAGGACCTCGACCAATTCGGTCCCGGGGGATGGGTGGGGTTTGGCTATACGTGGCTGGCCAGTCTGGCCGCACGCGCCCGGGACGGTGAACGCGCCGCCCGGGCCCTCGATATCTTTGCGGAGGCCTTTGTGCTGCGCAACAGTTTCAATGCCAACGGCGATCAGACCGGCAAGGGGTACAGCAATTTCACGTACCGCCCGTTCACGCTCGAAACCAACTGTTCGAACGCCTCGGCCCTGCAGGAAATGCTGCTCCAGAGCCATACGGGCGTCATCGACGTGTTTCCCGCCATCCCCGCGGATTGGGATGATGTTGCTTTTCACCATCTTCGCGCGCAGGGCGGCTTCCTGGTCTCAGCGGAGAAGCGGGCGGGGAAACTCGTTTCGCTCACGATAGAGGCCGAGCGCGGCGGCACGGCGCGGGTCCGGCTTCCCGGTTCGGAAACCGTGGAGACCCTCGACCTTGCCCCCGGCGCGGCGCAGGAACTGGTCAGCGCCAGCTAAGTCGAGTGTTCTAAAACACTTGCGAGGGCTGTTGGCCGGATCGTGAGGGTAAATTGTGATAGATCCGCACGAATTCCGAATTAAGTGGGGCTTCCCGGGTGTTTCGTTGCTGGTAAGCAGAGGTGAACGCGGGCGGCCCCTGGAGCCGCTGAAATGCAATGAACGTAATGTCCCATATCCGGAAGTGTTTTTTGTAATCCGGGATATCGTTGTGGCAGGATTTCCCGAATTATTTGTCGCAAAGCCTGATTCCAGCCGAATGCCGTTGACGTGCGGTTTGTATGCCTTCCGCATTCGTGACTTACTTCACGACAACGTCCTGGCGCAGGCATGACTCAAAAGGGATGGTCGAGCACATGGCGGTACACAGAATCAAGAAGGGTCTGAACCTTCCCATTGCCGGCGAGCCGAAGCAGGAGATCACGCCGGCCGCACAGCCCGCGCACGTGGCCATTGTCGCGGCGGACTATCCGGGGATGCGGCCCACGATGGTCGTGCAGGCCGGCGACGCCGTCAAACGCGGCCAGTTGCTCTTCGAAGACAAGAAAACGCCGGGCGTTCGCTATACGGCGCCCGGGGCGGGCAAAGTCGCCGCCATCCACCGGGGCGAGCGCCGCGCGCTTCAGACCGTCGTCATCGAGTTGAACGACAACGAGCGCCGCGGCACGATGACCGATGACGATCACGCGGTTTTCGCCTCGTACCGGGGCAAGGATCCGGCCACGCTGAAACGCCAGGAACTCGTGGATCTGCTGGTCGAATCGGGGCTGTGGACGGCGTTTCGCACGCGGCCGTTCGGCAAGGTGCCCGCTGTTGATTCGGCGCCTCATTCGATGTTTGTCACCGCGATTGACACGAATCCGCTGGCGGCGTCGGTCGAGAAAGCGCTCCAGGGCAACGAGCGGGATTTTGGGACGGGGCTGCTGGTCGTGGCGCGTCTCACGGAAGGCGCGACGTACGTGTGCACGCGCGCCGGCGACACGATCCCGGTCTCGGCGAACGCGGGGGTACAGATCGAGGAGTTTGACGGGCCGCATCCCGCCGGTCTTCCGGGCGTGCACATCCATCTGCTGGATCCGGTGCATCGCGGGAAGACGGTGTGGCATATCGATTACCAGAGCGTGGTCTCGATAGGCCGGCTGTTCACGACGGGCACGCTGGACGTCGAGCGCGTGATTGCGCTGGCCGGACCGATGGTCAAGAATCCGCGTTTGGTACGGACGCGTGTTGGCGCTTCGACCGACGAGCTTGTGGCGAACGAGTTGCGTGAGGGGGAGGCGCGGGTGATTTCGGGCCCCGTGCTTTCGGGCCGTCAGGCGCAGGGGGCCGTGCACGGATATCTGGGTCTGCGTCACCACCAGATCAGCGTGGTGGAGGAAGGACGTCGCCGTCCGTTCCTCGGCTGGATGATGCCGGGGTCCGACACGTTCTCGGTGCTCAACCTGTTCTCTTCGCGGCTGTCGCCGGGCAAGCGGTTTGCGTTTACGACCAATACGCACGGGGCGGAGCGCGCTCTGGTGCCCATGGGCACGTATGAACGGGTGATGCCGATGGACATTCAGCCCACATACCTGTTGCGTTCGCTCATCGTGCACGACGTCGAGGAGGCCGAGAAACTCGGCTGCCTTGAACTGGACGAGGAAGACCTGGCGTTGTGCACCTTTGTGTGCCCTTCGAAATACGAATACGGTCCCATTCTTCGCGAGAACCTCGACATGATTGAGAAGGAAGGGTAATGAAAGCCTTACGGAACATCCTGGACAAACAGGCCAGGCACTTTGAGAAGGGCGGCAAGCTCGAGGCGCTGTATCCTCTGTGGGAAGCGGGCGATACCTTCCTGTTTTCTCTGGGCAAGGTGACCCGGACTGCCTCGCACGTGCGGGACGGCGCCGATCTCAAGCGCATCATGATCACGGTGGTCGTCGCGTTGTTGCCCTGCATGTTCATGGCCATGTTCAACACGGGGCACCAGGCCCAGCTCGCGGTGCGGCAGGGCGCCGCCCTGTGGGACGGCTGGCAGACCAGCGTGTTCACCGCGCTTGGGTTTGACCTCGTGAACGGCGGGTTTATCGCGTGCATGGTCTACGGCGCGTTGTTCTTCATCCCGGTCTATATCGTCACGCTTGCGGCCGGCGGGACGGCGGAAGTCGTTTTCTGCATTGTGCGCAAGCACGAGGTCAACGAGGGGTTTCTGGTGACGAGCGCGCTGTTCCCCCTGATCCTTCCCGCGACGATCCCGCTGTGGCAGGTGGCGCTGGGCATCCTGTTCGGCGTGGTTATCGGCAAGGAAGTATTCGGCGGGGTAGGCATGAACATCTTCAACCCGGCCCTGACGGCCCGCGCGTTTCTGTATTTCGCCTATCCCACGGAGATTTCGGGCGACAACGTGTGGATCGCGGCGCAAACCAGCGCTGACGGGTACAGCGGCGCGACCTGGCTGGCGATCATGAAAGATGCGGGCATGGACGGCCTGCGCAACGGCATCAGCGAGGTGCGCGGCGGCATCACGTGGTGGGAGTCGTTCATCGGCCTCGAGCCCGGTTCCATGGGCGAAACGTCGGCGCTGTTCTGCCTCATCGGCGCGGTAATTCTCATTGCGACAGGAGTGGCTTCCTGGCGGATCATGCTGGGCGGTCTCGTGGGCAGCGCAGGCGCCGCACTGCTCTTCAATGCCTTTGCGCATGAGCCGTCGTCCGTGTTTGCAGTACCGGTCCACTGGCACTGGGTGCTGGGCGGGTTCGCCTTCGCCATTGTGTTCATGGCCACGGATCCGGTGTCGGCGCCCTATACGGATACGGGCCGGTACCTCTACGGATTCCTCATCGGATTTCTGGGCATCCTGATCCGCGAAGTCAACCCGGCCTATGCGGGCAGTTGGATGCTGTCCATCCTGTTTATGAACATGTTCTCCTCGACCATTGATCACTACGTGGTGCGAGCGAATATCAAGAGGAGGTTGGCGCGGAATGCAGCGTAGCGGCTCGTTATATACCCTCGGGTTCGCCGGCGCCGTGTGCGTGGTGTGCGCGGTGCTGGTGTCCTCGTCCGCCTATTTCCTGCGTGTTCCGCAGGAGCGCAACAAACTACTGGATCGCCAGCGCCAGGTCTTGAGCGTGGCCGGGCTGCTGGACGGCGGGGCTTCTCTGCCGGCAGGAGATGTGCAGAAGCTGTTTGATGAATCGATCGAGAAGCGGTTTGTCAACATCGAAACGGGCGAGGCCTTGAGCCCGGAGGAGTTTCAGGGCCAGACGGGACTCGATCCGCGGACCTACGATTCGCGCGAAGCGAGCGCCAACCCCGAACTCAGCACGGACGCCCCGGCCGGCAATCTGGCGCGCATCACCCGGCTCCCCAAGTTCGCGATGGTTTATTACGTCAAGGAGGGCGGGCAGATTTCGGAAATCGTCCTCCCCATCGTCGGCAAGGGGCTCTGGTCCACCATGTACGGGTTCCTGGCGCTGGACAAAGACACGCGGACGGTGCGGGGCATCACGTTTTATGACCATGGTGAGACTCCGGGGCTGGGCGGCGAGGTCGACAATCCGAAATGGAAAGCCTTATGGAATGGGCGCGTCGCCTACGACGAGAACTGGAACCCGAAGATCGCGGTGATCAAAGGGCAGGCGGGGCCGCCCGACGCCAACCCGCATGAAGTCGACGGCCTCTCGGGGGCGACGCTCACGAGCCGCGGGGTCAGCAATCTCGTGCAGTTCTGGCTGAGTGAAGACGGTTTCAAGCCGTTCCTGGAGCAATTCCGCAACCAAGGGAGCGCAGCCTGATGGGAATAGGACTCGATAAGTCGGATCGCAAGGTACTGCTGGATCCGCTGTTTAACAACAATCCAATCGCACTGCAGGTGCTGGGCATCTGTTCCGCCCTGGCGGTGACCACGAAGCTGGACACGGCCGTTACGATGTGCATCGCCCTGACGTTCGTAACCGCCTTTTCCAATCTGTCGGTGAGCATCATCCGGAACCACATACCGCACACCATCCGGATGATCGTGCAGATGACGATCATCGCGTCGCTGGTTATCGTGGTGGACCAGGTTCTCCGGGCGTACATGTTCGACATCAGCAAGCGGCTGTCGGTGTTTGTGGGGCTGATCATCACCAACTG
>DDYW01000067.1:34117-72269 GCA_002348185.1 Candidatus Hydrogenedentes bacterium UBA2224 | reverse complement strand
CGAGACGCGGATTTGGACGACCGCAGCCGCTGGCCCGAGTACTTCACGTGGCTCCAGGGGAAGCTGGAGAAGCTGCATCAAGCGTTCGCTCCGCGAGTAAAGGCCATCAAAGAGCGACAAGTAGAGGGGAGATAGGGTCGCGTCGACCAACCCTGAAAGATAGCGGGGGAGAACAATGACAAAAGCCAAGTCATCTTCACCTCAAAATATTAACCCCAAAGGTTAATAAATTGCTTGCATGAGTACGCGTATTCATGTATATTGAGTTCAAGACAAATAAGCTGAGGAAGCAATGCGAGAGCTTCGCGGAATTGCGCAAAGCCTACGGAGAGACTGTCGCCCGGCAGGTCATGAAGCGGCTCAATGCCCTGAAGGCGGCGGATCGCATCAAGGACCTGGACCCGCTACCGCCTACGCGGTGTCATCCCTTGAAGGGGAATCGCAAGGGCCAATACGCGATGAACGTGGGCCAGCGGTACCGCCTGATTTTCGAGCCGCTGACTGAAACGCGCCTCATTCGAAACGAAAGAGGAGCATGCCCGGAATGTGGTGTCCGCGTTCTGGGCATCGAGGACTACCATGAATGAGATTATGAATGACAGGGGTTACGCGCCCGATATCGCCATTCCGCCAGGGGAAACCCTCCTGGAGGCTATAGAAGCTCTGGGAATGTCCCAGGCGGAGTTGGCAGAGCGCATGGGCCGTCCCAATAAGACGATCAACGAGATCATCAAGGGAAAGGCCGCCATTACCCCGCAGACGGCGACCGAGCTTGAGCGCGTCCTGGGAACGCCGGCCCGCTTCTGGCTCCGGCTTGAGATGGACTACCAGGAGGCCCTGGCGCGGCTGAAGGACCGAGAGGCACTTGAAAGGGAAAAACCGCTGTTGGAGTTGTTCCCCTACACTCAAATGGCGAAGAAAGGGTGGGTTGTATCTACGCGCAGCTGGGAGGAAAGGGTCCGCTCGCTGCGCACTTTTCTTGGGGTTGCCTCGCTTGAGACACTCCCGAACGTTGAAGTGGCGGCTTATCGCAAAGCACGGAGAGTGGAGGCCAGCCCCGAGGCATTGAGCGCCTGGCTGCGACGAGGGGAACTCCTCGCCCAGGGGATGGATACCGCACCCTTCTCGAGGACTGGATTTCGAGAGGCATTGCAGCAGATTCGGCGTCTGACGCGCGCTGACTTGAAAACCGGCATTGAGAAGATGGTGGAACTCTGTGCGGACAACGGCGTGGCCGTTGTTTTTGTGCCGCACCTGGAGAGCACGTACATCAACGGCGCCGCCCGCTGGTTGAAATCCGACAAAGCGCTCATCCAGTTGAGCATCCGCAATCGTGTTGAGGACATCTTCTGGTTCACGTTTTTCCACGAGTGCGGCCATATCCTGTTGCATGGGAAGAAGGGCTACTTCATCGATCTGGAGGAGGACGCGCGCTCGGCCGAGGAGAAGCAGGCCGACGACTTCGCGCGGGACCTGTTAATTCCCCAGAGCGCTTTCCGCCGATTCACCGCGAGCGGCCCATTCGATGCCGCCAGAGTGCAAGACTTCGCGAAAGAGGTCGGCGTTTGCGATGCTGTCGTGGTTGGCCGATTGCAGTACGAGGACCGGGTTTCTTATAAGAGCATGCTCAATCGCCTCAAAAATACGTTGGACTGGGAGAAGCATATCCCGAACTTTGAGCCGCAGGGGTCTCTGTCGCCGGGGCAGTGACAGAAGATTTACGTCATTCAAGGCTGAGAGAAGAAGCATAGGCCCATGTCCGGCGTAACCGAGACAATTCTTGAAGAGGCCACGCCGGAATGGCTAGGGGACTGGGCTACAACACCGTTCACGGCCCCGAGATTGCCCCAGGAGAGTTTTTGGCGGAACGGCTGGATATCCCCCGAGATGCTGCGTGAAAAACGCCTTCGTGAGGCCCTGGAGCGCCTGAATCCCGGCGCTGGCGCCTGGGAACAGGGTTGTGTTACGTGCAGAAAGAGGGCCGCCCCCGCCAGTCCCTGAAAGCAATTATCGTGCCCGCAACCCGCCGTCAACCGGGCGATTCCACGCCCCCAGGCAGCCTGCCCGCGTCACTCCGCACAGCCAAGAATTCGGAAAATATGTATTGACGAGTTGCCCTGCGTCTGTTTTACTAGTCGAATAGCTTAACTTTACGCATGTGTGACTATAGAAGAACGTATTGCGGGTCCGGAAGCGTTGTGAGGGGTGCACTCCGGAACCTGGAAGACGGGGGACTTGCGTGAGCTCTCAGGCGGCGCGTGGCAGCCGCCGGCGCAAACGTACATTTCGTGTGATGGCGCATAGGGTTCTGAGACAGGGGGGGACCAACACTCATGAGAACAGGTTCTGTCTGGGGGTGTGTCGGCACGCGGGGAAGCGCATTGGGTTCTGTGCCGGTCTGGGCAGCCGTCGCGTATATTGCTCTGACGGCGAGTATGGTGACTCTGGCAACGCCGGGATGGGCCGCGGAGAGCCCGCCCGCAAACGCGGACGCGGTCAAACCCAACATCCTCGTCATTTTCGGCGATGACATCGGCTGGTTTAACATCAGCGCGTACAATATGGGGATGATGGGTTCCCGCACGCCCAATATTGACCGGATCGCACACGAGGGCGCCATCTTCACCGATTATTACGGGCAGCAGAGCTGCACCGCGGGCCGGGCCGCCTTCATCACCGGGCAGCATCCGTTCCGCACAGGATTGCTGAAGGTGGGGCTTCCGGGCGCGCAACTCGGCCTGCAGCCGCAGGATCCCACGATCGCCGATCTACTCAAGAATCAGGGCTACGTCACCGGCCAGTTCGGCAAAAACCACCTTGGCGACCGCAACGAATTCTTGCCCTCGGTGCACGGGTTTGATGAGTTTTTTGGCAACCTGTATCACCTTAACGCCGAAGAGGAGCCGGAAGACCCGCAGTATCCCAAGGAGCCGGCGTTCAAACAGCGGTTTGGACCCCGGGGAGCGCTGAAAACCAAGGCCACCGACGTTGATGACAGTACCGTCGATCCCCGCTTCGGCAAAGTCGGCAAGCAGACCATCGAAGACACCGGGCCCATTACACGCAAGCGTATGGAGACCGTCGATGAGGAGTTCCTCGCCGGGACGCTCGATTTCATGGAACGCGCGGTCAGCGCGAAGAAACCGTTCTTCATCTGGCACAACTCGACCCGGATGCACGTGTGGACGCGACTTCAGCCCAAGTACCAGGATAAGACCGGCTACGGTCTCTATGCCGATGGGATGAACGAGCTCGACGACCAAGTCGGCATCCTGCTCCAGAAACTCGACGACCTCGGCATCGCCGACAACACCATCGTGATCTTCACGACCGACAACGGCGCCGAGAAGTTCTCGTGGCCGGATGGCGGGGCCACACCCTTCCGAGGTGAAAAAGGAAGTACGTGGGAAGGCGGCATGCGGGTGCCGTGCGTCGTCCGCTGGCCGGGCGTGGTCAAGCCGGGCACGGTGATCAACGACATCGTGTCGCATGAAGATTGGGCCGTGACCCTTGCCGCGGCGGCCGGCGAACCCGACATCAAGGAGAAACTGAAGCAGGGGTACACGGCCAACGGCAAGCCGTTCAAGGTCCACCTGGACGGCTACGATCAGCGCGCGTTGCTGGCGGGCACGGGGCCCAGCGCCAGGAACGAGATCTTCTACTTCGACGACAACGGCAACCTCAACGCCGTGCGTGTTCGGGACTGGAAAGCGCACTTCGCGCTTCCTGGTGATTGGCTTTCTGGCGGCCCTCCGATTGCCCAGACCTTTCCAAAGGTGGTGAACCTGCGCATGGATCCGCTCGAGGCTCATATCCTGTTCGGCGCGGACAACTCGCCGATGGCCATGCGGTGGATGGCGGACAAATTCTGGGCGTTCGTGCCGATGCAGGCGGTCGTCGGCAAGTTTCTGCAGACGTTCCAGGAGTTTCCGCAACGGCAGAAATCGGCCAGCTTCAATATTGAGCAAGTGCTGAAGCAGCTTGAGCAAGGCACGGGCGCGGGCAAGTGAGCCGGACATTCATCGTTGAATGGGATGCACAAGGCGGGTGGTAATACGCCGTGCGCTGCCCCTTTATCCCCGGCCGTGCCCAGGACGGCCGGGGCGGCGGCAGGCGTATTTATGCGAAACCCACCGGAAGGAGAGGGGCTATGCGGAAAAGGAGGTTGATGTGTCTGCTTGCCGCCGCGGCATGGGCCGCGAGCACATATGGCGCGGAGCCGTTGCCTTCCTGGAATGACGGCGCCGCGAAGGAGTCCATACTCAGGTTTGTCTCGGAGGCAACGCAGGAAGCTTCGCCCGGTTATGTGCCTCCGGCTGACCGTATCGCGGTCTTCGACAACGATGGCACGCTCTGGGCCGAGCAGCCGATCTATTTCCAGTTGCGCTTCGCGCTTGACCAGGTGCACCTGCTTGCGCCGGGCCACCCCGAATGGAAGGACAAAGAACCGTTCGCTTCGCTGCTCAAAGGCGATCTAAAGGGCGCATTGGCCGGGGGCGAGCGGGGGCTGATGGAAATCATGATGGCCACCCATGCAGGCACGACCACCGAGGAGTTTGAAACGCGCGTAAAGGAGTGGCTGGCCACGGCAAAACACCCGGAAACCGGCCTGCCTTACACACAGATGGTCTATCAGCCGATGCTCGAACTGCTCGACTATCTCCGGGCGAACGGGTTCAAGACGTTCATCGTCTCCGGCGGCGGCATCGAGTTCATGCGGCCGTGGACGGAGGCGGTCTACGGTATTCCGCCTGAGCAGGTCATCGGCAGCAGTATTAAGACGCGTTTCGAGATGCGCGACGGCAATCCCGTGCTGCTGCGCCTCCCCGAGATAGACTTCATCGATGATAAGGAGGGCAAGCCGGTCGGCATTCATCAGTATATCGGCCGGCGGCCGATCGCGGCGTTCGGCAACTCCGACGGCGACCTCCAGATGCTGCAATGGACCGCGGCCCGGAACGCCCCGAGCTTCTGCCTCTATGTCCGTCACACCGACGCCGAACGCGAATGGGCGTATGACCGCGAGTCAAGCATCGGGCGCCTGGACAAGGGCCTTGACGAGGCCCTGGCCCGGGGCTGGACAATCGTCAGCATGAAAGACGACTGGAAGGTCATCTATCCGCCCAAGAAGAACTAAGGCGTCTCCATCGCAAGGCGGGTGACCTGAGAACAGAACCGGCATAGCGCGGGGAGGGGGCTCAAGAGATGACAACAGGGAAGTTGGTTGCATGTATCGTGCTCATTGCCGGCATTGTAGGCAGCGCATGCGCCCATGCGGCGGCGCCCGGCGGGGCTGCGGACATTCCCGCGCCCAGCGCGGAGACCAAAGAGACAGGCGGCAGCGAAGGCGTCGCGTTGTCTCCTTCGGCGGCAGAGGCCGCACCCGAGGCGAATCCCGAAGCGTGGCGCCTCGAACTCGCCACCTACATCTGGTTGTCGAGCATTACCTCGACGACGGAAGCCGGCGGCAAGGAAATGACGACGACGACCAAATTCAAGGACATTCTGGATACGGTTGACTTCGCGGGATTCACGCATTTTGAAGCTCAACGCGGGAAATGGGGCCTGTTTGCGGAGCTCGATTTTGTCAAGATCAGCGCCGCCAGCAATGTGCGGCTCAAAATGATGCCTCTCCTCAGCGTCAATACCGCGGGAAGCATGAAGGAGACCATGCTCGAACTCGGCGTCCTGCGGAGCTTCGACCGGGATCGAGTGGGATTCGATGCGCTCGCCGGCGCCCGGTACGTCCGTCTTGACGCCGACGCCCGATTCGGACCGTTCGACAGCGGCATGACCCAGGACTGGGTCGACCCCATCGTCGGCGGCCGCCTTCGGTTCAAATTGTCCGAGAAATGGGGGGCATCGATTCGCGGCGACGTGGGCGGGTTCGGCATAGGTTCGGAACTGACGACAAACGCCGCGGCGACGCTAAGCTATAGAATCTCGGACCGGTATTCGGTGGGCGTTGGATACCGCTACCTGCGAATCGAAGACGACGCGGGACGCATGGAGATGACCAGCGAGACCTATGGCCCGGCAATCGGCATGGCCATTCGATTCTAGTGCGACGGGAACCGTGATTGTTGGCGCCGGCAACCGCCCGGCGGTGCCGGGCCTCATCAATCGCATGGAGGCAGCATGACGGCGCGATATGCGATTGCGAGCGTCACAATGGCCGCGTGGGCGGGACTTGTCTGCGGCGGTGAGTTTGAGACTCAGGCCCCGCCTCAAGCGTCCCCTCCGGGAGCAATAACCACGCCGGCCGGGGTGCCGGGTGAGCTGGCCGGCTCCGCAAGTTGCCGGGACTGCCATGAGACGTTCTACCAACTCTGGTCTACGTCAAATCACGGCCTTGCCATGCAACCGTTTACCGCACAACTGGCCGCGGAGAAACTCACCCCGCTGGAGCCGGCGGTCCCCATCGGATCCAGCGAGTATTCCGTGGACCTTACGCCCGGCCAGCCCTGTGTGATCGAGAAACGGCCGGATGGCGAGGCGCGCTACCCTATCTTGCATGCCATGGGCGGCAAAAACGTCTACTATTTCCTGACGCTTCTCGATAAAGGGATGCTCCAGACCCTTCCGCTCGCCTACGACGTGCGGCAGCAGGCGTGGTTTGATATGGCCGCCAGCGGCATACGCCACACCGCCAGCGCAAGCGAACGTCCCGTGGACTGGCGGGATCGCGCGTACACGTTCAACACCTCATGCTATGGCTGTCACGTAAGCCAATTGACGACCAACTACGACCCGGCCACCGACAGCTACCATACCGCATGGGCGGAACCGGGAATCAACTGCGAAACCTGCCACGGGCCCGCTGCGGAGCACGATCGGCTGTTTCGGGAGACGCCGCCCGACAAGCCGCCCGCGGACCCCAGAATCATCAGCACCGGACCCTTCACCGTCCAGCAAACCAATGATCTCTGCCTCTCGTGCCATGCCAAGGCCTACGTCATTACGCCGTCATTCCGGCCCGGCGACCGGTTTTTCGACCACTACGGGCTGGTCGCACTCGAGGACCCCGATTTCTACCCCGATGGGCGGGACCTCGGCGAGAATTACACCTTCACCACGTGGTTGATCAGCCCCTGCGTGGCATCCGGACAACTCGACTGCATGCTTTGCCACACGTCGAGCGGCCGGTACCGCTTCCGCGGAGCGGAGGCGAACAAGGCCTGCGCCCCCTGCCACCAGGACAAGGTCGACCAGCCCGCGGCGCATACCCATCACGAGGCCGACAGTGAGGGCAACCTCTGTATTTCGTGCCACATGCCGCGCACCGAGTTCGCGCGAATGGTCAGGCACGACCACTCGATGGCGCCTCCCGCACCCGCAGCCACTCAGGCTTTCGGCTCCCCCAACGCCTGCACTATCTGCCACGGCGACCAGGATGCGGCCTGGGCAGACGCCCGGGTGCGGGAGTGGCGTTCGCGCGACTACCAGGCGCCCCTCCTCGAACGGGCGGGATGGGTCGCCGCCGCGCGCCAGGGCGACTGGTCGCGCCTGCCGGACATGCTCGCGTACCTGTCGCGTGATGACCGGAATCCGGTGTTCGCCGCCTCGCTGCTCCGGCTCATCAGGGGATGTCCGTCTTCCGAAAAATGGCCCGCGCTCATCGCGGCCCTGGAAGACGATGCGCCGCTGGTGCGCTCAGCCGCGGCGGAAGCCCTCGACGGGTTCGTGACGGCCGGCTCGGTAACAGCCCTGATGGAGGCATGCCGCGACGAGTACCGCCTCGTCCGGAGCCATGCAGCCGGAAGTCTGTCGTCCCTCCCCGAGGGCCAACTCGGGCAGGAGGACCAGGCCGCCCTCCAGACGGCATCGGCGGAGTGGGTCGCCTCAATGAAGTCACGGCCCGACGACTACGCGTCTCATTACAACCTCGGCAATTATTATGCGGAACGCGGAGAAACGGGGCCAGCCATCGCAAGCTATGAGACCTCCCTGAAACTCAATCCCTCGTTTGTGCCGTCGCTGGTGAATGCTTCCATGGCCTACAGCCGGCAGGGGCGCAACTCGGAGGCGGAAGACGCGCTGCGAAAAGCCCTGTCCATCGCGCCACAAAGCGCCGCGGCGCACTTCAACCTGGGGCTCCTGCTCGCCGAGACGGCCCGGCCCCAGGAAGCCGAAGCCGAATTGCGAAAGAGTCTGGAGGCTGATCCCGCCCTCGCGGCGGCGGCGTACAACCTCGGCGTGCTCCTGATTCAACACGAGAATCGTGAGGGGCTCGATTGGTGTCGCAGAGCGAGCACGCTCCAACCCGACCATCCCAAGTATGCGTATACGCTTGCGTTTTACCAGCGCCAACTGGGCGACAGCGCCAGCGCGGGCCGGACGCTCGAGCAGAGCGTGGCGCGCAAGACCGCACTGCCCGATTCCTACGCGTTGCTCGCACAGATCCGAGCCGAACAAGGTGATCTCGACGGGGCCATTGCCGTATGCCGTCGGGCTGCGCAAAATGAGCAGTTTACGCCGCAGGTTCGGGAGGCCTTCGGGCGCCGGGCTGACGCACTGACGTCAGGACGCTAAGCCCCGGCCCAAACGCCTGTCCCACCCGTGGTGAATCCTCGCCGGAACGGCCGCACCGGAAACATCCCGCCAGCCCGATCCAAACAAAACATCCTGCACGTCGTGTTTATCCAGTCGAAAAGTCCTTCCTCCCGTTACCGAGGGCGCCGGCGTGATTGAACCGCCGGCGGTCAGCTTGGTATACCTTGATCCTGTTGAACCATCGTCGCAATTCCAGAGCCGCACATTTCCGCGGCATAGACGAATCAAGGGGTACCCGTGAACGCCATCCGCATTGCCAATCGGCTGCTGCCGTTTCTCCCGAAGAATGCGAGACGGGTCATCGAGACCATCGTATTGAGTCTGGTCGCCGGGGGCCTGGCCGTCTTCTTTCTCAAGGCCACCGATCTGCTGTTCCAGAATACTTACGGGCAACTGGCGTTGCGCTCCCGGTCCGTGTTTGTCGGGGGCAGCCTGCTCGTCATCAGCGTGAGCTCATTGCTGGTGTGCATCCTGTTGAAACGGAACCCCGACGCGGCGGGAAGCGGCATTCCGCAGTTGAAGGTCGGCTACTGGAAGGAATTGGGGTACATCCCGCTGCGCCCTGTCCTCGTGAAGCTCACGGCAGGCATTCTCAGCCTGGGCGGCGGCGCCAGCCTCGGGCGCGAAGGCCCGACGCTGTACATGACCGGGGGCATCGCTTCGGCGCTCTCCGGGCTGTTCGGCAAGCCCAAGCGCGCGCGGCGCGATGGACTCACCGTGGGCGTGGCGGCCGGCCTGGCGGCCGCGTTCAATACGCCCCTGGCGGCCATTACCTTCGTTCTTGAAGAGCTGGTGGGCGACTTGGGCAACCGCTACCTGGGCGCGGTAGTGCTGGCGTCGGTCACGGGAGCGCTCGTGGTGCAGGCCGCGATCGGCCCGCAGCCCGCATTCAACCTGCCGCTCCTGGAAATCACGACGTGGCAGCTCTATTTCCTGGTCCCCTTTGTAGCGCTGCTGGCGACGGGATGCGGCATCGCGCTCCACAAGGCGGCGCTGCGCCTCCGGGGCGCCCTGATGCGGTTGCGGTGGCGATTCAAATGGCTGCTTCCCCTGGCGGGTGGCCTGCTCACCTGGTGCATCGGCATCGCCGCCTTTCTGTCAACGGGCAGAACCGGCATCTTCGGCCTGGGGTACGCGGATCTGTCGGTGGCGCTGGATGAAGGGATTGCCTGGCGTCTCGCGGGCATTCTGACCGTCGGCAAGCTCGCGGCGACCATCCTCAGCTACGGGTTCGGCGGCTGCGGCGGGATCTTTTCGCCCACGCTGTTTATCGGGGGCATGTGCGGTTTTTTCGCGGCGGGCCTCTGCGGCCCCTGGCTCTCGCTGACCCCCTCCGACCAGGTGATTCTGGCCGGGGTGGGCATGTGCACGTGCCTGTGCGCCGTGATCCGCGCGCCGTTGACCTCGATGCTGATTGTCTTCGAGATGACGCACCAGTTTTCACTGGTCCCTCCGCTCATGCTGGGCGTGCTGGTCTGCGAGGCCGTGGTGCGGCTTTCGGGCCGGGAGAATTTCTATACCTGCCTGCTTCTGCAGGATGGGCACGAGCTGATCAAGATCAATCCCCCGCGGGATCTCGAGAGCTGGCACCGCATCCGTGCGGGAGACCTCATAGGTTCCCGGGTGATTGCGTTCCAATCGGGAGCGTTGCACGATGCCCGTCAGGTCCTGGAGGCCTGCCCGTTTCGTTGCTTCCCCGTGGAACAGGATGGGACGCTCATCGGCCTCGTGACGCGCGACGAGATCAAGCTGTCGATTGAGGAGGACCGCCCGCCGCGCATCGAACCCGCCATCACCTGCCACCCCGCCCAGACCATACGCGATCTGGCCGACAAATTCATCGAATCGCCCCTCGGCATGCTCGTGGTGACCAGCGAACAGGACGGGAAGATCCTGGGCGTGCTCACGCTACACGACCTCCTGCGCGCTCAGGCGGTGGTTCTGGACAACTGACGCCCGGCACGGGCCAGCCCGTCACCGCCTAATGCGCCGCGCCGCCAACAGGAAGACGCTTCAGGCGGATATCCTTGAACTGCACGGTCATGGGCGGGCCGCTGTGCAGCTGGAGAGCAAGAATGCCCGAGAGGTCCCGCTGGTTCGGATCGTTGTCTTCCACTTCGGCGACCGTCCGGCCGTTGACCTTCAGCGTGATGACCGGCCCCCGGCAGATGAGGTGGTATTCATGCCAATCCTCAAGCCGGAATCGCGCCGGGGCATCGGACCCCTCCTCGAGCCGGGCCGTCGCGGGCGTGCCGTCCGCGGCGAAGACGGTCTTCTCTCCGCGCCAGGCGAGGGTGTGACGGCCGAATTCGTCGTACAGCCGCACCAGCCAGGGGGTCTGGGTGTTGTTGTCGACCTGGTATCCCCGGCAATCGTCCGGAATGTCGCCGTCAAACATCTCGCTGCGAAACTGAAACCCGCCATTCACGCTGTCTGTGCTCAAGATGCGATGGCGGAGTTTCAGATCAAAATCTCCAAGCGTGCCTCCCTGCCACACGAGGTAGTGGTTGCGCGCCGTCGGATGCGCCTCGGTGATCTTCGCGGTGATGGCCCCGTCCTCAATGGACCAGAAACTGGGGTCGGCCGCCTTCCATCCGGTTAACGTCGTGCCGTCGAAAAGCGATTTAAAACCCGGCTCGTCCACGAGCGGAGGAAGGGGATCCATCGTCACAGCGTCTGCGACCGGCGCCTCCTGCGCCCGGACAGGCGCCCCGCACATCAGGAGCCAACACGTCAACACCGCCAATCCCAGCGCAACCGGTCTCATGGCCGCACCCCTTTCCGGTAACCGTCGCCTTTCCGAAACACCGCGCTATCTTGCCATCCGCGAGCCCCACCCGGCAAGCCGCTCACGGTGCGGGCAACAGCGTGGGGGAGAGGGACGCCGGACCCGCTCAGCGGATGCTGCGGCACTCGAAGACACAAAAAAGGCGGCGCGCCTCCCCATTGCGCGCCGTAACAGGTGTGCGATGCGATGTCTATCTTGCTACGCCGCCGGCCGGGGCCCCTGCCCCTGTACACCGTCCGCCGGCCTCCATTCCGCATGTTGCCGCTCCCCGCGGCAAGCACCCCACAGCGTGGTCCTGGCCCCTCTGCCGACAAAGGACCAGCATATTGCATGCCACGCGAAGCTCCGCCAGAACCCGCCCGCAACGCAGGGTTTCGTGCGGCATTCCCGCCATACCGGACGAGGCCGGCCGTCAACCTGACGAAACTCCGTCAGACCGGCAGCACGGGAGCGCAGTTTTCACGCGGGTGCGGGCGCCTGGCCGTGAGACCCTGCCCGGAACGGAGGCGTGCTCATTTGATCGCAAGGGTCTCGGGAAAACGGGCCACGCAGAAATAGCCGAAGACCAAAAACGCGAGCAGCAGGCCGAAAGCGAAGATGGGGCTGGGTTTGAGAAGCCGTCGGGCATCTTCCGCAAAGAACCGGGGCATCACGAGATACAGCACCAGCCCCACGGCCAGCGCCTGCAACGGCGTCAGAAGCAGGCCGTCCAGGATGGCCCCCAACTTCACCAGAAACACGGGCGTCAGCCCGAAGGTGTAGACGATGAGCATGTTCGAGATGGCATAACACACGAGAATGAACCGGAACTGCTGCGCCCAGGAGTACCGGCTCACGCGCGGCACAAGCACCCGGAAACAGTCCGCCAGCAGCCGGGGCCAGCCCGCGAATTGTCCCAGCATGGTACTGATCATCGCCGCCAGGCCTGCCAGGATGAACAAGTGCGCGCCCAGAGCGCCCCAGCGGTCGCTGAAAAGCCGGGAGAGTTCAAGCGCGACCCGCGATCCGTCCGGCGCGATTTCCGCCGGACCCAGCACGCCCGCGCCCGCCACCATGAACGCCCCGGTAACCGTCACCCCGATGAGGAAGGCCAGCGCCGCGTCCACATAGACGACGCGGCACCACCCCCGCAAGCGGTTCGCGGTCCCGGCATCGATCTGCCGGAGCTCGTCGGGGTCGAGCGGCTCGCCATACTGTTTCCCCCTGGTCATGCCGTACCCGGCGCCCAGCACCCAGTACGTGTACCAGACCTGGCTCGCGAATCCCCCGGCCGCCCAGCCGAGCAGCGGCAGGATCTCGCCCCAGGGCGAGGGCCCTATCCCGTAATGGGTCACCGCCCACGACGGCAAATCCGGCACCCGGAAAGCAAAGAGCCCGAACAGCGGTTCGCTCCACCCCGGCCAGGTCGTGCGGGCCACATCGAACACGCCGATGATGATCACCCCGACCAGCAGCGACATCACCTTCTTGAGCGGATCAAAGCGCCCGCTCCAGACAAGGGCGATCACGCCCAGGGTGATAAGCCAGCCGAGAATGAACGGGGGCAGCGGAATGAAGTAGGATGCGAAAATCGCGGCAACGCTTGCGACGGCCGCCGTGGAGATCGCTCCCGTGCACACCTGGCCGATCAACACCAGCCAGACCACCCAGTGCCGCGGACCAGGCGTCCGGCCCAGCATGTCGATCATGCATTCGCCCGTGCATACGGTATAGCGCGCGCCCGCCAGACCGATCCAGAGCTTCGAAAAGATCGCCACGGTCGGCGCCCATAACACCATGACCCCGAAGATCGCCCCCGTGCGCGTGGCCAGCACCACCTCGCCCGAGCCGATGTATTCGCCGCACCACACCAGCCCCGGCCCCAGCGCCATCAGCAGCGCCAGGCCGCGCGGTGGCAGGCTGACACGCTCCGCCAGAGCGTTTTCGTTCTTTCCCGGTTCCATGGAACGGCGTTCCCCCTCGACATCGCCCTCTGCAGCCCCCATACTAATGGGAAGCGCCACAGGGTTCAACGGATACCCCCTGCACACAAAACCCGGCCCGGGTGTAGTATGGAGACTGGTACAGAGAGGTCTGACGCACTGGAAACCGGGGTCGGCCTCCCGGAAACTTCCGAAAGGAGGCACACCGTGAAACCACAACCCACCCGCCCATGTCCGGGGTTGCCGGGCTGCGTGCTCGTCCTGGTCATACTGGCCCTTGTGCCGGGATGTCAGAAAGCGCCGCCGCAGGCAGACGGCCAGCACGCGCCGCCGCCACAGTTCCCCGCCCCGGAAAACACCGCTGCGGCCGCGGACGCTCCCCAGCCCGAAGAGGAAGGAGGAAGCCCCATGACGTTTACCATCACCAGTCCGGCCTTCGCGAACCAGGCCACCATCCCCGGAAAATACACCGGAGACGGTGAAGACGTATCGCCTCCGCTCGCCTGGACCGGCGCGCCCGAGGCAACCCGGTCCTTCGCCCTGATCTGCGACGACCCGGATGCGCCGGTCGGCACATGGGTCCATTGGGTGATCTGGAACATCCCGGCCACCGAGACCGGACTCGCTGAGGCGATTCCACCGGAGCGGCCGGAACTGTCCAACGGCGCCAGGCAGGGCACAAACGACTTCAGAAAAACCGGATATGGCGGTCCCGCTCCGCCGCGTGGACCCGTGCACCGGTATTTCTTCAAACTGTACGCCCTCGACACGACCCTCGATCTGGCCCCCGGCGCCAGAAAGAGCGCCCTCGAAACGGCGCTGGACGGGCACGTCCTCGCAAAAACGGAACTGGTGGGCCGGTACAGCCGGTGACCCGAAATGCCCGCGGGCCCACGCGGCCCCACACCGGAGACGAACGGGGATCTCCTGATGGACAGGATGGACGCGTCTACTCGAATTCAACACCTGCGGTGTCGTTCAGACAAGGGAACGGGGCCGGGTTTGAGGGCTTCACCCGCGGTCTCGAGGCTTGCCGAGTCGTCAAGGGCCGGGGCGTCCATATCGTCCATTCCGTCCATCAGGTCCACTCCGTCCACCGAACTGGCGCGATTCGCCCTTTCCGGAAACGCGAAAGATGTGTTAGAGTACCGTCCCGGAGACGAGTGGGCTGATATAGACAAACACCATGCTTACAGAAATTGCCAAAAGCGAATACCAACCCGGCGAATACATTGCTAAACGCTACGAAGTGAAACGAGCCCTTGGCAAAGGCGGCATGGGCATGGTCTATCTCGTCGTAGACCACAAAACGGGCGAGCCGATGGCGCTCAAAACCATCCGTCCCGAATACACCACCAGCAGCTACGCGCTGCACCGGTTTGGCCGCGAAGTCCGCACCATCCGCAAATTGAACCATCCCGGGATCGTTCGCATTCGCGACGCGTTCCGCTATGGAACCCTGGTGTTCTACACCATGGATTACGTCGAAGGTCACAGCGTCCGGGAGCTTCTCCAGGAACGGCGGCAACTGGGCCTGGGCTCGACCGTTCGGATTCTGGCGCTGGTTGCGCATGCCCTGGAACACGCCCACAACTTCACCATTCACCGGGATCTGTCGCCGGAGAACGTGATGGTGCTCTCGGACGGCTCGATCCGCCTGCTGGACTTCGGCCTCGCCAAGCTCACCGATACCGAACCGACGTTTACGCGGATCGGCGTGACTCTCGGCAAACATCAGTACATCTCCCCCGAACAGCTCATCAGTTCCGCGGAAGTCGACTGCCGGACCGACATCTACGCCCTGGGCGTCATCTTCCACGAAATGCTCACGGGACGGCTCCCTGAGAAGGGCAAGGCCCTCACCGATTTCGTGCCTACGCTCCCGGCAAGCTGCAACGCCTTCTTCGAGAAGGCCACGGCCAAGTCGCCGAACGACCGGTTCGCCACGGCGGAGGAGTTCCGGGGGGCCATTATCGAATTGTTCAGGGCCTACAGACAGGACCAGCCCGAACCGACGACCGCGACGGCCCCGGCGGCGGAAACGCCTGCTGCTCCGCGCCCCGGCTTCTGGCGGCGTCTGAAATCGTGGCTGCGCCGCCCGCGTCGAACAGAACGCGGCACGAATCCCTCCTAAGGACGCGCCGCTCCTTCGGGAGCCGGGCACACCGCTTCCGGCAGCGCTTTCGCGGCATCCGAGTACATCGTCCCGGCCGGGGCGCCGCCTTGGGCTTCGAGGAATGCCAGCATGCAGGCAAAAATCTGTTTACGCTCCCGCCAGTGCACATAATCAAAGGCATGCCCCCGGTGCTCGAAGAGGATCAGCCCGGTGGGAACGCCCAGCGCGGAAAGGCGTTCATGGGCGGCCTCCGACTGGCGATAATGAACGATGGAATCCTCTTTGCCGTGGACGAATAAGAGGGGCTTGCTGTACGGCCGGCCGTAGGCGGCCGGAGACGCAAACTCAAACGGTTCCTGACCCCATTCCCGGCCCGCGTCTTTCACAAACTGCCACACGTACCACCGCCACATACCATTCACCCCCCCGGGCTCGGGGGGCTCGTCGTACATCGTCAGGTCTACCGCCCCGTACAGGCTGATGGCCGCATTCACCGCGCTGGACGCCCCCGGGTTCTCAGTCCCCTCAAACCCGTCCTCCGGCGCCGACGTGGCGAGGAAGGCCGAAAGATGGCCCCCCGCGGACGCCCCAAACGCGTATATCCGCTCCGGATCAATCCCATACTCGTCCGCATGCAAACGCATCCAGCGCACCGCGCTCTTGACGTCGTGGAGACAGGCCGGAAAACGGTACCTCGGCAGCTTCCGGTAATCCACGGTGAAGACCACGTAGCCGCGCCGCGCGAATTCCCGCAGGTACCACCACTGCTGTGCCCGGGGACCATGCAGCCACGCGCCGCCATGAATCGCCACAATCGCGGGCAGGGGAGTGGCAGGCCGCTCCCGCGCCTGATAAACATCGAGCCGCAACATTCGCCCCTGCGGCCGGGCATAGGGAATCCGCCGGTCCACCCGCAGATCGCGGGCACACGAGCAGATGCTACAGATCAGGCATATGACTGCTAAAAAAATCCGAATGCGCATGGAGGGTCTAGCATAGAATCGGCCGGGGAAGAATTCAATTCGCGTCGTATTTCCGAATCATCGGCTAGCGTGAAAAAGCCTCCGCGAGGCCGGTGCCCGTGGAAACGGTACTGCAGGGGCCTCCGCGGCTGCACGCATCTAACAAGCGCCAACGGCGCGAGAACATACCAGCCTGGGGTGAAGCCCCGGGAAAGCGGCATAAGCCAAGGCCCACAAGGGCTGAAGGCCCGTGACATTGACGCAGAGTGTGATGTACCGGTCTTTCAGACCGGGGGATATACAGGACTGCATGTACCCAGCCCTTCAGGCTGGGCTGGTATGTTCCCGCGCCGTTGGCGCTCCGGAAGACGAAGTGTTCTCGTGTCTCACCACACGGATGAGCCGGTAAATGGTCCAGCGCCCGAAATGACAAGCGCTTCAGTCATCTGGCCTCGACTTAGCCAACGATTGCGGGTATTCCGTCAGGAAAGGCCTGTCAGAAGCTGGGCGCCGGGCAGGTGCCGGCTCATAAGTGGCCGAGCGCCGCAATCTCCTGTCGATCCAGTTCTGTGCTCCGAGCCGCATTCCGCTTGACCAACTCCGCGATCCGAGCCTTGATCACCTCGGCATTCTCTCGGGCAATCTCGCGGGCCTCCGCCAGCTCCGACTGCTGAACCGGAGGCAGGTACAGGCATTCTTCTTTGTCAAACAAGCGGCTTGCGAGACAATCGTTACTCCAGGCGCAACCAAGCCAAAGCACCGGAATCAGTGACGCCAGAGTCATCCAACACACCACATTTCCCGCCAGGCTTCTCCCGTTCGTACCCATTTCTGCGCACTCTTCTTCCCTTGTCTTTGCCCCCTATTTCCCTACCTATATGGTATTCCCGCTTTCTTCCGTACAGGCTATATCCCTAAGTGTGCCTATGTCAACAAGAAAATTGCCGTTTGTCGCGCCACACTGCGCCGCTGGAAACTTTTCTGCGCCGCGCGATATTCACATTGTGAACACAAAAAGGGATTTGTTGACCCGAAGATTTGACTCTGCTACGATCCTCGTAGCTGTAGTGTTCGGGCAAACCATAACCACATCAGGTGGAGCGAGGAAGAAGAAGACATGTCGTACAGAGCATCGATGAAACTGTTCGTGTTGGCCCTGGTCATCGTCGCGGTCGCGGTCGGCGGTTGCGGAAGAAGAAAGACCCAAATCACCCCCGACCTCACCAGCGACGCCACCGCGGGCCAGAGCACCGGTCCCGAGACCACCACGGGCGCGGGACTGCCCAATCTTGAACAAGAAAAGCTGTTCTTCCAGCAGTTGGCCGAAGCCGGCACCGTCTATTTCGCCTATGACAGTTCGCAGCTGGACCCCACCGCCATGGAAACGCTGAAACGTAACGCGGAGATCATCAAGCAGATGCCCAACTCGGTAATTCAGATCGAGGGTCATTGCGACGAACGCGGCACGCAGCAGTACAACCTGGCACTGGGTGAGCGCCGCGCGCTGGCCGTGCGCGACTATCTGATTCGGCTCGGCATCTCGGGCGACCGCCTCGTAACGATCAGCTATGGCGAAGAGGATCCGGCGGATCCGGGCCACAGCGAGTCCGCCTGGGCCAAGAACCGTCGCGCTGAGTTCAACAGAGCGAACTAAGAGAGGTCATCCATGCGCGTTTCTTTCATGATTGCCGCCCCTCTGCTCGGGGTCCTGCTGCTCGCCGGGTGTGCCACCACGAGCACCTCGAACGATCCCGTGGCGAACACCATTTATGACATGCACCGTAAAGTGTCGCGTCTCGAGAAGGACTTGGGGGGGACCGTCGAGCATCTGAACGAGACCGCGACCGATCTGGGCGTACGGGTCAACGAAACCAGTACCCAGTCGCGTGAGCTCCAGGGCATGGTCGAGGAAAACCAGCAAAAGCTGGCCCAACTCGAAAGCAAACTGGATTCGCTGACCGTGAACGTCTACCGGGCACTCGGGATTACGGTTCCGTCCAGCACCCAGTCCGGCACAGGCTGGGGACCCGGCAGCCAATCCGACGTGGTTCCCGGGCAGGTTCAGGTGGAGCCGCCCAGCGCCACGGCCGTCGCTGCCCCGCCCGCTTCCGGGCTGGCTGTGGAACCGGACCCGTTGGCGGACTTGGGGGCGACCGCCCCGCCCGCGGCCGCGGCCCCCGCGGCGGCCCCCGCGACGACCGGCGTTCTCGACCCCGTACCGGCGTATAACAAGGCCATGGAGGCCTACCAGCGCGATCAGTACGACGAAGCCCTGAATCTCTTCAACGACTTCATGTCGCGCTTTCCAAATAGCGAGATCAGCGACAACGCCCAGTTCTGGAAGGGCGAGTGCCTTTACAACCTCGGGCGTTACGACGAGTGCATCGCCGAGTTTGAGACGCTGCGCGCTACGCATCCCGAAAGCGCCAAGGTACCCTACGGCATGTTCAACCAGGCGGCCGCCCACCTCAAGCTGGGACAACAGGATCGCGCTTTCGCGCTTCTGGAGGACCTGGTCGAAAACTATCCCATGACCCCCGCGGCCGCGCGCGCACGCTCCAAACTCGAGGAGGTCAAAGGCAATTAGCGCGGATGACGGGGTTCACGGTGTTGTCATGCAGATAGATCTAAGCGCGGGATACGTTCCCGCGCTTTTTCGTTTTTCGCACAGGAGTGACCGCCAGGCATGAAATACTACATGGGATTGGACGTGGGAGCGACCAAGACGTTCTGTCTCATTGCGGACGCCGCGGCCGGCATCCGGGGTTTCGGGCGCGCGGGCAACGGCAGCTACGAGATCCAGGGAACCGCCGCCGCCGCACGCGAGAACCACCAGGCCGTTCATCACGCCCTGGCCGAAGCCGGGCTCACCCTGGCCAACATCGCCTGGGCTGGCCTGGGCGTCGCCGGGGCGGACCTCCCGGAAGATTTCGTCATGCTCGAGCGCGAAATCTACACGCCCTTGTTCGGAGATACCCCCCGGATCTTCCGCAACGATTCGATGGCCGCCATGCGCGGGAGCGTGCGGACATCCCACGGCATCGTGATCGCCTGCGGCACCGGTGTGATCGCGGCCGGGATCAACCCGGAAGGCCGGGAAGCCCGCGCCGGCGGGCTCAACGAGGAATTCGGCGACGTGTGGACCGGCACCATCATCGGCCGCCAGGGACTTTACGCGGTCTACCATGCCCGCGACGGCGTCCTCCCTCCGACCCTGCTCACCGGCCTGTTCGTCGAGAAGGCGGGCTGTTCCGATGTTGACGAGTTTTTCTACAAGATGTACCGCCGCGAATTGACCCAGGACCAGCTCCAGCCCATGGCCAAGCTCGTCTTCGACGCGGCGTTTCAAGGCGATCCGGCGGCATTGGAGATTCTGCGAGCGGCCGGCCGCTATCTCGGCGATCTGGTGATCGCCGTGGCGCGCAAGCTCGGCGTGACCGCCCAGCCGTTTGACCTGGTCACCGCGGGCAGTGTATTCAAGGGAAGCAGCCCTGTGCTCAAAGACTGTATGATGGCGCGGGTGCACGAGGTCTGCCCCGTGGCAAGGCCGGTCACCCCGGTATTCGAGCCCGTCGTCGGCGCCCTGCTCATGGCCCTGGAAAAAGACATTGACATGACGGACGCCATCTACCACAATCTCTCGGACAGTCTGTTGGAAGCCGAAAAACGCTACCAGGTGGAGTTTACCGCGGATTAAGCCATGCGCATACGTCCAGTTCATGTTGTCATTCTCATTGTCGCCGCAATAGGCGCCTTTGTCCTGTATGCCGCTCTGAGTAGCCGGGGCGGCCCGGATCAGGGGCTCGGGACGCCGTCCTCCCCGCCGTCCGGGAGCGCGATGCTGCCCCCGGTGGACGTGAACCAGGACTTGGTACCGGTGCTCGACATCGGCATGGACACTTTCGACGCGGGCACCCTGCCCAACGACAGAATCACCACCAAGACGATTCCCGTCAAGAATACCGGCCGCAAAAAACTCGTCATCCGGCAGATCACCACCACCTGCGCCTGCACCACCGGGAAAATCACGCCCATGGAGATCATGCCCGGGGACACGGCCACGATGGAGATCACCATCGAGCCCAACCGCATCCTGGGCTTCTACTCCGAGAAAATGTTGACCATTCTGTCGAACGCGCCCGGCGCCCCGATGAAAGAACTGGTGGTGATCGCCCACATCGAACCCGAGTTTGAGGTGGAGCCCGAGACGCTCGAGTTTGGCGAGGTCGAAAAAGGCGCCCCCGCCCAGCGGCAAACCGTGCTCCGCCAGGTGGGCGACGAACCCATCGAAATGCTCGGCGTCGAACCCATTGACAAAAAGGACAAGAGCTGTTCGTTCACGTTCTCGAAGCGCCCGGAAGTCGAATGGCGGACGCCCGGCAAGCCCGAGTACCTCATCACGGCCGCCCTCGAGCCCATCGCCCCCATTGGCAAGTACACAAAGTCTTTCGTCATCGAAACCACCTGCAAACGCGTGCCCCGCTACCGCCTTCAATGCGACGCCACCATCACGGGGTTCTACGAGTTGGCAGGGAAGGAAATCACCTTCACCTGGAACCGCGCGAAGCCCCAGGAAGGGCCCGTCGGCTCCCTGCTGGTCGCGGCCGAACGCCCGGTGGAAATTGTCGATGCGCGGGTGTCGGGGGCTCTCTTCACCGTCAAGACCGCGCCCGGGCCACGCCCCAATACGATGGCCATCGAGCTGTACATTGAAGGCGCGCCGGACGCGGGAAGGCGGGACGAGGAACTCACGTTTGCGGTCAAGGCCGAGGACGGCGCCCTGCTTCCGAACGTCGTCCCGGTGCGCGGCACCATCATCGACGCCAAATAAACTCCGGCCGTTCATTTCCCGGCCCTGAGATGCAAGTCCATTGGAACGGGATCCGGTTGCGGGGAGAAAAGCAGACCATGGTGACGGAATCCAGCGCGCGCGAGCGCCTCGAAGAAAACGGCCAGGAACATGTGTTCCGTTTCTGGGACCGGCTTACCGGTCCCGAGCGGGCCCATCTGCTCGCGCAGGTGGAGTCCATCGACTTCAAACTCATGAACCGGCTGGTGGCGCAGTGGGTCACGAGCGAGCCGCCGGAAGAACGGTTCGACCGCATCGAGCCCGTGCCCGTGATACCGAAGGGCGGGGGAGGGGATGCGCAGGAAGCCTGGCAAGCCGGCGAGGAAGCGCTCACACAGGGCCGGGTCGGGCTCCTCCTCGTCGCCGGAGGCCAAGGCACCCGTCTCGGCTTCGACGGGCCCAAGGGCGCCTATCCGGTCGGCCCGATCACGCGGAAAAGCATCTTCGCCTACCACGCGGAGAAAATCCGCAATCTCGAGCGCCGCTACCACTGCACGCTGCCCTGGTACATCATGGTCAGCGACACCAACCACGAACAGACCCAGACGTTCTTCGAGAAAAACCACTATTTCGGCCTCGAGCCCGGCAACGTAGTCTTTTTCGAACAGCGCATGGTTCCGTGTGTCGGCCAGGACGGGAAATTCCTGCTGGACCAGCCCGGCAGCCTCGCCATGAACCCCAACGGCCACGGCGGCGTCATCCCGGCCGTTGTGGACAACGGCATAGCCCGGGACGCCCGCAGCCGCGGGGTCGACACCCTGAGCTACTTCCAGGTCGACAACTGGGCCGTCAAGGTGGCCGACCCCCTGTTCATCGGCTACCACGTCATGCGCACGGCCAGGATGTCCTCAAAGACCCACCGCAAAGACAAACCGCGCGAGGCGGTCGGCGTTCATTGCCTCTGTGACGGGGTGTACCGGGTCATTGAATACACCGTGCTCGACCTCTATCCCCAGTTGCTCGAGACCGATTCCGCGGGCAACCTGCTCCACTACGCGGGCAGTCCCGCCATCCACATACTCGACGTGGGATTCATCGAATCGCTGAATGCCAACTACGACGCCTTCCCCTGGTGGCGCGCCCACAAGAAAATCCCCTGCCTCAACGAACGCGGCGAGCGCGTCGAGCCCCGCGAACCCAACGGGTACAAGTTCGAGACCTTCATCTTCGACGCGCTCCGCTTCGTCACGCACGACCCGGTGGTCCTGGAGATTCCGCGGCTCGGAGAATACACCCCCATCAAGGCCTATGAGGGCGACAACAGCGTCATCGCCGCGCGTGAATCCATGCGCACGCTGTGGGGAGGGTGGCTCGAGAGCGCCGGGTTCCCGGTCCGCCGCGATGCCGAGGACAAGGTCGCCGTCGACATCGAGATCAGCCCCAATTTCGCACTCTGCGAACATGAATTCATCGAACGCGCCCGAGGTCATGTGTACGACGCGCTGTCTGATATCGCCATCGGACCAGACGGACGCATCGAGAACCGCTGACCCGGCAACGGCCGCATGCCGTCTGTCCGCATTCACTCAGGGGTCGCGGCAAGCTGCTCAGGCTTCGGGCTCGCGTTCACGAGGGCCAGGCACTCCTCCATGAGATGCTCGCCCGCAAACTCGCCGAGATTCAGGCCGGAAACGTATTCGTAGCGTTTGAAACTGTTCCAGTCCACCTTGGCCATGATGTATCCGTAGGCGTCATTGGTCAGCCCGAACAGGAAATGGTGTTCGCCGTTCATGTTGCGTTTCAGGTAGTACCCGATGTTGGGCAGGGCCTCGCCGGGAATGGTCAGGATCTGCGCGTTGCCGACGTTGACGAGGTTCATCTGCGTGGTCACCGTATTGTCGGGGTTCATCGTCATGCCAATCGGCGACGCGGCGGCAAGCATCCGGATCTCCTCCGAGTCCACGTCGAAGGTGACTTCCCGGGCCGTGCAATACAGCGCGGGGTCGGGCTGCACGGGCGCCTCGGACACGATCCGCAGCGCCTCGTCGGCCAGCAGGGTCCCGATGCGCACGCATTCGTCCCACGTCTGAATGTCCTTGCCGTCGGGCCCCCGGCAGTCCGCGGTGACCATCCCGCCCTGGGCGCTGTTCATGAACACGGCCGTCCCGCCGCCCTGTTGGGCCACGCGCTCATACAAGGGACCGCACAGGTCGGGGCTCAGGATGCCCTGGTCGGGACCGATCACCTCCGGGTGGATGGCATAGTTGATCAGCGTGGCGATCGCGTTGCCGTCCGCGCCGATGGCCTGGATCACGTGACAGCGCGGGTCGTACAGCTGCGGGGCATAGTAGTTGTACGCGATCTTGCCCTCGGCCTCGCCCGTATTGATTTTCAGCGAAGCCGGCGCGAGGCTGGCCACGGCCGCGTTGATCGCCTCCGCCATCCGATCGATCACCGTGGCGATGTACTCGAGGTCCGCACCGTGCCCCCCCTGACCGTCAGGAAACCCGTACATGTCGGGCGCGCTGTGGGTGTGCGTGACTCCGATCAGGATGTTCTCCGGGGGGATGTCCGGCACCTGTGCCCGAACCCGGTCGCACAACGCCCCAGGAAACCCGAGGAAGTCCGCCCCCACCATGGCCACCCTCACCCCGTCCCGGTCAAACACCAGCGCCCGCACGGTCAGGTTGCCGACCTGACGGGACGCGGGACTGGTCGGGCTCGCACCGCCGCTCACAGGCAGCAGGGGGTCCGGGGTCACATCGCGCACGGCCACGCCCGCTTGAAATGCCGCACCGGCCGCCGTCGCGAAGCCTATCAGCACCATCGCAGTACCCAGCATGCGCATGCTCATCGCAGAACCTCCTCGCTCGTTTCCGTCATGATCTGCCGAACCTGCTCCGCAGCACAGGATACATCATCACCGTCTATGTGAAAACGCCCCGAAACCAAGGCGCAATTCCTCCGTACGGGCCCCGTCCGGCCCGGCGTCAGCCGGTCACCACATTCAGCACCGAGGGCAACAACTGGATGGTCGCGGGCAGCCGGCCCGGCTGTTCGCCGTCGAGGTTCAGCAGCACCTCCTGCGAGGAGTCCGCAAGCACCCGGGATGCCCGGAAATAGCGCACCTTGTCGGGCTTGCGTAAGAGCCGACCCCGGTACAGTTTCGGCAGATTGACCACGGCCTCCGTCTTGCCCACGTCGCCTATCACGTAGACGTCAAACGCGCGGCTGTCGAGACGCGCATGCGGCGCGACATGCATGCCCCCGCCGTAGTACTGGCCATTGGCGACCATGACGTTGTTGATCCGGCCCCCCAGTTCCACCCCGTCGATCTCGATTTGGATCTCGGGGTTCTCGTACGAGACCAGCGTCGAAACCGAGCCCCACAGAAACGACAAAAACCCGCCAAAAAACTTCGACGTCCGGTTCACCCGCTTTACCACCTCGCCGCCGGCGCCGAAATCAGCAATATTGATGAAATACCGCACGTCCTGCTCGCCGTCCGGCGTGGTATAGCGCACGCGCCCGACATCCGCGCGCGTATACCGTCCGTCAACTACGTAGGGCAGCGCATCCACGCCCCAGGGAAGTCGCAGCGTGCGGGCAAGGTCCGAGCCCGTGCCCGCGGGGACGATGGCCAGCGACGCATCCGGGTTGATCAGGGATTCGTCCTCAAAAAAGCCATTGACCACCTCGTTATGGGTGCCGTCGCCGCCCACGCTGATGATACGGTCGTGCCCTTCCCGAAGCGCCTGCCGCACCAGTTCGGTGGCGTGCCCGGGCGCTTCGGTCAACAGTAACGTATACGCGCCGACTGCCTCCCGAAGGGGCGCACCCATCGCAGGCCAGCGCTTGCCCGTGCGGCCGTTGGCCGACCGCGGGTTCACGACCACCGCGACGCGCCCTGCCCTTCGTTCCGTACCCTTGACTGCCACGCTGCTCTCCTTGCGCTACACGCGGACATCCGAGGCCGCGCCCAGTCTGTCCCGGTGGCGCTCGAGAACGGGCGCAACGTCTTCGCGGAGAAACTCGTCCACCTGCTGCGGCGCCCGGCCCACGAACTGGCGGACATCCAGCACCTGGTCAATCTCGGCCCGGGTCATGCCAATCGCCGAGTCGGCCGCCAGCCGCTCCAGCAGGTCGTTGTCGGCGCCCTCGAGTTTTACCCGCGCGGCCGCTGCCTGCGCATGGCCGCGGATGACTTCGTGCACTTCTTGCCGGTCACCGCCCCGTTTGACGCACGCCATCAGAATATTCTCGGTGGCCATAAAGGGCAACTCCGATTTGAGGTGTTTTTCAATCACTTTCGGGTAGACCGCCGGGTTCTCCATCACGCTCAAATACAGGTTCAGGATGCCGTCGCAGGCCAGAAACGCTTCGGGCAGGCTCAAGCGGCGGATCGCCGAGTCGTCCAGGGTCCGTTCAAACCACTGGACCGCCGTGGTGAAGGAGCCGTGGAGCGGCGACACCATCAGAAAACGCGCCAGCGCACATGCCCGTTCACAACGCATCGGATTGCGTTTGTACGCCATGGCCGAACTGCCCACCTGCTTCTCGCCGAACGGCTCCTCAAGCTCTTTCAGATTCTGCAGTAACCGCATGTCCGTAGCGAATTTATGCACGCTCTCCCCGATGCCCGCAAGCACGGACAGCACCTGCGTGTCGACCTTGCGCGGATACGTCTGGCCGGTGACGGGATAAGACTGCCGAAACCCGAGTTTCTCCGCCACCCGGCGGTCCAGTTGGCGCACCTTCTCCGAGTCGCCGTCGAACAGCGCCAGAAACGACGCCTGGGTGCCCGTGGTGCCTTTTACGCCGCGGCATCGCAGGTTTCCGAGCACCTGTTCGAGTGCTTCAATATCCATGAGGATGTCCTGCGCCCACAGGCACGCCCGTTTGCCCAGCGTAACCACTTGCGCGGGCTGGTAATGGGTGTACCCCAGGGTGGGAAGGTCGCGCCACTGCCGCGCAAACTCCGCAAGCCGCGAAAGTACGTTAACGGCTTTCCCCAGAATAAGTTCCAGACCTTCGCGAATCAGGATCAGGTCCGTGTTGTCGCCCACATAACAGCTCGTGGCGCCGAGGTGAATGATCGGTTTTGCCCGGGGCGCCACCACGCCGTACGCGTGAATGTGGGCCATCACGTCGTGGCGCAGTTCTTCCTCGAATTTGCGGGCCGCCTCAAAGTCGATGTCGTCCACATGCGCCCGCATCTCGTCGAGCTGTTCATCCGTGATGGGGAGGCCGAGTTCCTGCTCCGCCTCCGCCAGGGCCACCCAGCAGCGGCGCCAGGTCGAAAACTTCTTCCGCGGACTCCACAGGGCGATCATGTCTTTCGTGGCCACCCGTTCGACCAGGGGCGACGCGTACGTGTCGGTCATGGTTCCTCCCGTTCCGTTTCCCTCGCGAGCTCTTCCATGGCGGTCTTCCAGCGGTCCCGCAACTTATGTCTGCTGAATATGCGCATCAACCCGAAACTGAGCTTGCCGCACTCTTTCTGCCGGGCGATAGACAGTTCGCTGTTCGGTTCGAGTTCCTGAGCGCACTGGTAATAAAAGATGGCCTGGTCGTACAGCCGCAGCGCCCGGAAACTGTCCCCCAGATACAGCCAGCACAGTGCGGAGCGGGGACGGAAATGGGCCGCCTCGGCCAGGTAACCTGCCGCCAGCGCGGGCATGCCCACACACAGAAACGTCCATCCCGCCAGGAAATAGGGTTCCCAGGGGTCGCTCGCCTTATCGATGGCCTCCTCGAAAAACCGCTGCGCCTCGAACCGTTTTTCGCGATCGAAGCGCACCAGCAACTCGCCCATCACGCAGCGGGGATACCACGCTTCCGAGTCGCCTTCCAGGGCCACACTGATGAGCGGAAACGCTTCCTGCACCCGGCGCCGGTGCGTCAACACCAGGGCCCGGGCCGCATAGAACAGCCTCACCTGGCGGTAGTTTTCAAAGGCGTCCGACGAAACGCGGTCCGCCTCATCCAGCTGATTGCAGCGCACCAGGGTGTCGATGAGCTCACACCACGCCCCATAGTGCTGGTCGTTCAGCCCCACGGCCTTGCGATAGTAGTCGCACGCCGCCCCCAAATGGGCCGCCTCGCGCATGCTGCGCGCGGCCTGATAGAACGACGAAGCGTCATGCGGCGCCACCCGCGGCCGCGGCGCCCCCCGGTCCCGCTCCCCGGGGTGGATCTCCAGCCAGTTGAACCGGTCACTCATCGGGACCCTTTTCCGAGGACTTTTCCGGCAGCGTCGTGACGGGACGCGCCCGGTCGCGCGCCCACAGGCGCAGTTCCTCGACTTTCTCCCGCATGGTGCGGGACAGGGGCACCGTGTCGTGGATCGCCTTGAGAATGTCGCGGGTCTCGAGCTCGCGGTTGTCAAAAAAACTCTCGTGCAGCCCGGCAATGATCGCCTGCTCGATCTCCGCGCCGCTGAACCCGCGCGACGCCTCCACGAGCTCGTGCAGGTCGTATTTCATGGGTTCCCGGCGCACCTTGTGCAGATGGATCGCGAAGATCTCCGCCCGTTCCCGGCTCCGGGGCAGGTCCACGAAGAAGATCTCGTCAAGGCGGCCTTTCCGCAAGAGTTCCGGCGGCAGTTCCCGGACTTCGTTGGCCGTCGCCACCACGAAAACCGGCGCCGTCTTCTCCTGAATCCAGGTAAGAAACGTCCCGACCACGCGGGCCGTCGTTCCCGCGTCCGAACTCCCGGACCCCTCCACGCCGGAAAACGCCTTCTCGATTTCGTCGATCCACAAGACCACCGGGGCGAGGCTCTCGGCCGTCTTCGTCGCGCTCCGCATATTCTGCTCCGAACTGCCGATATACCCCTGGAAAATCATGCTCATGTCCATGCGAAGCAGCGGCAACTGCCAGTGTCGCGCGATGGTCTTGGCCACGAGGCTCTTCCCGCAGCCCTGCACGCCCATCAGCAGGATCCCCCGCGGCTGGGGAAGGCCGTAGGTGCGCGCCTCGTCGCTGAACGCGCGTACCCGCTTTCGGAGCCAGTCTTTCAGGACATCCATGCCCCCGACGTCCGCCAGATCGGCCGCGACATCGTAGTACTCCAGCAGGCCCGACTTGCGGATCACCTGCCGTTTCTCCGACACCACGGCCTGGATATCCTGCGCGTCGAGCACGTTGTCGCGCACGATGGCCTGCGCGAACGCGTTCTCGGCTTCCTTCATCGTCAGGCCCTGGGCCGCCTTGACCAGCGCGTCGCGGTCTTGCGGCCTGAGCCGGACCTGAAACTTGCGGGCAGAACTCGGCCGGCCGATGGACTCGTCCAGAAGCTGGCTCAGTTCCTCGTACGTGGGCAACGGAAGATCGAGGATGGTCATGTCCTTTTCCAGTTCGCGCGGCAGCTTGAGCACGGGCGACAGAAACACCAGAGTCTTCTTGGTCGGCCCCAGCGCGCTGCCCAGATCGCGAACCTGGCGGATCATCTCCGGCGCTTCGAGATAGCTGTGGAAATCTTTCAGCACGTAGATGGCCGGGCCGTCCTTCTGGAGCACCTCGTTGAGCATCTGCATGGGATCACGCGTGCGCGACCCGCTGCCCTGGCCGGCCGCCCCGTGGATACACCGCAGCCCGTTCGTGATGGACCATTCGTACAACGGTTTCCGCTGGGTTTCGGCCAGGCGCATCAGGATACGCAGCGCACGGTCTTCCTCCCACGTCACCACGTAAAGCAGCGTGTACCGTGCCCGGATCAGCCGGTCCAGTTCTTCATTAAATCCAGTGTGCATCACGTGTGAGGCGCATCCATCGCGGCCAGCTCGAAATCCGAATTGGAACTCATCGCCGCCACCGCCGTCACGGGATGAGTCCGTTCCGCGAAAACGCCGCCACCCAGAAGAAACTGGCAGGCGTCCTGGGCGGTCTTCGCGGGAAACTTGCCGCTCTGGGTGTCCAACAGCTTGCCTTCCTCGTAGGTGGCCACATAGTAGAACATCCCCGCCTCCAGGGGCATGCGGCGCACGTGCAGGCCGTCTTCGCGCACGATCCCGAGGTACCCCGAACCGCCGTTGCGCTTATCGACGACGCCCGCGATACGCGGCGTGTTGTAGTCGTCCTTTTCGTAATCCAGCGTCATCAACGACAGCAGCAGCGCGTCCCGGGGGCTCATGCCCGACATGATCTTCTCCGCGATCGGGTCGGTGTGGCTCCCGTTGGTGACCACGGCCACATCCCCCCCGCAGACCACCCGCACGCAGTTGTAGGCGATGTACGGGTTTTTGTGCACGTCGGCCTCGTGACCGGGCTTCGGCACGATGCTCACCCGGTTTTCCCGCAACACCGCCGTCCGGTTCGGAAACGAGCGGCTCGACACCCGGTATACGCCGCACAGGCGGCTGTCTTTGGTCATGGCAATGCTCACAATGCGTCCTACGTACATGTTCACCCCCAGGTAACGGTAAGCGAATTCCCATCCACACGGCGCTCATTATAACCAATCCGGCGGTTTGTGAGCATTCTCACTCCAATCCCGTATAATACCCCCGGAAGGAGGAGAGCCCTCGTGACTCCGTACCAGCGGGAACAGGCCCGGAAACACATCGCCCGGTTTAAAGGCCGCGCCTATATCTACGGCGTGCACTGTTTCGAAAAGCTGGGGGAGCATGCCCGAGCCCTCGGTTCCCGCGCCGCCGTGGTGGCATCCGGGTTTGACAAACCGTGGGGACCGCCCCTCCACAAGAAGGTACACGACACGCTCGCGGGCGCCGGCGTCGCCACGAACAGCTTCATTCCCGGCGCGCGACCCAATGCGCCGCGGGAAGACGTCCTCCGCATTGCCACGGCCCTCGCCGATCGAGCCCCGGACCTGGTGGTCGCCCTGGGCGGCGGCAGCACTATCGACGCGGCCAAGGCCGCCGTGGCCCGGATGACCCTGGCCCCCGCAAATCCCGGCCTCGACGAGTATTTCGGGACGGGCCAGGTCACCCGGCTGCTCAAGCTCGCCGGAAAACAGATGCTCCCGATGCTCGCCGTGCAGCTCGCCGCGGGCTCGGCCGCTCACCTCACCAAGTACGCGAACGTGACCGACACCCGAACCGCCCAGAAAATGCTCATGGTAGACGAGGCCCTCGTGCCGCCGCGCTGTCTGTTCGATTACGCGCAGACCACAACCATGGCGCCGGAATTCACCATGGACGGCGCCCTGGACGGCGTATCGCACTGCCTCGAGGTGTTCTACGGCGCCTCCGGCAATGATCTCGAGTTGGTCCGGCCCGTGGCGTTGCTGGGCATCGAGCTTCTGGTGCGCCACGTGAAACAGGCCTGTGCGGAGCCTGAAGATTTAGCTGCGCGCGAGGCCCTCGGGCTTGGCACCGATCTCGGGGGATACGCCATCATGCTCGGCGGCACCAACGGCGCGCATCTCACGAGTTTTTCGCTGGTGGATCTCCTGCCCCACGGACGGGCCTGTGCGCTCATGAACCCCTACTACACCGTTTTCTTCGCGCCCGCGATCGAGGCCCGGCTGCGCGAAGTGGGGGAGATCTACCGCGCGGCCGGGTATACCCGCCTGGACCTCTCCGCGCTGCACGGGCGCGACCTCGGCATGGCCGTCGCCGAGGCCATGCTGGACCTTTCCCGCGACATCGGGTTCCCGGTCACTCTGGGCGAAGTGGCCGGGTTCACCCCCGCCCATATAGAACGCGCCCTGGCCGCAGCCCGAGACCCCCGGCTCGCGATGAAACTCCAGAACATGCCTGTGCCCCTGGCCAGCGAACAGGTCAACGACTACATGGGCCCCGTGCTCGAAGCCGCCCGGACCGGCGACTTCGGGCTCATACGCAATTTGACCACGTGAGGAAGCGCGCCATGCGAAATCATTTTGTTATCGGGTTTATAATAATGACCGTGCTGCCCGCGTTCGCGTGGGCCGCCGGCGAAGAACAGGGAGGGGCCAGCACCGTGGACGCAAAGCACGTGAAGGTCTACTACGAAAAAGGCCGGTTTGGCGGGTGGCCGGCCAACTACGGCATGTGGAACTGGGGCAACGAAATCCTCGTGGGATTTTCCCGCGGGTACTACAAGGATCTCGGACCGACCCGCCATCATATCGACCGCGAAAAGCCCGAAGAACACTGGCTCGCCCGCAGCCTCGACGGCGGCGAGACCTGGGCGCTCGAGTATCCTGCCGAAAAGGGCTACCTCATCGCCCAGGGCGACGCCCTGCATGGCACTGAAACACCCGGACTGCCCGTCCCCGAGATGCGCGCATGTCCCGGCGGGATCGATTTCACGCACCCCGATTTCGCCCTGACCCTCCGCATGACCGACATCGACGCCCAAAGCCCTTCAAAGTTCTACTACAGCTACGACCGCGGCCACACCTGGGAAGGGCCCTTCATCCTTCCCAATGCCGGCGTCAATGGCATCGCCGCCCGCACCGACTACATCGTCGACGGAAAACACGAGTGCACCCTCTTCCAGACCGCCGGAAAATCCGACGGTTCCGAGGGACGCCCCTTCTGCATGCGCACCACCGACGGCGGAAAATCCTGGGAGTTCCTGTCCTGGATCATGCCCGAACCCGAAGGCTTCGGCATCATGCCGTCGACGGTCCGTATATCGAAAGAGACTCTCGTCACCACCATCCGGCGCCGGGAAATCTCGAACCGCTGGATCGCCGCCTACATCTCTCGCGACAACGGCCGGTCCTGGGAGTTTTTATGCGACCCCGTCGACACGCTGGGCGAGGGCAATCCGCCCAGCCTCATCAAACTCGCCGACGGACGCCTCTGCCTGACCTATGGGGTCCGCATGCGGCCGTTCCGTATCGCCGCCAAACTCAGCAGCGACGGCGGCCAGACCTGGAGCGACGAGATCGTTCTCCGCGACGACGGCTACGATCGCGACATTGGCTACGTCCGCAGTGTGCAGCGACCCGACGGCAAGGTGGTCACCACCTATTACATCAATGAACGCAGCACCGGCCCGGAACGCTACATCGCCGCCACCCTCTGGGCCCCGCACGCGGAGGAATAGCCCCATCCCCGCAAACGAAACCGGCCCGCGGAGCCCCGCCGGAGCGCCGCGGGCCGGCACATGTTTGGTCCCGGATCCTTACGCCGTGTAGGTCGACGCCGCCGTGTCGCCGCCGCGACCGGTCCAGTTGGTGTGGAAGAATTCCCCGCGGGGTTTGTCGACCCGCTCGTAGGTATGGGCGCCGAAATAGTCGCGCTGGGCCTGGAGCAGGTTGGCGGGCAGCCGGTCGTGCCGGTAGCCGTCGAAGTAGGCCAGCGCGGTGCTGATCGCAGGCACCGGAATGCCCATCTTCGCCGCTTCGATGACCACGTTGCGCCACGACGACTGCGCCGACGCGACCGCGTTCCGGAAGAACGGATCCAGCAGCAGGTTAACCAGGCCGGGATTCTTGTCGAACGCCTCTTTGATCTTCCCGAGAAAGACCGAGCGGATAATGCAGCCGCCGCGCCACATCAGCGCGATCCCGCCGTAGTTCAGGTTCCAGCCATAGGTCTTTGCGGCCGAACGCATCAACTGGTAGCCCTGCGCGTACGAGACAATCTTCGCCGCGTACAGGGCCTTCCGCAGATCGTCGACAAAGGCCTTCTTGTCGCCCGAGAAGGGCCGGGTCTGGCCCAGGATCTGTTTCGAAGCTTCGACGCGCTCCTCCTTCAGCGCCGACAGGCAGCGCGCGAACACCGCTTCGCCGATCAGCGTAAGCGGCTGGCCCTCGTCCAGCGCGGCGATGGCCGTCCATTTGCCCGTGCCCTTCTGGCCCGCCGTGTCGAGGATGAGATCCACGACCGCCTGGCCGTCCTCGTCTTTGTAGCCGAGAATGTCGCGGGTGATTTCAATGAGATACGAGTCGAGCTCGCCCCGGTTCCATTCGGCGAACACGTCATGCATTTCCTCGTTGCTCATGCCGAGACCTTCCTTCATCATCTGGTAGGTCTCGCAGATCATCTGCATATCGCCGTATTCGATGCCGTTGTGAACCATCTTCACGAAGTGGCCGGCGCCGCCTTCGCCGACCCAGTCGCAGCACGGCTCGCCCGAGTCGGTTTGCGCACAGATGGTCTGGAAAATCTTCTTCACATGGGGCCACGCGGCCGGCGAACCACCCGGCATCATCGACGGACCGTTCAGCGCGCCCTCTTCGCCGCCCGACACCCCCGTGCCGATGTAAAGCAGTCCCTTGCTTTCCACGTACTTCGTGCGGCGGATGGTGTCCGGAAAGTGGCTGTTGCCGCCGTCTATGATGATGTCGCCCGGTTCCAGGTGGGGGATAAGCTGCTCGATGAACGAGTCCACCGCGTCACCGGCCTTCACCAGCAACATGACGCGGCGCGGCGTCTTGAGGTTCTTCACCAGTTCCTCGATGCTGTGACACCCCACGATGGTCTTGCCCTTCGCGCGCCCCTGGACAAACTTGTCCACCTTCGCCACCGTGCGGTTGTACACCGCCACCCCGAACCCTTTGTTCGCCATATTGAGCACAAGGTTCTCGCCCATCACCGCCAGACCGATCAGCCCAATGTCTTGCTGCGCCATCGCTCGTGTTCTCCTCAAACTCCGGTTGACCCGATGCCCCGTCAAACAGGGATTATCTCCCACTGAATATTGGAAACGGCTACGATACCACACGCCACGGCGGGAATTCCTCTTTCCCGCGAACTCAGCCGGGGGCCTATGAATCCCATGGGTCCTGTAAGACCCATGCGCGCCGTCCTACTTGATCGCCACCTCTTTGCCCCTCTTCGAGGACTCGTAGATGGCGTCGAGAATCTGCTGGATGCGCAGAGACTCCTGGGGTTTCACGCGCACGGGCAGGCCGTCGCGTACGCATGCGGCAAAATGCAGGATCTCCATGCGGTGGCCCTCCTGTTCCGGCAGCCAGTCGTACTGCATGCTCGTCAACGCGCCGTCGGCCGCGCTGGTGATGACCAGGGGCTCGGTGCAGACGCCCGCCTTGTCGCCCAGTATCCGCAGGCCCTGGACATCCTTTGGGATGTTCGCCGCCCAGCTTACTTCCAGGCTCAGCGCAATGCCGTTCTCGAACCGGATAAACGCCGCCGCGTGATCCTCAACGTCGAATTCCTTCAACGGATACGGCACACCCCACTCCCCGTTACACAGGCCTTCCCGATCGCCGAACTTGCGGCTCACGTGCCCCGTGGCGGACACGGGTTTCGGGCACCCCATCAGCCAGATGATCAGGTCGAGCATGTGCACGCCAATATCGATCAGCGGACCGCCGGCGGACTCGCGTTTGATGTGGAACTTGCCCCAGCCCGGAATGCCCCGGCGGCGCAGGTAGCGCGCCTCGCCGAAATAAATCTCGCCGAGGTCGCCCCGGTCGATCATCGCCTTGATGCGTTCGTTGCCCGCCTCAAACCGCATGTTCTGGGCCACCATGAGTTTGCGCTTGCTCTGCTTGGCCGCCGCGAGCATGGCTTCGCACTCTTTGGCGTTCATGGCCATGGGCTTTTCGCACAGCACATTGGCCCCCGCATGGAGCGCATCCACCGAAATGCTGCTGTGCAGGCGGTTCTGTGTGCAGACGTCGATGATGTCGAAATCGCCCTGCTTCAGCATGGTCTTGTAGTTGGTATACGTCTTCGGCACGTCCCACTTCTTGCTCACCATTTCAACGCGTTCGGGGATGATGTCGCATACGGCCGCGAGTTCAACGGTTCCCTTGGCCTCGAGTTCCTTCCACGCGTCCAGATGACACACCTGGGCAATCGAGCCGACGCCAATTACGCCAACCTTCAGTTTCTTGTCTGCCATGGATGCACTTCCTTCCAGAACACAGGCTGCCCAATGCTGGCCTGCCACCCCCCCGAACCGCTCCCCCGAAGCAAGGCCGCAATCATACGAAAACCCCTCGCCCGGGGCAAGAACAGGATCCCGCGGCCTGTCCCGGAACGCCGTTCGGCCGGGCCGTTCGGCCGGGCTGGTTTTTCCGGACGCGCCCGTGTGCTACAATCGCATTCTCTGTCCCGGGTCTTCACGGTTAACGGGCGATTCGCCCGTGCAACAGGAGAATATGCGACCATGAAAACGATGTCTGCGATGCTGATGGGATTCGCGTGTGCGGCGATGCTGTTGACGTCCTGCGCAACGGCGCAGGAGGCGGCCCCGGCGGCGGCCAAGGGCTGTCCCAACGCGGAGAAACTCGGCTGGCACCTGGGCTGCCAGGCGTACAGCTTCAACCGCTTCACCTTCTTTGAGGCCGTCGACAAGAACCAGAGCCTGGGCCTCCATTACATCGAGGCGTATCCCGGCCAGAAGTTCAGCCCCGAAAAACCCGATGCCGTCTTCGATCACAACATGTCGGAAGAACTGCGCCAGGAAGCCCTCGCCAAGCTCAAGGCCTGCGACATCAAACTCATGAATTACGGCGTGGTCGGCCTGCCCGCCGACGAGGCCGAGTCCCGCAAGGTCTTTGAATTCGCCAAGGCCATGGGCATCCAGACCATCTGCAGCGAGCCCGATGCCGAAGCCCTCGATACCGTCGAGAAGCTGGCCGACGAGTACGGGATCAACGTCGCCTTCCACAACCACCCTGCGCCCTCCAAATACTGGAGCCCGGACACGGTCCTGGCCGCCGTGGAAGGCCGCAGCAAACGCCTCGGCGCCTGCGCCGACACCGGTCACTGGCCCCGCTCGGGCGTCGACCCCCTGGAAGCCCTCAAGAAGCTCGAAGGCCGCATCATCACCTTCCATTTCAAGGACCTCAATGAATTTGGCAAGCGCGAAGCCCACGACGTGCCCTGGGGCACGGGCGTCTGCAATGTCGAGGCCCTCATGAAGGAGATCCAGCGCCAGGGGCTCAAGAACATCGTGTTCTCCATCGAATACGAGCACAATTGGGACAATTCCGTGCCCGAGATCGCCCAGTGCGTCGCCTACTTTGACAAAGTCGCCGCCGAACTGGCGAAGTGACCTGAACGACGTCCACCGCCCCGGGAGACCGCCTCTCCCGGGGCGTCCTGTTGATACCCGGCGACCGCGAGGAGGGTAAGGTCATGAACCGGCGGACCTTCTTGAACATGTGCGCAATCGGGAGCGCCGCGGCGGCGGCGGACAGCCGTGAAAGCGGGGGAGAGGCGGCGCCCAGGCGGCCCAATATCCTCTTCTTCCTCATCGACGACCAGCGCCATGACACGCTGGGCATCGCCGGCCACCGCATCGCCCGGACGCCCGCCATCGACCACCTCGCCCGGCAGGGCGTCCGCTTCCAGAACGCGTTCGTCACCACGTCGATCTGCGCCGCCAGCCGGGCCTCCATCCTCACCGGCCTCACCGAGCGCACCCACGGGTTCACCTTCGGCACACCGCCCATGCGCACCGCCCATCTCGAGACCAGCTACCCCGCTGTCCTGCGCGCCGCGGGATACCGTACCGGGTTCGTCGGCAAACTCGGCGTCCAAACCGAAACCCGGCCGGAAGAGACCCTGTTCGACTATTTCAGCGAACGCGACCGGCCCTACCTGCGCAAACAGCCCGATGGAACCACCCGCCACATCGACGAGATCAACCTGGAACACGCCCTCGGCTTCCTCGACGGCTGTTCCCCCGAACACCCCTTCTGCCTCTCGGTCAGTTTCAGCTCCACCCACGCCGAGGACAGCGACAAGGAGAACCACTATCCCTGCATTGACGCGGTCAAGGGCATGTTCGAGGACACCCTCTTCCCTCCGCCGCTGCTGGACAGCCCCGAGATTTTCGACGCCCATCCCGCGTTCCTCCGCGAATCCATGAACCGCGAACGCTTCTTCTGGCGCTGGGACACCCCCGAAAAATACCAGAAGAACATGCGGGCCTATTTTCGCCTTCTCGCGGGCGTGGACTACATGATCGCCGGGATTACCGCCAGACTCCAGGAACACGGCCTGGCGGAAAACACCGTCATCGTTTATGCGTCTGACAACGGCTACTACATGGCCGAACGCGGATTCGCCGGCAAATGGTCGCATTACGAGGAATCGCTGCGCGTCCCGCTGATCATCTACGACCCGCGCATGCCGCAAGACCTGCGCGGACGCGTCCTCAGTCCGATGGCCCTCAACATCGACATCCCCGCCACGCTGCTCGACGTCGCGGGCGTGGCCGCGCCGGAACGCTACCAGGGACGCAGCCTCCTGCCCTGGCTCAACGGGGATGCGCCCGCGGACTGGCGGACCGAATTCTTCTGCGAACACCGCATGAAACACGAGAAGATTCCCACCTGGGAGGGCATCCGCGGCCAGCGATACGTCTATGCCCGCTACGACGGGCAGACGCCCCCCTACGAATTCCTCCACGACCTCGAAAAAGACCCGTACCAGCTCCACAACTACGCGCAGGACGATGCCTGCGCCGCCACGCTCGCGGACTACCGCAGCCGCTGCGATGCCGCGGTAAAACGGTATCAGGGAGCCCCCTGAAGCACCGGTGTGTTGGCCACAGAGGGCTCAGAGGACACCGATTTTTGTGCCCAGGGGTTTCGTTTGTGTCGGAATGTGACTGCGTGGGCCCGCGTGGCCATTCTGCGCCTTCAATCCGGAGCTATTCTTGGCTGCCCCGAAGAGGCAACCGGGAATAGCCACGTGGCCTGTCCGCAACGTGACTGCGTGCCCTTTTCTCGCCGCCCCGAAGGAGCAACCGAGAACCGCCCGGACCTGCGCCGGTTCTTGCTGCCCCGAAAGCGCGACCAAGAATAGCGCGGACCTGCGTCGGGTCTTGCAGCCCCGAAGGGGCGACCGAGAATAGCCTAGGGCAACGCCCTGGGTTAGGTTTCGCCAAATAGATACGCCCTGAAGGGGCATCCCGAGACCAGGCAAAACACGAAACAGGCCCTGCCTCTATCGCGTTCTCAGATTCTCCCCCATATCGGGATCGAAATCGGAATCGAAATCGCAATCGGGATCCCGGTCGGGCTCGCCATCCATGGCCCGCTGTGACGGAGATTTGATGAAAAACACGCGTGAGATTGGACAGTAGCGTGCCCTTTCAGGGCGTAACGCGTTTGGGAATCCGATCCCGGGGCGCCGTCAC
>DDYW01000067.1:0-34098 GCA_002348185.1 Candidatus Hydrogenedentes bacterium UBA2224 | reverse complement strand
GTTCTTCGTCTTCTTCTCCGGACCTGAGTCCCGTAGGGACGAAAGAGAATAGCCCCGGGTTTCAACCCGGGGACCCGCGTCGCGCCCACATCGAGTCCCGGAGGGACGGCAGAATACGCACGAGATCTCAAATGTGCCTGCCATCATATTTGCTCTCGTGCGCTTTGAGAAACGCCCGAAACTCCTATCTGAATGTCTTGTGGAGATACGGGTGCGCAACCTGGCCGTTCATCCATCGAGCACTATCGTCGCCTCTGTCGTCCCTGCGGGTCTTGGCTCCATTGGGGAGCCGTGACCCCCGGGTTGAAACCCGGGACTCAGGACGCTGAGCCCTCTGTGGAAAAGGCATACTTGCTGCCGCTATTTCCGCAGGGCCTGCAGGGTGTATTCCGGCAGTTTCTTTTCGGCAAAAATGGGTTTGAACCGGGCGAAGCGCTGGCGGCCGTTCACCACCGGCACACTGGCCCAGTCCTCGCCGACCAGCGGCTGGGCATACCGGACAAAGTCGTCCGTGACGTCACACTTGTTCGGCGCCAGCCAGGATTTCGGAAACGCACGCTCGGAATTGGCGACCTTCTCGAGCGGCACCTTGTCGTAGCGCACGGTGTAGATGGGCCCCGGCTCACGCAGGATCGTCGACATCCATCCATTCTCGCCCGACTCGGCGATCAGGGCGGCCTTCTGACCCACCTTGTACGCCTCGTCCAGGTCCGGAATCGAGGCATAGATCGCCGTCATGCGCTGATCCGTGCCCATGACCTGTCCGCGCGCCTTGCCCGGCACCGGCAGCCCATGTTCGTTCAGCACCGTCACGAGTTGCTGGGCAACGGTCGTTTTCGACGCGCTGAACTGCGTGTGGCCGAAACTGTCTTTCGTCTCGCCCAGTTCACCGACCTCGAATCCTTCGCTGACCACGATGATGCAGCGCCCGTCCCGCGCGAGCTGGTCGTTGACGTTGTCGCAAAGCTCCTCGACCGTCACTTTCGACTCGGCCATGTAAATCTGAAGCGGCATTTCGCGTTTCGGGTCGGCCAGGCGCGCGGCGGCGGGGATGAACCCGATCTTGCGCCCCATCGCCTGAAGCACGAGCACCGGGTCCGCCGGGCATGAGCCCCCGTTTTCCTCGTTGGCGTTCTGCACGATACTCATCCAGTACCGGGCCACGCTGCCGTAACCAGGCGTGTGGTCAATGAGCCGGAATTCCGAGTCGCCCACGTCGTTGTCGATGGTCTTGGGCACCCCGACCGCCACCAGGTCAAGCCCGCGTTCGTGCGCCATCTGCGCCACCTTGTGCGCGGTGTCCATCGAATCGTTGCCGCCGTTGTAGAAGAAATAGCCGATGTCGTGGGCCTTCATGACCTCGATCACCCGCTCGAAATCCTCGTTCTGGCTGGCCTTGAGCTTGTAGCGGCAGGTGCCGATGCTGCCCGCCGCGGGCGTGTACCGAAGCAGCGCGATTTCCTCCTCATCCTGCGCCGACAAATTGAGCAGTTCCTCTCTCAGCACGCCCTCGATGCCGTGCCAGCCGCCGTACAGGGTGCCGAAGGCGCCGGGGAACGTCTTGCAGGTCTCGATGACCCCCCGGAGTGAACTGTTGATCACCGGACTCGGACCGCCTGACTGCGCGACAATGACGTTTTTCGGCATAGCTGACTCCCTTGAAAAACACGCCCGCAGGCGCGCAAACATGCCCCATTTGCCCGCAAAAGCGGCAGGAATGCCGGGACAATACCACAGCAGCGCGCCCGAATTCATATCGCCTGCGCAGACGCCTGCCGGCGCGCCCGCTCGTCCGCCCGTTGCACAGAATCGCTGTTTGGGGTAGTGTATGTTCCGGGTATGGGCTAAATACAGGTGTAAAGACGTTTATGGAAGCATCAGACAACGCTGCGCAGGTGGCGCGGTCGCGCAGGACAGCTTCCGTCCTTCTGGCTGTTCTCGTCATCCTGTATGCAGTGGCCGTTGTGGTCAAGATTGCGCGGGAACCCCAGCATTTTCAGCTCACGTTCCGCACGTGCTATGCCGCCGCGCAAGCGTTCAGCCAGGGGCTCGACCCGTACGATCCCCCGAACCTTCACAAACTGGACCCGGGCGTGCAGGCCGCCTACGGGTACCCTCCGATCACGCTGTATTTCTTCCTTCCGTTCGCCGCGCTCCCGTTTCAGACCGCTTACGTGGCGTATCTTGCCCTGAAAGTCCTGTGCCTGACCGGACTGGTCTGGATGTGGCACCGGTGGTTTCTCAAACGTTCGCTCGATGGCCTGTTCCTGCTGGTGTGCCTGCTCGGGTTCAATTTTGCCCTGTACTGGGACGTGGCCGGAGGCAACGTCGTGCTTATTGAGCAGGTTCTTCTCTGGGCGGGCCTCTACGCGTACCTCCACGGCCATCTCAAGACCTTTGCCGTGCTGGTGGCCCTGGCGGCGAGCTTCAAACTCGCCCTGATCCTGTTCCTCGCCCTGCTGGTCATCCGCCGGGGCCGGCGGAGGCGTTACGCCCTGTTCCTGGGAACCGGCGTGTATGCGGCCATGCTGGCGCTTTCGTCCGTGTTCTACTCCGAGATGACCATCGTCTTCCTGCAGAACCTGCAGAAATCCACCCTGGGCCTTCATCGAGGAGACCTGCTTCGTCCGTCCCATCCGCCCGCGGCCTGGTGGTTACTCAACGAGCTTTCGGGGAAGGTGTGCGAACGACTGGGAGCGCCGATGGTGGGGGAACCGGTCGCCGTGGTGGGATACCTGACGCTTCTGGCGGTCGTGACGCTGGTGACGTGGGCGGCGGTCCGGCGGTTTCTTCACGTTTTCCGCGATGACGGTTACCTGTCCGTCATCATGCTGTTTTGCCTGGCGTACCTGCTGGTGTTGCCGCGGCTCACGCCGGGCTCGTACATTCTGGCGCTTCCCGCCGCCTATTACATCGCGCTGAAAACGCGGCACGTACACGCCGTGCTCGTCCTGGCGGGCGCCGCGGCCATATCAACATCGGCCACCCAGCCCCCGGGATTCAACCTGCTGAAGGACGTCCTGCCGGCGTACTATCCGCTGCTCTTGACCTTTGTGCTCTGGGTCATCGGGGTCCGCTTCTGCATGCGGGCCGGCGCACAGGCGGAATCGCACCCGGAACCCGCGCTGCCCCCCGCGCCGGGCTGAACACACCCGTCTACGGCCGGAACGGTTTGGGGCAGGGGTTTCCCTCGCGCAGACGGTACAGCACTTCGCCCGCGTGCGGCACCAGCAACAGGCCCTCGTCCTCGCGGTCCTGCCAGTCGCCGGGATGGATGCTGTCGGGATCGCGGTAGCCGAGATTGATCGCTTCGCACTTCGCTCTCGGGATACTTGTTGCGAGCGTCACCTGCACGCGGGGTTTTTCGACCCCGCCGACCATCTCTCCAATCCCCCGGACATGCGTCGAATGCGCCAGGATGCCGCCGGGGATGTCGGTGAATTTCTCCATCTGCGACAGGAAATAATCGCGCGTGTGGTAGCCGATCTTCTGGATATACCGCCCGTGGGTGACGCTCACCTCCCGGATGTGCTTCCCGTAGATAATGAGCTCGCCGCCATCGGCAACCACGGGTTCCAGCTTGTACATGCACTTGCCCGCCACCCAGAGCTCGTCGTACATCTCGGGCGCCACGGCCAGCACGCTCCTGAACGGCTTCTCTTTGTACACAATATGGGTGCGCGTGCCCATCCGGGCCGCGGCCTCCCAGGCCGCTTCGGGCGTGCCGAAGAACAGGCCATGGCAATCCTTGCCCATGACATTCAACGCCAGGCAGCGTCTCTCGACCGGAATGCACGCGGCCGCACGGTTTACCACCTCGCGCACGGGCGTGTGCATCGTCCCGTTGATCACCGGATTGCTGATCAGCGCCCCCAGCCAGTGGAACAGGTTGATGATGTCCGGCCCCGCGATCCCCGGGAAGAAGTACTTGTTGCCGCCGCTGAAGCCCACCACCTCATGAGGAAACACCGGCCCGACCACGCACAGCAGGTCGTAGTCCAGGATCATCTTGTTCAGGGTCACGTCGACCGACTGGCGCATCAGCCCGTCCGAGATCTCAACGATCTCCTCCTCGGAAATGGTTCCGATGCGCGCGAGCTGGTTTGGGTTGTCCCATGCATGGTTGAACAGGCCCACATCGCCAAACACGCCCGCCCGCTCGTCCGGCGTCACGCCGATCAGCGCGTTCAACATGGCCTCCGTCATGGGGGGATGCGTTCCGAGCGCCACCAGAAAATCCATCTTCGCCACGCGCCGGCTCAAGGCCGCGTGAAGGGCACGGAACATCGCCGGCATCGGCATGCTGCGCGTCTGGTCGGGAATGACGAACAGTACCCGTTTGCCATCCGCCTCGACCGCGGCCATCGCCTCGGCAACGAAGGCCCGGATTTCGTCGTTCGTAATCGCTTCGTGCTCTTTAATCAATTCCATCGATGACTAGGCCTCACATTGAAATCCCACGCCGGAAAGCATCGCTTCCAGACCGGGATTCCCGGGAGTAACGATTGCCCGGGTGTTGAAAAACTCGCGCCGCCGCGGATAGTTCTTGCGCAGTGTGTCGAAAAAGGCGCCGCGCCCCGCCTCGGATACGTCAAAGAGCCCGCGCATGGCCCTGTCGTCGCTGCGGACATCATACACGTTTCGCACGGCCTCGCGCAGGGCGTCCTCGGGGTCTCCGGCGGCGCCGTCCACACGGACCTCCGGACATTCCGGCGCGGGGAGCAGGGGAGAGGGGTCCCAGACCGGAGCGACTCCCAGAAACGCGCATGCGGCCTCATGGATCTGCCGCGTACCGTTCACCTTGCCGTCAAACGAGTAGCCCGCGATGTGGGGCGTGCCGATGAAGACCTGCTCCAGCAACTCGAGATCGACAAGCGGTTCGCCTTCCCAAACGTCCAGCACGCACGCTCTCAGATGGCCGTCCGAAAGCGCCCGTTTTACGGCCGCTCCGTCCGCCACGGCACCGCGCGCGCTGTTGATCAGGATGCTGCCCGGTTTCATACGGCGCAAAAAAGCCTCATCGACCAGGTGGTACGTCGCGTCCGGGCCTTCCCGCGTCAGCGGAACGTGCACGGTGATCATGTCGCAATCAAGGGCCTCATCCAACGGCCGGTAGGCTGCATCGCCGGTCTTTCGCTCCAGTGGCGGGTCGTTGAGCACGCAACTCATGCCCATCGCGGACGCCTTGGCCAGCACCCGCGACCCGACGTTGCCGACGCCCACGATGCCCAGCGTCTGATCCCGCAGCCGGAACCCGTGCGCTGCGGCCAGCTCGAGCAGGGCGCCGGTGATGTACTGGCCCACGCTGTTCGCGTTGCATCCCGGCGCGCTCGAGAACCCGATGCCGCGCGCTTCGAGATACGCCTTGTCGACATGGTCCTCGCCAATGGTCGCCGTGCCCACAAAACGGACCTTCGAGCCTTCCAGCAGGGCCGCATTCACTTTCGTGATGGAACGAATCGCCAGAATATCCGCGTCCGCGACCGCCGCGGCGTCAATACGCCGCCCCGGCATCGTGACCACATCGCCCAGAGTCGAGAACGCCTCAAACCCGTAGGGCATGTTTTCATCGACGATGATCTTCATGGGCTGCCGCTACTTTTTCCAGGGCGGAACTTCCGGGAGATACGCGTCAAACTCTTTGATCAGCGCGGCCTCGTAGTCCCCGGCGAACTCGCCCGCAAAGAACTTGTCGAGCCCTTCTTCATAGAGCCGCTTCCACGACTTGTCTTCGTCGCCCGGATTGATGGGGAAGAAGAGGGCGTTGTTGGCCCGCGCGGCTTTCATGTCGCCCGGAGCATCGCCGATCATGAGCATTTTCGTTTGTTCGTAGCGGCCCTGCGCGGCGAACCCGATATGCTCAGACTTCTTACCCATTTCCTGGCCGGCAATCGCGAAGACGTATTGGTCCACGCCCTGTTCCTGCCATTCCCGGGTCAACGCCTCGGTGGGCGTCTGCGAACAGACCAGCATGTCCGCCCGGGTATGGGCTTTTTCCAGACACTCGCGCACATACGGGAACGGCGGCAACCCGCCCTGCACGATGTCCGCCACGGTCCGGTTGACCGCCTTGCTCCACTCCAGGGCGCGTTCCATCACCGGGTCATTCGGATGTGCTTTGCACCAGGCTTCCAGCACCGGATTGCCGAGCTTGGATTCCTTCACGACCCACTCGCGCAAGGAGCCCGCGTCCGGACACCGGAATTGGCGCTCCTGCACCTTGTCCCAGTCGTCGAGCAGATCAAAGACCATCAGCAGCGCCGGGAACCGGTTGATCCCGCGCCATGGTGAATACAGGTTGACGAATTCCGCCGCCGCGCGCGCGTATTTCGACACCGGCTGAAGGTCCCAGTATTTGATGATGTTCGGAATGAAGCACTCCTTGTGCTTGATCTCCATCGTGTCGAACGCGCAGCCGTCGCTGTCAATGGCGATCAGGAACTCATGGCTCGGTTGATGCGCTTTGAGAGAGGCCACCGGATCCATCATGGATTCAAACTCCTTGCTCTTCTGCGTTAACACCATACAGGCGCGCGATTACACCCCGGAATAGGCCGAAAACCCGCCGTCAATGGGCACCACAATGCCCGTCACGAACCGCGAGGCCTCCGACGCCAGCCACACCGTCACGCCAATCAGGTCTTCGGGCTTCCCAAACTGGCCCATGGGGGTGTGGTCAATGACTTTCTTGCCGCGCGGCGTCAATTCGCCGGTCTTCTCGTCGGTCATGAGGAAACGGTTCTGCTCCGTCAGGAAGAAGCCCGGCGCGATCGCATTCACCCGCAGCCCGGCCGTGTATTCCTGGGCGAAATGCACCGCGAGCCACTGCGTGAAGTTGCTGACCGCCGCCTTCGCCGCGCTGTATCCCGGAATACGCGTCAACGGCGACAAAGCGCTCATCGAGGAGATGTTGATGATGCTCCCGCCTTCCGGGTTGTCTTTCATGCGTTCGCCGAACACCTGACACGGCACGATCGTGCCCGCGAGGATGTTCAGATTGAACACTTTCGACAACGCATCGGGCGGAAGCTGGAAAAACGACTGCTCGGCCGAGGTCGTCGCCGCCTTCATGTTGCCGCCGACCGCGTTGATCAGAATATCCACCGACCCGTAGGTATCATACGCCGTGTCGCGGCAGGCTTCGATCGTTGACCGATCGAACGCGTCCATCGTGACGCCCAGAGCCGTTCCGCCGGCGTCGGTAATGCGTTTCACGGCCTTCCCGGCCATCTCAGGCAGCAGATCGCCAATGACCACCTTCGCCCCGGCGTCCGCCAGCCCTTCCCCGATTGCGCCGCCCAGAATGCCGCCGCCACCCGCCACAACAGCCACTTTACCTTTAAGACTAAACATATCAGCAACTTGCATAGCGCAAACTCCCATGGTTTCGCAGGATGCCCGGAGTACAGATGCACGGCGAGGCGAACACAGGACCTGCCCAGACGGCCTCAGATGCACACGCGCAAAAGATTAACACACGGTTTTATTGGATGCAACCGCGCACGCAAGGCGGGGCGAGAGACCCTAAACTCTTGCACGCATATTGGTTAAGTGGAAAAACCGGCAAGGTTTCAGCACCGAACCGAGGAGCCGCACCCGCGCCTTCCGCCCCGTCGAAGCACAAACGGCGTTGCACCGGAATGAATTCAGCCGGCCGTCTGGCGTCTCTATCTCGGGAAACATATGACACAAATTGTGGGTTTCGTGGTACGGTTAGATGTGAAATCTGCCCAGGAATAGCCGCACGAAAGGACCGGTCCGGTCGTGAAGAATACGCATGGAGCCTCCGCATACCGCCTGGCCGCCGCCGTGACTCTGGCGGTGGCTCTGTCCCTGACGGCCCCCGCCTCGCAAAACTTACCCGGAAACAGTGCCGAGGCGTGTGGTGCGGACCGCTTCCCCGAAGCCGCCGCCTTTCTGGCCGGGCACGGATACCCGCAGAGCGGCTACCGGGTCTTGCTGTCGTGGCGCGAACGGGGACGCAATCTGGCCGCAGGGACCGTGACCGGCTACCACGTAGCTCCCGTCAACGGAGACGAGCCGTTTGACCTGTACAGCGATGCAAACGGACGCTTGCTCTCCGATACCGACCTCGAGCGCGCGGGCATTGCGTGCAAGACATGGGATCTGCCGCCCGCGGAACAGCTGCCCGCGATATCCCGGCAGATCGCCAAGTTCACCAGGCCCACACCGAAAGCGCTCGGTCCCGCCCGGGCTGCGCAGCCGGGCGAGTGGGTCCTCCTGGATCCCCTCGACATGGGCAAGGTCCTGGCGGAGGACCTTGAACGCGAACAGCAGGCGGCCAAAAGCGCAAAACGCATCGGCGTGTTCCAGGACTTCCCGCAGCGGATCTACGTCGCCGGCGCTCGCGCGAACCTCGGGATGTGGGAAACCCTCAGCGACGGAACCCGCCTCTGGTCCGTCCGCATTTATTCGCCGGAGGCCGTGGCGCAACGGATCCATTTCGCCATGCTCGACCTGCCGCGCGGCGCACAGGTCGTTGTATACAATGCGTCGTTCCCGGAAGAGGCCTACGGTCCGTACACCGCGCCGTATCCCGGTGAATCCGATCTATGGGCGGCCTCGTGCTTCTCGGATACCGTCGCCGTGGAATGCGCCGTGCCCGCGGGCGTGCCGGTCGAGCCCGTCCGGATGGTGATCGACCAGACCGCACACATCTACGCGGACTTTGCCACACTGCCCTGGGGCAAGGCCCTAAACGACGCGGGCTGGTGCAACCTCGACGTCGCCTGCTATCCCGACTGGCAGGAGGCCTCGTGGGGCGTGGGCGGGATCGGCTCGATTGCGCGGGGAACCGGCGTGCTCTGGTGCACCGGCTCGCTCATCGCCGATTCGGTCCCGGAGACGGAGATTCCCTATTTCCTGACCGCGGAACACTGCGTCGAAACCGCCCAGGCAGCCAGCACCCTCGAATTCTACTGGCTGTGGCAGCGCGAAACCTGCGGCGGCCTCCTGCTGCCGTCGTACAGCGTTCCCCGCACCACCGGCGGAGCGGATTTCATGGTCTCCAGCCCCGCACCGTCGGGTTCTGACTTCACCCTGCTCCGCCTGCGCAACCAGCCGCCGCAGGAGGTGATGTATCTCGGGTGGACCACCGTGCCGCCCGCGCTAGGCACGAGCGTCACGTGCATTCATCACCCCAGCGGGGACTACAAACGCATCAGCTTCGGCGACCTGATCTCCGGGGCAGGGTACCCCACCGTGCACCGGGTCGGATGGAACGAAGGCACAACTGAACGCGGCTCTTCGGGAAGTCCGCTCATGCTCACTGATACCCAGCAGGTGATCGGTCAGCTCTGGCAAGGCACCGCCTCCTGCAGCATGCCGCGTGAAGCGGGCGGGTGGGACGAATACGGCCGCTTCGATGTCACCTTCCCTCTGGCAGCGCCCTGGCTGGGCCCCATCGAACCCGCAGGACCCGCCGACATCAACAAAGACGGGTTCCTCGACGCGGTTGATATTCAGTTGGTGATCAACGCGGCGCTGGGCGTGCCGGTTGACCCGGACTTCGAGCCCAACGTGGACGGCGATCCCGACGGCCTGGTCAACGCCGTCGACATCCAGCTCGTCATCAACGCCGCCCTCGGAATTTAGTCCACGCCCTCCTGGAAGCGCCGCGGACGGTGCGCGGAACCTGTCCCCGTTCTTGTCCGTGCCTCCCCGTATGATACGATAATTCTCCACAACCACAAGGAAACCGCGATGCCTGCCTTCTTTCTGGTGCTGGGTCTGGCGCTCCTGGTCGGTGGGGCGGAATTGCTCGTGCGAGGCGCCTCGCGCATCGCCGCCGCAGCCAGGATCAGCCCGTTGATCATCGGCCTGACCGTCGTGGCCTACGGCACGAGCGCGCCCGAACTCGCCGTGAGCGCACGCGCCAGCCTGACCGGCGACGCCGGCGTGGCCCTGGGCAATGTGGTCGGCAGCAATATCTTCAACGTGCTGTTCATTCTCGGCATCGCGGCGATCATGCGCCCCCTGACCATTTCGTCGCAACTGGTACGCTTCGATGTTCCCATCATGATCGGCGTATCGCTTCTGACCTGGTTGCTGAGCAGGAACGGAACCATCGAGCCCGCGGAGGGCGCGCTGCTCCTGGCCGCCCTGGCGGGATACACGGCAGTCCAAGTCTTCCTTGCGCGACATTACGCCAGGCGGGAACATAACGAGAAACCCGAAATCTCGCCCATGAATCCGCCGTTCAATTCAAGAAACTTCGCACTTCATGCGGCGCTCGTGCTCGCGGGACTCGTCTGCCTTGGCCTGGGCGCCGACTGGTTCGTGCGGGGAGCGGTGGCCATTGCCCAGCGGCTCGGCATCACCGAACTCCTCATCGGCCTGACCATCGTCGCGGTGGGCACATCCCTTCCCGAACTCGCCGCCTCGCTCTGGGCCACCGTGCGGGGCGAACGTGACCTCGCGGTGGGCAACGTGGTGGGCAGCAACATCTTCAATCTGCTTGGCGTACTGGGCATCTCGGCGCTGCTGGGGCCCGGCGGCGCTGAAGTCTCGCGCGACGCCCTCCACTACGACATCCCGGTCATGATCGCGGTGGCCGTGGTCTGTCTGCCGGTATTCATCTCCGGCGCCACCGTGTCCCGCCTCGAAGGATTCCTGCTGTGGTTCTACTATGCCTTATACGTGGCGGTGCTGGTGCTGGATGCCGTCAACAGCCCGCTCGAACGGCCGGTAAGCCAGGCGGTCGCGTTCATTTTCATCCCGCTTACGGCCATCATTCTGCTGACGTCGCTTGTGATCACGGAAAAACAGCTTGAACGCATGCTCGGCCCCCTCGCCGCCGATTTCCGGGTCACCGCGAAACGAACGCTCCGCCAGCTCAAACGGCTGCTGATCTTCACTCTCGGCGGCACCATTGTGCTCTTGGGCGTCGCCATGATCTTCATGCCGGGCCCCGCCACCGTAGTCATCCCCCTCGGCCTGGCCGTCCTCGCCACGGAGTTCATCTGGGCAAAACGGCTCCTGGTCAGCACCGTCGACCGCGCAAAGGAGCTCCTCTCCCGGTCACACAACGAGAAAAAGGAACCCTGAGCGCCGTCCCGCTCAGTCCGCCGCAAATGTGTCGAAATACCCCTGGATATGAACGATGGGCGTGCCCTTGTCGCCGCTTCCGGACGTGAGGTCGCACAGCGAACCGATCAGGTCCGTCAAGCGCCGCGGCGTAGTCCCCTGCGCTTCCATGGCCCCCGTGAGATCGCCCTTCTTTTCCCGGATCTGCCGCGCGATGGCCTCTTGCAGGGCTTCTCCCGTGAGACCGGCGAACTGGTTGTCCGCCAGATACTTGATCTTCAGCTCGTTGGGCGTGCCCACCAGGCCGGCGGTGAAAGCGGGGGAGACCACCGGGTCCGCAAGCTCCCAGATCTTGCCCACGGGGTCCTTGAACGCGCCGTCGCCATAGACCAGCACTTCCACGGTCTTCCCGAGCCGCTCCCGGAACAGTTCCTGGATGCGCTCGACCACCGCCTGGCAGTCGCGAGGAAAGAGCTTCACGGTTTCCTCGGTCGCCTTATTGGAGCCCAGCAGGCCGTATTCCGGATGGTAGCCGCTGCCATTCACGGGAGACGCGAGGACATCGTCCAGCCCGTACACCCGTTCCGCACCCGCCGCCACCAGGAGCCGCTTGGTGCGCGCCCGGGTGTGGATGTCGCACGCCAGCACGTTGCGCGTATACGCCAGGATGGTCTCGGGGCGGTTCGAGAAAAGGATCGTGCACTCCGCGCCTTCCGCTTCCACCAGTGACCGGTAGTACGCCACATAGTCCACGCCGGTAAACGGGTGGAGGGCGCTGCCGAATTCCCGCCGGAACTGGTCCTCCGTGAGGCTGTCCGTCCAGGGATCGATCCCGTGTTCGTCGAGCCAATCCTGCTCCATCAACTGGTTGCCCACTTCGTCGGACGGGTAGCTGAGTTGCAGCACAATGTGTTGGGTGCTGCGCGCCATCCCCTTGAGCAGCACGGCGTACCGGTTGCGGCTGAGAATGGGGAAGACGATCCCCAGAGAATGGCCGCCAAACTTCGCCCGCAGGTCCGAAGCGATCGCATCCACCGTGGCGTAATTGCCCTGGGCCCGCGCCACCACCGACTCGGTAATGCCCACCACGTCCCTGTCGCGAATCGAAAACCCCTCCGATTTCGAGGCCTTCAAGACGCTGTCCACCACCATCTCCGCAATGGCATCGCCCGTGCGCACGATCGGAGCGCGAATCCCCCTCGCTACGGTTCCAACATAACGGCCCGCGGGCCTGGCGCCTTCTTCTGACGGCATACGAAAAGTCCTTTCCTCATGGCCGCCCCCGGAGATCGGGTCCTCCGCCCGTTCTCCGGGGACCGTCTTACTGCAAAGACCAGGATCATACCCGAAAACGGAGCCGCATACACAGGTTTTCAGCAAAACCAAATCGCAGGGTGAACACGACGCAGTTGCGGTCGCCGCTGACGGAGGGCCCGGGGAACGCATTGTGCGCCCGGCGGCCGAGCGCGAAGGGGTGAACGGGATGGACGGGATGGACGGAGCTGCCCCAACGACTCCGCAGGGGTCGAGGACGCGCGGCCGAACCCCTGAACCCGGCGCCCATTATCAGCGTACACAAAGCTGCCCCAATCCCCCTTGTATTGTAGGGGCAGCCCCCGTGGCTGCCCTCCGGTTCGAACGGGGACACGTTGTCGCGCCGCAGACGGCGCTTGGAACATGTCCCCGTCTTCTGTCCTCTTCTTTGTGTATTGTAGGGGCAGCCCCCCGTGGCTGCCCATCCGGTTCGAACGGGGACACGTTGTCGCGCCGCAGACGGCGCTTGGAACATGTCCCCGTTCTTCGTCTTTTCGGGGCGACCCGGATGCAGGCGAGACGCCTGCGCTACAGGATCCCCGTTCGACTGATCATGTGGCCCCGTGTGCTATAGGTCCGCAAGGCGCTTGACAGGGGCGGCGCAAAATCGTATAATCGCATGCGATAAAGGAGTATCCATGATTAGCAGGACCGCCCTCCACACCCTCAAAGCCGCCGTGGTGCTCGCCCAGGATCCGGAGCAGCGGTATCACGGGGCCGGAGAGATCGCCCAGGCCATTCACGCCCCGGCGAACTACCTGGGCAAGATGTTGCAGTCCCTTGCCCGCCAGGGGGTTTTGATTTCGCAGAAGGGGCTGGGCGGCGGATTCAAGCTGGCCCGCGACCCGCATGACATCACCCTGTATGAGGTTGTGGAAGGGATTGACGATCTCAGCCGCTTGTCGGGCTGTTTTCTGGGCCGGTCGAAATGCTCGGCCGACCATCCCTGCCCTCTGCACCAGCAATGGGGCCGGATTCGAGGCAATTACCTGGCGATGCTGAACAATTTCACGCTGGCCGACCTGGCCAGCCACACCCATGGAGACCCGATGTAGACGCGGGTGTTTTTTTCGGGCATAAAAGGATATGCGCATGCGATTAGTATATATAGACCGACCGGCAGGGCTGGCCATCGGCCCTGCGTTCCTGAAACCAACGAAGGAGACCCTGCGATGACAACTGCGATCAATCCCGAAGCCACCCTCGGCCAACTGGTTACGGAGAATCCCGCCCTGTCCCGGGTGTTTGAAGCGCTCGGGCTCGACTACTGCTGCGGCGGCGGAAAAACCCTGGCGGAAGCGTGTCACGCCCATGGGCTCGACCCCGATGCGGTCCGCGACGAAATCGCCCGCGTCGAAGCGTCCTCCAGCGAATCGCAGCCCAACCCCGCCGATATGAGTTTGACCGAACTGGCCGATCACATCGAGCAGACCCACCATGCCTACCTCCGGGAAGTGCTGTCGGCGCTGCAGACCATGTCGGCCAAGGTCGCCAGTGCCCACGCCGGGAAGGATCCGCGCCTGGTCGAGGTCGACCGGGTCGTGCGGAACCTGGCGCACGAGCTCGAAAGCCACACCCTGAAAGAAGAGCGGATCCTCTTTCCCGCGATACGCCGCCTCGACGCGGGTCAGCCTCTCCAGGGATTCACCTGCGGCGCCCTGGAGAACCCGATCCACGTCATGGAAATGGAACACGACGAGGCGGGCCAGGCCCTCGAACGGCTGCGCACCCTGACGGATGGCTACACCATCCCGGACTGGGCCTGCAACACCTGCCGGGGCCTGTTGACCGAGCTCGAACGCCTCGAGAAAGACCTGCATCTGCACATTCACAAGGAAAACAACATCCTCTTTCCGAGGACACTCGAACGGGAATCAGCCGGGACCAATTGACTGAGGCGCATCAGGCTCCGCGGGACCGAGCCAGTACCTGGCGGACCCGGCGGAAGCAAGGAGGTGGAATCATGTGGAGTAGGGGCCACGCTGCGGAAGACTGGCCGGCAACCATGTATGGCACGGAAGATTTTTCGGAGCTCCTGCCATACCTCGAGACGCTCTACGGCGTCGCGTTGCGTTTCACGGGAGACACGCGCGACGCCGTGGCGCTCACCGAGAAGGCGCTGGTGATGGCGGTCGTTCGAATTCACACCAGCGTCACGCCGCCTCCCCCCAAGATGGCCCTGCTGGGCGCGCTGCGCGAGGCCTATCTGCAATCGCTTGAGACGGCGGGCAGCAGCCGGGTTGGCGTGTGAACGCGTCTCAACGGTCCTGCAGCTTTTTCGCGGTAGCGATGGAACCGATGTAGAGTTCGGTGCCGAGGCGGTACTCGTGGATCAGGCTGCGTTTGCCCGTAGCGCGTTCGCGCCGCGTCTCCCAGCGGCGCAGCCGGCCCCGCAGCGTCTCGACGATCTCCGGCTCGAACTCCGCCCGATTGCGGCTCTCTTTCGGATCCTCCACGAGATTGTACAGTTCCACCGGCGGTTTCCCGTGGAAATCCGGTTCGAGGGCATCCCAGTACTTCCACAGCGGCGTCCGCCACCCGTGTTTGCGCATCCAGGTACACTCGCTGATGTAAAACTCCGACCGGTGTGACCCGGCCGTATCCGTGAAGAACGGCCGGTTCGATTTACCGTCAAAGCGCAGGCCCCGCGCCACCCGTTTCAGCCCGCAGACATCGAGCACGGTCGGAACCAGGTCTTCATGAAGCGTATAGGCCCTGGCCCGCACACCGCCGGGCACCCGCCCCGGCCAATAGAAAATCAGCGGGACCATCAGCGTCGGCTCGTACAGCCCGTGGTGGTCAAAGTAGATCCCGTGGTCGTATAGCGTCTCTCCGTGATCGCCCGTGATCACGAGCAGCGTGTTCTCAAGCACGCCGAGCTCCTCCAGACGCGTGACAATCCGTTGAATGCACGCGTCCATGTAGGCCAGTTCCCCGTCGTACTGCGCGATCACGAAATCCTTGTCCGTGATTCCCGGCGGCATCCAGGACCGCAGAAAATCCGCGAATGGCTTGAACGCGAACACGGGCTTCATGCTCGCGTTGCCTCGTGCGCACGGGTTCTTTGAATAGAACATCGTGTCGTAGGGAGCGGGAGGGAGGTACGGCGCGTGCGGATCCATGTGCCGCAGGAACAGCAGGAAGGGCTTCGGCGAGCGCGCCAGACGCTCCAGCTCCGGCAGCGTCACCGCATTCAGGTTTTCGGCTTTCCGGGCCGGCCGGTCTTCCCACGATACCCAGCCCTCGAAGTTCAGATACTTCTCGAAACCGCGGTAGAACTCGCCGCCAAACCCCACGCACGTCGTGGTGTATCCGGCCGAACGCAAGAGCGCCGGGAGCAGCGGCAGCTCCCCGGGAATCGGGCCTTTCGGCCTGAGCGACGGCTGCTGCGTCCGGATGACGTCGCACCCCGTCAGAATCGAGGAATACGCCGGCGTCGTGGGGATGTACGCGCTGAACGCGTTTTCAAAGAGCGTGCCGCCCGCCGCCAGACGGTCCAGATACGGCGTGGTCAGCCGCCCGTACCCATAACAGCTCATGTGGTCGCGGCGTATGCTGTCGATGGCGAATATGACGATGTTCGGATGCTTCGCTGGCACGCAATGCCCTCCCTATCCGGCTCCGCGGTTCACCCCACGCCCGACATGGCGTTCAGCATGGCGATGGTCCCGATGATCATCGCCGCTGCGAGCATTCCGCTGACGAGGACTGACCAGACAATCAAGCCGCGTTTTCCGAAAACCCGGGCCGCGGTAAACAGGCCCACCGTGTCCGCCAGCGCGAGCAGCGGCACCACCAGGTACCAGTACCTGATAATCACGGAAGACCACCGGATCATCCCCTGGACCAGCGGCGGCAACGCGCGCCCGGTATGCCCGGCCTGAACGGCGAATTCCGGAATCATACGCACCACAAACACGACAAACGCCGTCAGAAACACCGCGTGCAGAAGCGCCGTCGCGACCATTCGCCCCGGTGAAACGGGTTCCCTGACGGGCTGACTGGACATGCAGACCTCCTCGCTTCCCGGCGCGCCATGCGCCGCGCCGCGCCATACTACCGGAAAGGCTCCGCCTGCGCCACGACAAACCGTGAAGAAGCGATGCGGCTGCTCCGGCGGGAACGTGCGCGGTATCCCTCGCTTGACGCGGGACCATGGCTCATGTGACGATAGGCGACGGTACGAAACCGGGGCCGGATACGGGCGGATGCCCGTTTCAACGAGGACGCACATCATGAGAATCAACCGGCGTGGATTCCTGGCCAGCACGGCCGCCATTCCGTTCGTCACCCAATGCGCCGCCCAGCCCGAGAACGTCAAATACCGGGCCTGCATCATCGGCGACACCCACGAGGGCGGCTATGGCCATTCCCTGCATCGGGCCTTCACCAACCGGCCCGACGTTCAGGTCGTCGCGCTGGCCGACCCGGACGAGACCGGACGCGCAAGCCACGCCGCCGAGGCCAACGCCGAACGCACGTACGCCGACTACCGCGAGATGCTCGAAAAGGAACAGCCCGACCTCGTCTCGGTCGCCCCGCGCACCACGGTCCGCCACCGCGAATACGTGCTCGCCTGCGCCGGGCACGGCTGCCACGGCTTTCTCGAAAAACCCATCGCCACGGACCTGGCCGAAGCCGATGAAATGGTAGCCGCCATCGAGGCAAAGAACCTCAAATGGGCCATGGCCCACAATTACCGCATGTCGCCGATCATACACCACATGAAGAAGGCGCTCTTCGAAGAGCGCCTCATCGGCCACATCATCGAGCTCCGCAGCCACGGCAAAGAAGACCACCGGGCCGGCGCAGAGGACATGATCGTCCTCGGAACCCACACGTTCGACCTGATGCAGTTCCTCATGGGCGCGCCCGAATGGTGCATGGCCGACATCACCGTCAACGGCAAACCCGCTCAGCCGTCCGACGTGAAAGAGGCCACCGAGCCGCTGGGGCCCATCGTCGGCAACCGCATCAACGCCATGTTCGGATTCAGCAAAGGCATCGCCGGGTTCTTCGGGTCTATCATCCAGCCCGACGGCGACGGCAAACGCTGGGGACTGGACATCTACGGGTCCAAGGGGATCATCCAGGTGCGTTTCACCAACGTGCCGCCCAGCGTCACCTATCTTCCCGACCCCTCCTGGGCCCCGGGAACCAGCGGCATGGCCTGGGCTCCTCTGCCGGGCGCGCCCAGCGCGCCCCTCACGAACCCCGATGTCGAGCGCAATGCCCCCATCATCGACGACCTCATCGCCTCCATCGAGGAAGACCGCCGGCCCCAGGCAAGCCTGCAGGACGGACGCACCGCCTATGAGTTCATCCAGGGCGTATTCGCAGCCTACATCAACGGGGGGCGCACCCCGCTCCCGCTGGCCAAACGGGGCCACCCGCTCAGGGACTGGGCCTAAACTGTTGATTTTTTGTCACTTGTAACGACGGAGCATTTCATCGTACAATCTAGGTGCACAGGAGCAGACCTGGCGGGTACACGAGAGACCCGAATGCCGCCGCCCGGCGAGGCGGCCGGTGAGGCCTGAATGAGGAGGTTGTGCTGATGGTGAGCCGTAAATGGTTACGAATCGCCTTGATGTGCCTCGTGTTCTGCTACATGCTGGCATACGTTGGCGAGATGGCCTTTGCCGCTATGGACAACGCGGATCTGGCCGAAAAAAAGGGCATTGAAGGCCTGTTCAAGAAGAAGAGCACCGCCGACGACCCGCGCGCGCCCAACAAAACCCAGAAATTCGTCGGGGTCGCTTCATTCTTCGTGATGATTGTTGTCGTGAAATACCTGTAGCCCATTCCCGCGCGTGCCGTGCGGCCTGGAACCGCGACGCGCGATGGGAAACAGGGCCGGATTCCCGCGTGTGAACCCTGTACCGGAATTCCCACAGGGACGGCTGGGGTGGTGGAGGACGGGAAGAAATCGTTGGCTACAATACCGGAAGATACCACGGAACAGGTGGCGAACCGCGTCCTGATTCTCGATGACGAACCCGGGATTCTGGAAGTGCTGTCCCAGCACCTCGTCGGCGCCGGGTACGAATGCACCAGCACCACCTCACCCGACCGGGCCCTCGACCTCCTCAGGAACGAGCGATTCGCACTTTTGCTGACCGACCTGCGCATGCCCGAGATGGATGGCCTCGAAGTTGTGCGCCGCGCCAGAGATATCGACCCCGAACTGTCGATCGTGGTCGTCTCGGCCCTCACCGAAGTGACTCAGGCCATCCAGTGCATGCGTCTCGGCGCCGAGGATTACGTTCTCAAACCTTTCAATCTGCAGGACATCTCCCGCTCCGTCAGCCGGGCGGTTGAAAAACAGCGCGCCGTAACCGAGACCCACGAATACCAGGAACGCCTCCGCCAGCGCGTCGAGGTGGCCGCGCAGGAACTGGAGCGCGTCAATCAGGAGCTCCGCGAAACCAAACAGTATCTCGAGAACCTCCTCGAAAGCACCGTCGACGGCATCATCACCATCGGAAAAGACGAGACCATCGAATTCGCGAACGGCGGCGCGCTCGCCATGGTCGGCTACCGTAAGGAGACGCTCCTTGGCTTGCCCATCGCCCGGCTCCTGGCGGGCGGCGAAGACGAATTCCTCAACATCCAGCGTCTTCTCAACCAATACGACTATCTCAAGAATTACGAAACGGAGATCCTGGCCCACAGCGGCGGGCATGTCCCGGTCAACATTTCGTTCTCCCGGGTCGACGACGCGCGCGGAGAATTCGCCTCCACCCTGGCCATCTGCAAGGACATTACCGAGCAGAAACGGCTCGAGCAGGAACTGATGGAGATGTCCGTCAAGGACGCGCTCACGGGCCTGTATAACCAGCGGTCGTTCTTCGAACGCCTCGAGAACGAAGTGGAACGCGCCAAACGCCAGAAACGCCCCCTCTCGCTGCTCCTGTTCGATATCGACAAGTTCAAGCAGTACAACGACACCCGGGGCCATCTCGAAGGCGATAAGGTGCTTCGCGGCGCCGGGAACGCCGTGCTCGAATGCACACGCGAGCACGTTGATATTGGATTCCGGTACGGCGGCGACGAGTTCACCGTGATCCTCCCGGAAGCGGAAGAACCGCAGGCCTTCGTCATTGCCGAACGTATTCGCGAGACCTTCCGGAAATACCGGTTTGACGAATTGAGTCTCAGTATCGGCTGCGTCTCGTACAGGGAAGGGTTCACCGTCCGTTCATTCATCGAAAAGGCCGACGCCCTGATGTATGAGGCCAAACGCGCAGGCGGCAACCAGGTCTGCAGGCCGGCCGCACACGTGGAAGCGCCGAAATAACCATCCGAAAGGGGGAGCTCCAGCGCCATGAAATTCGCGATCTGCAACGAAATCTTCAAGGAATGGAACGACATCGCCCGTACGTTCAGCTATGTCAAAGAGACCGGCTACGACGGCATCGAGCTCGCCCCGTTCACGTTTAGCCAGTACGTGACCGACATCCCCCCCGAAACACGCAAAGAAATCGTGAAACGGGCCCGGGAAGTCGATCTCGACGTCATCGGCATCCACTGGGTGTTCGTCGGGCCCGAAGGCCTGCACATCAACCATCCCGACAAGGAGCACCGCGACCGCGCGGCGCAGTACCTCATCGACCTGGCTCAATTCTGCGGCGACGTGGGCGGCCACGTGATGATCTTCGGGTCGCCCAAACAGCGCAACGTCCACGAAAGCCTGACCTACGATCAGGCCTTCGAATTCACGGCCGCCGTCTTCGAGCAGGCGCTGCCCGCGTGCGAAAAACACGGCGTGACCATCTGCATGGAACCCCTGACCCACCTCGAAACCAACTTCTGCACCAGCGCCGCCGATGCCGTCAAGCTCATCGAGCGCGTCAACCATCCCAAGTTCCGGCTGCTGCTCGACACCAAGGCCATGACCTTCGAAGAAGAAGACCGCCCGGCGCTTATCCGGAAATACGCCCGGTACCTCGCCCACTATCACGCCAACGACGAAAACATGGACGGCCCCGGTTTCGGCGACGTGGATTTCGGGCCCATATTTCAGGCCCTGCGCGACATCGACTACCAGGGATACATGTCGGTCGAGGTCTTCAAATTCGAGCTGGGCCCGGAGACCATCGCCACCAAGAGCCTCGAGTACCTCAGAAAATTCGTCTGAGGCCGGCCTGACGCCCGAGGAACTCCGGAGAAGAGGGCGGAAAACGGGGACATGTTCCAAGCGCCGTCCCCGGCGCGACAACGTGTACCCGTTCGGATGACCGCCGAGGGCGCCGGCCCCACACCCGAGCGCCCGCATCCGGATCGCTGGCGTGAAATGCCACGAGGGGGACAAATACGGGGCCGTCGCCCTGCGCTCCGCGGCTACACAATCTCCGGTTTCAACACAACGATGCCGGTGCCGCTGAACGCCTGCTCGATAGACGCGTACATGGCTTCATCGTCGTACACGCCCACGATGGCCCCGCCGGACCCTGTGAACTTGCAGTGCGCCCCCACGGAGCGTGCCCGGTCCACCAGGTCGATGTTCGCGGGGCTGAGCGTGTAGATGGACCGGCGCAGATCGAAATTCGCGTCCAGCAGCGGCCCGACCTCGCGCCCGCGGCCCGCGACGATAAGATCCCGCGCTTCCTGGGCCAAGCCCGCAAAGCGTTTCATGGCCTCCACGATCTCCGGGTCCCCCTGAAGCCAGCGCTGGCGGATAGCATTGTGAAAGATCTCCGACCCCTCCGCCAGGTCAGTGCGGTAGGCGATAAACAGGTTCGGCAGCAGCGCCGGATCCATGCGCTCGTAGCGGCCGTATCCCTGGGCGTCCATCAAAGCCTTGTCGAAATCCATGAACACGCACTGCTGATAGACCTGAATCACGCGGTCCTGCAAGCCCGCCGAAATGCCCAGTTCGTCCGTTTCGACGCTCAGGATCAGATTGGGCTGAATCTCCTCGGGAATCGCGACCTCGTAATACTCCATCAAGCAGCGCAACGTCGCCGTAACCAGGGCACTGGACCCCGCCATGCCCACATGCCGCGGGATGTTTGAGCGATAGCGTACCGCGAAGTTCTTCCCGGGCAGCTCGAGCCCCTGTTCGGCACAGTATTTGGCAAACCGGCTGATCGTCGCTTTCATGAGGCGGATCCCGCCGTAATAGCCGTAGACGCGCACGTCGTCGGCAAGCTCCTGGATCGACTTGTAGCTCGACCGGTCCCGCAGGTTCGGGACGATCTCCACCTGCGGACTTTCGTACAGGCTCACCTTTGCCGCGAAATTGCGGAACGTGAAACTGATGGTCTTGCCGAAATACCCGTCCGAGGGGTTCCCGATCAAGCCCGCCCGGGCATACGCAACCGCTTCACACGCCATACTGGCCTCCTCATCTGGAATTCCCAGGAGCATACGCAAGCCCGTGCGGCGGTTCAACGCAGGCCCCATCGCGCCGTCGTGCGGGGAGAGTCACGCGCCCGTCCACAAGAGGCACGGAGGGCCTCCCGTCAAAATGCCGGTGCGGCTCTCTGCCCGGCGGCGCAAAGAGTGTTACAATACACCCAGGCGGAGGACAGGGCGCCCGGGGTGCGCATCCTGGCGGCGGGGCCGAGGAGACTGCGTGCGATGCCCACGAAATACCAGCGGCAGGATTTCCGGGATCATGTGGCCGAAGAGCACCCGTACCTGCGCGTCTCGCGAGCGCCTGCCCCGCCAGTGGCGCAGAAGCTGCGCTCGCCCAGATTCCTGTTCCTGGCCTCTCTCAGCGCCATCATTGTGGTGCTGCTGCTCGGGAACGCCATAACGAAAATGGCCGAATACCACGGCCAACCCGAAATCGACGGCAAAGGCGTCATCGTCTCCAAGCGGCTCGAGAAAGCCGGCACCCCCTCGGAGAGCTACGTGCTCTACGTCGACATCCTCCGCGCGGAAGGCCCGGCGATTCGGCGCGAGATCCTGGCCGACAAAGCCAGTTTCGAACGGTTCTCCGAGGGGCAGGAAGTGCCGTTGGTCTACCAGATGAGCCGATCCGGCGAAGACGCCCGTATCCTGACCCTCTTCATGCCCGTCCCTCCGGACGAGGCCGAACCCGAGGGCATGCTGAAGAAAGACGACGGCTGAGCCGCCGGGCTGGAGCGGTTACCGGGCCCCGCACGCCTTCAGGCATGCGTTGAGGTAGCCGTACGACTCCGCCGCAATCATCGCGCACCGCGTGAGGGCATACTCGCCGGCGCCAATCACTTCAAGGTTCATGGGGCCATCGTAGCCCGCCTCCGCCAGCACCCGGCAGTAACCCATGAGGTCAATATTGCCCCGCCCGCAGGCCTGCAGCTCCGGCGGACCGGGGGAGGGGCCCAGTCCCGCACAATCGCGAATGTGCACATGCCCCACGCACGACACAACCTCCTTCAACGCCTCCCGGGGCCTCTCGCCTCCCCGGTGAATGTGGCTCGGATCCATGTCAATGCCAAATGCCGGGGAATCGATCTGCCGCATGGCCTCCAGGGTCGTGGGGGTGTTCCAGATCGCCGCGCCGACGTGGGCCTTCACGCAGAGGCAGACCCCAAAGGGTTCCGCCTTCTGCGCCATGTTCGCCAGCATGTCAATGGACCGGCCGAGATCGTCTGGTTGGTCCTTCGAGCCTCCCGGACCGACATTGATCACCGGAATCCCGAGTTCCGCCCCGGCATCAAAGGCCTTCATGAGGCGGTCTTCATCCAGCGCGGCTTCCTCCATCGCGGTGAGGGGAAGCTGCAAATCCTCAGTGAGCGCCCTGATCTCGCCCGCTTGGTCTTTCCAGTGGTCCAGGTCCAGATGCTCGCACATCCCTTGAATCGCCGAGATCTCCGCCGCATCGAACCCCGCCCACTTGATGTGCTGCAGGGCTGTCCGCAAGTCAAAACCCTGAAACAACACCGTATTCACACCCAGCTTGATCATTGAAAGACTCCCGAAAACCTGGCCACTCGGACAATTTCAAGAAAGACCTTTGACAGGATAACAGGATGGGCATGATGCCTATCCCGAGACTAAACCCCAGGTTTCAGTTCCCTGACCTTACGCTTGATCTCCACTCCGCCATCGGAGAAATTGAGCAAAAGCCCTACCGGTTTGCCCGTTGCAATCAGATAATTGACCAGCTGAACCTCGTGGGCCTGGACGAGCCTCCGCGATGCCTTCAGTTCAAGTATGACCGTGTCCTCAACAATGATATCGGCGACGAACTCGCCGACAACTTCGTGCTCATAGTACACAGTGATCGGCCTCTGGCACTCTGCCCGGAGCCCAGTTTTTCTCAGCTCAATCATCATGCAATTCTCATACACGGATTCGAGAAATCCCGGGCCCATTCGATTGAAGACGCGATAACTACACCCGATTATCTTCTCCGTCAGCTCTGCATGCTGCATCGTCAGTGCCTTTTTCAGGCCGTGATTCACACGATACGTCCATCACGCACACCCAATCATGTCTATCCTGTTATCCTGTCAAAAAGTCTTATGTTCTTCTCTCACCTCTTCTGCAGTTTCTGGGCGGTTTCGATGGAGCCGATCCGGCGGTCGAGGCCAATTTCATGCAATTCGATGGGATTCCGCTTGCCGGTGGCGCGGCACCGTTTCCGAATCCACGCGTTCATGCGGCTGCGCAGCGCCGCCACGAGTTCCGGTTCCTGGTCCGCGAGATTGCGCAACTCCCGCGGATCCTCGACCAGGTTGTAGAGCTCCACCGGCGGTTTGCCGTGGAAATCCGGTTCGAGCGACTCCCAGAACTTCCAGATGGGCGTCCGCCACCCGTGTTTGCGCATCCACGTGCACTCGGTGATGTAGAACTCCGACCGCGGCGAGCCGCTGGTGTCCTTAACATAGCGCTTGAGCGATACCCCGTCGAACCGGACACCCCGGGCGAGGCGTTTCTGCCCCGTGATGTCCAGCAGCGTCGGCACAAAGTCCTCCTGAAGCGTCACCGCCTTGCTGCGCACGCCCGCCTCGATCACACCCGGCCAGTAAAAGATCAGCGGCACCACCAGCGTCGGCTCGTACAGCCCGTGATGATCAAACCAGCATTCGTGGTCGTACAGCGTCTCCCCGTGATCGCCCGTGATGACGATCAGGGTATTGTCCGCGATCCCCAGTTCCCCGGTGCGCGTCACCAGCCGCTGGATGCACGCATCCATATACGCCAGCGCCCCGTCGTACTGGGCAATGACGAAGTCCGCGTCCCGGATGCCCGGCGGCAGCCAGGACAGCAGGTAGTCCGCGAACGGTTTGAACGCCCGGACGGCATTCATCGTATTCGGCAGCTTCCGGCTGCACGGGTCCTTTGAATAGAACAGCGAATCGTACGGCGGCGGGGGATAGTAGGGCGAGTGGGGATCCATGTGCCGGAGATACAACAGCCACGGTTTATTCATCTTATGCAGCCGTTCCAGCTCGGGCAGGACCACCGCATTCAGGTTCTCCGCCTTGCGCGAGGGGCGCTCCGCCCACGGTCCGCCCCAGCCTTCGTACTGCAGGTACTTATCAAACCCCCGGTACCACTCGCCATGCCCCACCATGACCGACCGGTATCCCGCCGGCTTCAGCAGCTCGGGCAGCGTTGGCTGGTCGTCCTCCATGGGGCCCAGCGGCGTCAACGCCACCTGCTGATTGGCGACGATGTCCCGGCCGGTCAGCATGGTCACGTATGCCGGCGTCGTAGGGATGTACGCGCTGAACGCGTTTTCGAAGAGCGTCCCCCGCGCCGCGAGGCGGTCCATGTGCGGCGTCGTCAGTCTCGGATACCCGTAGCAGCTCATGTGGTCGCGGCGAATGCTGTCAATCGCAAATATCAGCAGGTTCGGCGGACGTTTCGGCATTCCAGTTCCTTTCCAGGAGGTTGATCACTCAGAGAATCGGCGGAGCCGCCCTTCAGCCCGGCACACTACCGCACGTCGACAATCTTGCCTTTTTCCCACGATTCGATGGCCGCCTCGATAACGAGTTGGGCCTTGAGGGCTTCCTCGCCGGACCCGTCGATCCTGGCCGGCGCCAGCTTCTTCGCGTTCTGCTCCAGCCAGACGTGAATCCGGTCCGGGAACGTCTCGCCAAACCCCGTCATGCCGCCCAGGTGATGATAATGTTCGGTTTCGGTGGACTGCCGGCTGTAGAATGTCACTTCTTCACAAGCTTCCAGAATTACAAACCGGCCTTTGCTCCCCGTAACCTCGCAGCTTTCCAGGCCGAACCCGCCGCCCGCGTCGTAACTGCCGCACAGATGCCCCAGCACCCCGTTCGCGAACAGCATGTTCACCTGCAGATTCGACCAGCAGACCCGCCGCTTGCCGTCGACCGTCTTGCCCCGCTTGAAAAACGCCTGGACACGCTGGATATCCCCGCAGAAATAGCGCATCACGTCGATCGAATGCGGATGCAGGGCCCGGATGTGGAAATGGGGCGAGGTTTCGTTCGGATTGTTGATCCACATTCGCATGTTGATCATGTTCAATTCCCCGAGGCAGCCCTTCTCGACCCAGCCCCTGGCTAAACGCGCGGCCGGCGTAAACCGGTGATTGAGGTTGATCCCGTACCGCAGACGCTTCTTCTTCGCGAGCGCCACCATCCGGCGCGCCTTGGCTACCTCGTTCGAAATGGGCTTCTCGCCCAGCACGGGAATGCCCCCATTCAGGAGGTCCATCGTGGCCTGGTAATGATCGCCTCCGTTCTCTTTCCCCGCGGTGCACATGCTGGCGCAGTCAATCTTGATACCGCTCTTCAGCATGGATTTCACGCTGTAAAACGCCGGACACCCATACTTCGAGGCGGCCGCATCGGCCCGCTCCCGGATGATATCGCACACCGCCACGATCCTCGCAAGCGGATCCGTTGCGTAGCATCCGGCATGCACATTGCCGATGTTGCCCATCCCCACGACCGCCACGTTCAGTGCCATTGCATTCGCCTCCCCAAACCGGTATGTCCGGAAACGTCCGGCGGCAATTCAAGCATCTGGACCAGGCGTTGTCAAATTACCCGGGCATGGCCCGCTCCGAACGCAGACAGGCCTTGAACATCCCGCAAACTCTGATATACTAAGTCCTTGAGAGAGCCGGGGGATGGCTGACGGCAGGAGGCGCGGGCCGGTGTTCACACTGGCGGAGGGACTATGAAGCGAGCCGCCAAGTGCATTCACAAGAAGCTCAACGAGATTATTGAGGGCACCCTGCAACAGGTGGACGCGGAGGCCTGCGAGAAGGAACTTCGCGCGCTCGTGGAAAGCGTCGCCCTCACCCTGGCCGGCGAAACTATGCCCGCCAAACTGCCTCTGCGCGCCAAATACGAACAGGACGACGCCTTCGTGCGGACCTTGTGCGCGGTGCAGGCGGCCGTCATAGAGGTGCTTCGACCCGAATTGAGCGAAGACAAACTGCGGGAGGCGGTCCTGAGCGTCCGCGACGCGTTTCGCGGCATCACGCCCGGCCTGCCCGTCATGGAGTCCTGCCGCGGCCTGCGCACGCTCCTCGAAGAAGGTCCGGGGAAAAACCCGGACGACAAGTGCGTGCTGATGTGGCGTCTTCTCGAAGGCGTCCTCACCAACACCAACGAGATGATCTACGCCCACGACGCCAACGGCGTCCTGTTCTTCATCAACGCGCCCGGTCTGGAGATGCTCAAATACACCCCCACCGAAATGCGGCCCGGCCTGTCGATCTATCAATTCGTCGTGCCCGAATACATCGACCTCGTCGAGGCGCGTCTCGAATCCCCCGGCGCGACCATCCGGTCTCCCTATTCCATCGAGGTCTACGCCCGCGACGGCTGCCGCATACCGTTTGAAATCGACACGCATCCCCTCTTTGACGACAACGGCGACATGATTGCCGTGGTCGGCGTCGCCCGCAGCCTGGTCCTGGAGCGCCGCCTTCAAGAGGCCATCTCGAGAGCCAATGTGAATCTCGAGAACCTCTTCGAAAGCCTGCCCATCGGGGTGCTCCTCGCCAACCCGGACGGGTGCATCACGAACGCCAACCAGATGGCGGCCAGCCTGCTCGGCGCGCGCGACCCCAACGCCGTGATCGGCAACTCCGCCATCGAACTGTGGGGCGGGGAAGACTCCGAAACCGCGGCGGCCCTCCGCGAGGCCCTGGCACGAGGCCGTGAGCTGCACCAGCGGTTTATCGGCAAGACCAGCCACGGCACGCCGCTGAAATGCGATATTCTTGCCCAACCGCTCGGCGAAGGCGCCAAAGCACAGGGACAACTGATCCTCATTATCGACATCTCAGAACAGCTCGAGCTGCAGCGCAGCCTGCTGCAGTCCGAGAAGCTCTATACCCTCGGCGAACTGGTGGCCGGCGTCGCCCATGAACTGAACAACCCCCTGACCAGCATCATCGGGCGCGCCGAGCTCCTCATGCGGGGCAGTCTCGAAACCGGCACGCGCGACCGCCTCGCCCAGATCACCGAAGACGCCGAACGCTGTAAACGAATCGTTGAAAACCTGCTCTCGTTCGGCAGCCACCACGAGGCGCGGAAGGAGTTGCACGACATCAACCAGATCCTCGCCGATACGCTCCAGCTTCGCGAATACCAGATGCGCATCAGCGGCATCGCCATCGAGACCGAGTTCGATGACGCCATCCCCCCGCTGCTGGTGAATCTCAACGAAATGCGGCGGGTCTTCTTCTACCTCATCAACAACGCCCACCAGGCGCTGGAATCGGTCCGGGGCCGTCCGCGCAAGCTCCGCATCGCCACCGCCCTCGTAAATGACACCGCCCAGATCCGCTTCGAAGACAACGGACACGGCATCCCCGCCGAAATCCAGTCGCGCATATTCGACCCGTTCTTCACCACCCGTAAAATCGGCGAGGCCACCGGACTCGGCTTGAGCGTGTCCTACGGTATCGTCAATGAACACGGCGGCAACATCCATATGGAATCCGAAGAAGGCCAGGGCGCCGCGTTTACCGTAATCCTGCCCTTGCCGGACGAGCCCGGGCCAGACGCCTGACATGCCGCACCCAGCCACCGTCATATCCCACACTACGAGAGGTCTACCATGAACACGCTCCGTCTTTTCCATCTCGTATGCGTCTGCACCCTGGCCGCGTCCCAAGCGGCCGTATCCCTGGAGGCGGAGAACGCCGCAGCGCCCGAGGCACGGCCCGGCCTGCCGCTCCAGGAACTCATCGACGCCCACCCGGGCGAAATGATCTTCATCCCCGCCGGCCGGTACGACATCTCCGAGGCCCTGCGCGTGCATGCCGGCGGCACCGGACTCTGGGGTCCGGGCACCATTGTTCAAACCGATGACGACCAGGACATCCTGTCGATCGACGGCGTCTCCGGCATCCGCATCGAAGGCCTCACCCTGACCCGCGCCGAGGGGCGCCAGGAGAGTTTGTGCCACGCCCTGGCCGCCCGGAACTGCCATGACATCGAAATCCGAAACGTCCGCGTCATCGATAATCACAGTTCCGCGGGCACGGTCTATCTCGAGAACTGCCGCGACGCCGTGGTCGCCGGCTGTACCGTTCGCAATTACAAACGCATTGGCGTCGACGACCGCACCGCCAGCGAACTGTACGGCTACGCATTCCGCGTGATCGACGGCACGGGCATTCTCGTGAATGCGGGTAGAAATGTCGCCATACACGCCAACCGGGTGGTCGAAGACCGGCTCTTTCCCACGGCCGAGACGAAGGAGGAACACCAACTGGGTTTTCTGACCGAGGGCAAGCTGCCAACGAAAAAAGGCCGCCTCGCCCCGGCAGGCGAGTACGCCAACAACTGGCACCAGGGAAGCGCCATCGTCGTCACCTCGCCCGAGGAATCCAGCCACGTCATCGTTTCGAACAATCAAATACAGAACGCCGCCCAGGGCATTGATCTCCACGCCGACCACGTCACCTGCACGGCCAACGACATCGACCACGCCTTCATCGGGATCAAGTGCATGCACGGGTCGCGAAACGTCATCATCGCCAACAACAATATCTCGCACATGGATCTGTGGGGCATCATCATGATGCCCGGAACCGCCTCGCATCCCGCCGAACCCGCCACGGATGCCCAGCCCGCGCGCGGCGCCAATTTCACCCGCGGAAACATCATCGCCAACAACATCTTCTCCGATTTCGGATACGGATACGAGCATTTCAACTGGGAAGATTCGGTCAGCGGCGTCATCAGCCTCGAATCGGGACAACTCCCCGAGAACCCCATCATGACTGACGTCATCATCCAGGGGAACATCGTCTACGACACCGGCGGGGAAGGGGAGATTCGCGACGGCCAGGTCGTTCCCGAACCGCCCCGCTATGAATACGCCGTCTTCATCTCCGACAATCCCCGGCCGGAACGGCTCACCTTTGTCGGCAACATCTTCCCGCCCGGGTCCCGAGGCGTCTCCAACATCCCCCTCCAGGAATTCGGCGAATAACGCCCACGGACGATGACCACCCCGGGGACCTTCCGACGGAGCGCAGGTATCTATTCAAATTCGACACCTGCGGTGTCGTTGGGAACAAGGCCGTCCATGGTGTCCACCCGGTCCACCCCGTCCACCCCGTCCATACCGTCCATACCGTCCATACCGTCCACCAGAAAACAAAATGCAGGCGAGACGCCCGCGCGACAAGGGAGAAAAAATGCCGAAGTGTCGCCCGCTATTCCGGCTCCCCGACCAGGTTCAGCAGCGCGAGGGCCGGGCACGCCCCGCATTTCGGATTGAACCGGCACCAGTCCGTATACAATTGGATCAATCCCTGCTGCATTTGAAACGTAAACCGCGGGGGAGGGGTATCGCCGAATAACCGGGGGCCCATCGTCCTGACCACGTGGTTCTCCATCTCTTTTGGAAGCGATGTGAAGAAATCAAACACGTGCGTCTCCAGCAGAGGGTTGTGCTCGCGGCGCGCCCTGGCCAGTGCCGCCGGCACAAACACGTTGCCGATGATGGCATGCACACGCCCGCGTCCGATCATCGCCGCGGGTTTCGCCAGGGGTTTGCCCGTCCAGGTGCAGCGCTCGGCCCAGAATCCCATCGCCGAAGGAAACAAGGCTTCGAAGGCCCGGCGCCGCGCAACCGGCCCGGCGTCGTCCTGCCAGACCGCATCCAGGGCGGCCGTCAACCCCGGTTTCGCCGTGCGGCCCAGAAACCGCGCCGCCCCCGCCAGACGGCGCTCCGGATAGTTATTCGGCCGCACCCCGTTCCGGTTCCAGCGCATCGGCAGACGGCGCAATCCCCGCAACCGCTGTTCCCGCAGAGCCAGCAAGCGCCGGAAATGCGGCACGTCGCCATGGGCCTCCGGCAGCGTCTCCGGCAACAGCCCCGCCAGTTGAAGAAACGCCGCCTCTACCAGAAAGGGGTCCTGCGTCCCCAGTTGCCGGACCCGTTCGTAGTGCAATTGCTGCGCCATCGCGCGAAACTGGTGTTTGTACGGCCCGTACCCGCAAGCCGCCATTACCCCCTCGTACACCGCCTGATCGTCGCCCACGCGCTCCATCCGCTCGGCGAGGTCCCGGGCTTTGGCCAGCATCCGCCACTCGCCCGCAAGCCGCAACAACCGCACCATCGGTTCCACACCGTGCGCCGCCGTCAACCGGGCACATTCCCCATACGACGCCGGAACGCGATAGGGATAGTCCCGCGCCCGGATCCGATCGGCGAGTACCTCGATATCGTCATCCAGCGCGGACTCCAGGGGAAGATAGGGGATACGCCGCCCATCCGACGTCGCATTGGGGGAGTGAGGACCGGAACGGTTCCCAATCACTTCAAGCACCACCCGATCGTAGCGCGGATCCTGATGGTGCCCGTGCTGGCGCCACGCCCCGAGGTCCTGGTGAACCTCTACATCGCCCGCCACATAGCACCCGCCGATCTCGAGTTGCGCGTCGCGGAAATCCGGACCTTCGTTCTGATTCCACCACCCGGGAAAGATGACCCGCAAACTCCGCCCATCGGGCAGTGCAAGCCCCTCGGCCCGCAATAGTTGCTCGTACCAGATCCCCTGCAGGACCGCCTCCGGCACCGGTCCGCCGCCCTCCGCCACCCACAGGCCCCGAGCGGCCAGTCCTCGCAACCGCTCATATTCCCGCGAGAAACCCCGGCCGCTTCCCGGCGCCTTCCGGTACCCGCCTCCCCGCACAGTCCCTCCTCCGTCCAGAATCCCCTCCCTGAACATTCAACGCATCGTCCCATAAGCACTGTATCCCAAATGCCTTCAATTTTCTACCCCCGGCCGAACGATACCTGACAAATCCTTCATTTCCGGGTAAAATCATGGTGTCAGCGGGTGGGGCGGAGGGTCCGGAAATGCCTCAGCGACTCAACAGGGTATTCGAAACCCCCGGGGCGACCGCTCATGCCGCATATCTCCTGGTGTTCGCGCTCGTTTGCGCGCTTCCGCTTCTGCTGCTGCCCCTGGTAGCCATGGCCCTCCCCCTGACGCGCCCGGCCCTGTGGACCGCCCTCGCGTGCCCGCTCCTGCTCCTTTGCGCCGCGCTTCTCGTCTATGGTCCCGTCCGCCACCGCATCCGCCGCCTCCTCAACCATTGCGACGAGCGGGCCGTCCTTCGTTCACCCTGCCTGGTGCTGACCGGGCTGATTGAACAGCCCGGAGTCGCCCAGGTGGTTGCCGATCGGCTCATCCTCGTGCCCCTTTTGGGCCGCCCGATCGAAGTTCCCCTTAAGGACATCGAATCCGTTATCACCTCGCATTGGTTCAACGGCGCGCTCTTTCAAGCCCTGACCGGCTTCATGGTCGATTGTCCCGGGAACGGCCGGAAACCCTTTGGGTTTGCCGTGCCCGACGGCGATACCTGGCGCGCTGTTCTGCCCCGCATCACCGATTAGACACTCGGGTCACATTCCGAGTCCCCGGGACGCCTCCCGCTACCTATCCGCGCGCTGAACTGGTACTATAACGGCCCGGATACACGCCAGGGAGAAACAAACACGATGGAATACGTCGTTTTCGGCAACACGGGCATTCGGGTATCGCCCGTTTGTCTCGGCACCATGACCTTCGGAAAAGAGGCCGATGAACCCACGTCCCGCGCCCTGATGGACCGCGCGTTCGACGCCGGCATTAACTTCTTCGACACCGCCAACATCTACAACAAGGGGCTTACCGAGGAAATTGTCGGGAGATGGCTTCAGCCCCGCCGCGACGACATTGTCCTCGCCTCAAAAGTCCATTTTCCCACCGGCACTGGCCCGAATGACCGCGGCAGTTCCCGCCGGCACATCCTGCGGGAGGTCGACCAGAGCCTCAAACGCCTTCAGACCGGCTGGCTCGACATCCTCTACCTCCACCATTGGGACTCCGGCACGCCCATCGAAGAGACCCTCGCTGCCCTGACGACGCTGGTCGAGCGAGGGAAGATCCATTACTGCGGCGTGTCCAATTTCGCCGCATGGCAGGCCATGAAAGCCGTTGCGGCGGCCCGGGCGGGCGGATTTGCCCCGATTACCTGCATCCAGCCCATGTACAATCTCGTAAAACGCCAGGCCGAAGTCGAAATCCTGCCGATGGCCGCGGCCGAACACCTGGCCGTGTGCCCGTACAATCCCCTCGCCGCCGGCCTGCTTACCGGGAAATACCGCCGCGGCGAAACCGGCCGGCTCGACGAAAGCCCGATGTATAAGGACCGCTACGCCGACCTCGTCTACGCGGAGGCCGCAGGACGCTTCGTAGACCACGCCCGCACACAGGGGCAGTCGTCGGCCGCATTGGCCGTGGTCTGGGTCATGGCCCACCCGGCCGTCACCTCCGCCATCATCGGCGCGCGCAGCCTCGAACAGCTCAACGACACCCTTGGATGCCTCGATATCGCGCTGGACCCCGCCCGGCGCGCCGAAATCTCCGCACTCTCCATCGAACCGCCGCCCGCAACCGACCGAACCGAAGAGCGCCTGGCGGCGAAGGGAACACCATGATCAACCCGCCGCCAACGGGCCATACTGCCGTAGACAAGGCCGCCCGCCCGCCCGCGGAGGAATGAGGATCCGCCATGGGGGAATTCAGAGACGTCGTCAAGAATATCGTAGCCAATACCGAAACTGTGGTTTTCGGCAAGACCCAGGTCATTAAGACCGCCCTCGCGGCCGTTCTTGCCGGCGGGCACGTCCTGCTCGAAGACGTCCCCGGCGTGGCCAAGACCGTCCTCGTGCGCAGTCTCGCCATCTCGAGCGGCTGTTCGTTTCGGAGGGTCCAGTGCACCCCCGACCTGCTGCCCTCGGACATCACGGGCGTCTCGATCTTTAACCCCCAGACCCGCGAGTTCGAGTTCCGGCCCGGCCCCATCTTCTCTCAGATGCTCGTGGCCGACGAAATCAACCGGGCCACCCCCCGCACCCAGTCCGCCCTCCTCGAAGCCATGGCGGAGAACCAGGTGTCCGTTGACGGCCTGACCCACAAGATGGCCGAGCCTTTTATTGTATTTGCCACCCAGAATCCCGTCGAACACGAGGGGACGTTCCCGCTCCCCGAAGCCCAGCTCGACCGCTTCATGCTCAAACTCTCCATGGGCTATCCCAGCCTCATCGTAGAGGCCAAAATGCTCGAGGAAACCCGGCTCAAACACCCCCTGGACAACCTCCAGCCCGTCGCCGACCCCGTCACTCTCGCTCGCATGCAGCGGGGCGTCCGGGAAGTTTTCGTCCATGAAAAAGTCCGCGACTATCTCTTGCGGATCGTCGCCGCCACCCGGCAATCGGCCCACCTCACGCTCGGGGCCAGCCCCCGCGCGTCGATGGCCCTCTTCCGCGCTGCCCAGGCCCTCGCCGCCATCG
>DDYW01000118.1 GCA_002348185.1 Candidatus Hydrogenedentes bacterium UBA2224 | reverse complement strand
ACTAAGTTATTCTCTTGACAAATTGGTGGGATTTTCGCCCGGCCATGGTCTGCCACGAGGCGCCCGACCCCGTGGCGCCGACTAAATCCGCCGTGCGCGTTGTTGGGTCAGGAGAGGGCCTCATGCTAGAATGCGGTTACTATTTGACAGCACAGCGTTCCCCTGCGGACGCGCACCGGTTTTCCCGAGAGGCGCGGACGTTGCGCTCGTTGCGACGGCACGTCCCCGGCATCTTGCTGCTGCGCGGTCCATGGCTGTGGAACTGAGGAAATCTGCTTATGGGTTCGCCTTTTCCAGATTGGATTAAACGGCAATGGGCCTCCGGCGAAAACTCGGAGTTCACCAAGTCCATCGTCTCCCGACTCGGCCTTCATACCGTGTGCCAGAGCGCCCGGTGCCCCAATCAGGGCGAGTGCTGGAAACGCCGCACGGCCACCTTCATGATTCTGGGCAATGTGTGCACGCGTAATTGCGCTTTCTGCTCTGTCACGAGCGGGCATCCCGAGGCGCTCGATCCCGATGAGCCCGCGCGCGTGGCCGAGGCCGTCCGGGAACTGGGCACCCGACACGCCGTTATCACGTCCGTCACACGCGACGACCTCCCCGACGGCGGCGCAGCCCATTTCGCGCGCACGGTTGCGGCGGTGCGCGCGGCCAATCCCGGGACTACCGTGGAAGTTCTTGTCCCCGATTTCCTGGGCGAAGAAGCGCCGGTCCGAACCGTTCTGGCCTCGGTACCGGAAGTGTTCGGGCACAACATCGAGACGGTCGAACGCCTGTACGACGCCCTGCGCAGACGCAAGATCACCTACCGCGACGCCCTGCGGGTGCTGGAAACCGCAGCGGCGCACCGTTCGGGGAGCATTGTGAAATCCGCGCTGATGGTGGGACATGGCGAAGAACCCGCCGAGGTGCGTACCACCCTGACCGACCTGCTTGCGGCCGGGTGTGAGGCGGTGGCCATCGGGCAGTATCTGCGGCCTACCCCCAAACAGCGCCGCGTCACCGAGTTCGTTACTCCTGAACAGTTCAAGGCATACGAGGCCCTGGCGTACGAGTTGGGCTTCAAGTTCGCGATTGCGGGGCCCTTTGTGCGCAGTTCCTATCGCTCCGAGGAACTGCTTCAGCATCTCAACGCGGTCAAGACGGATGAATGACGTTCGTGTCTGCATGTGAAAGGAGAGCGCCCGCATGTCCTGCGAAGTAACTCTGCCGTTTCTGGGCGAAGACGCCTCGGATATCGCCACCGTTTCGCAGTGGCTGGTGGAAGAAGGCGACACCGTCGAGGAAGGCGACGACCTCGTCGAGATGACCACCGATAAAGCCGCGTTCAACGTTCCCAGCCCCACGGCAGGCACGGTGGCCGAGATCCTCGCCCCCGAAGGCGAAGAGGTCAGAGCGGGCGGCCTGCTCTGCATCCTGGAATGATGCCGTCTTCTTTTCGCGTGAGTACATCGAGTGACTGACGGGATTGTGACGGAATGACAGGTAAACGGCACGCTCGGGTGAGGCATTTTCCCCGGCCGGCCGGGTACGCCTGCTGTTGCACCCGCCGCAAATGTGAAATTCAATGATTTTGAGAAAGAAAACCGCGCAGGCGAGCCTTCCGGGAAACAGTTTTTCCCGCTTGGTTCCGGGCACTGAACTTGCTTCTTTCTTGATCGAAAACGGAAGTCCGGGGCGGGTCCAGGGCAAGGTGGTCTTGGTGCCCGTCCCCTGTTAAAAGGAGGTAAACGCCATGACGAAAATGGGTAGCAGAGCGCAAGCGGCCTTCCTGGTGTCCTCGGTGCTTCTGGTCACGCTGATCACCGCGGGCTGCCTTCAGGAGGATGGCGGCAAGGCGATGCTCACAACCGTTTTCACGGGGGATGCCTCGGCGGGGGCCAACAAGATTCTCGAGGCGCTGAAGGCCGAAGTGCCCGTCGACGACATCGAGAGTCTCACCGTGACGATCACACGCATCGTTCTGGACAAAGCCGTAGATGAAGCAGACGACGATGACGATGCGGAAGAGGGTGACGGCGAGGAGGAAACGGTCGAGAAGCTGGAAAACGTGGAGCAAGTCGAAGTTTTTTCGGGTGAAATGCGTGTGAACATCCTCGATCTGGCTGGCGTATCCCAGTTGATATCGCTCGAAGAGGTGCCGGCCGGTCACTATACCAAGATCCGCCTGGAAATCCAGGACCCCGAACTGGTATTCAAGACCGATCCGGAAACTGTCTACACGAACATCCACCTGACCGCCAACGACCGGTTGTTCATCACCGTCGACTTCGAACTGGAAGACGGAGACAACCGTGTGCTCGTTCTCGATTTCGGCGGGATTCATCTGGTGGCGCTCGGGAATGGCGATTACAATCTGACGCCGCAACTCCGGGCCGAGCTCGAAATCCTGACGGTCGAGAACACGTTCGTACAGGGCGTGATTGAATCGATCGATTACGAGACCAACTCGATCGTCCTGGCGGTTGAGGGCGGCCAGGTTGCCGTCACCTACGGCGACGACGCGGAGGTTTTCCTGGCCTCCGACGACGATGTCACCCCGACGGGCCTGGAAACCGACCTGCTTGCGGAAATGGAGATCATCTGCTTCGGAGACCTGTTCTCTGACAACACGATGACCGCGTCGCGGATCGAGATCGTTCCCGAGGAAATCGAGGACCCGGCCCCCACTCCAGAAGAGTAGGCGCCCGCATCACGACAAGACGGCAACCGAAAACACACACGGCCCGGCGGCGAACGTTCCCGTTCCCGCACGGGCCGTGTTTTGCTCCTCCGACCGGCGTCGTGTCCCGCAAAGCCTGTACCCGTGTTGAACCACCGGGGCTCCAGGATGTGCCGCGCCAAGGTTCTGGTGTTCCGCATGCCAATGGTGTAATGTTAGACACGGTTATGCAGGATACTGGAAGAAGCTAGTCTGACACATCGCCAGAGGGGGAGACGGTTTTCGGGATACGTGGGGAACATCAGGCAGGGGTGGGGAGTGAATGCGGTCACGAGGGATTCTCGAGCCTGCTGACGAAGGCCATCCAGGCCCGCTTTTCGGAGCATGCGGATGTCGAAGCGCATACTGCTTGTTAACAGCGACAGTCTCAGTCCGTCGTCGCTGAGCGCACTTCTCACTCAGGAAGGCTGCGAGTACGTTTATGTGGAGGACAGCGCCCGGGCCGTCCGGGAAGCAAGAAAGCAGTCTTTCGACCTCGCCCTTCTGAATGTGTCTCCCGCGGACGGGCCCGAAACCGGCGTGCTCCAGAACATGCGCTCCGCGTTCCCCGACATCCCGGTCATCGTGATTTCGGCAAACTCCACGGTCGACTCGGCCGTCCAGGCGATGAAGCTCGGGGCCTGCGATTTCCTGACCGTCCCGCTTGATCCGGACCGCCTGCTGCGGTCGGTGCGCAGCGCGTTGCGCCACAGAAACACCGCCCCGCTCCCGGCACAAGGGCACAAGTTCGGTCTGCGGAATCTCCTCGGGAACAGCCCGGTCATGCGCGAGGTCAAACTGATGGCGCGCAAACTGGCCGACACCGATGCCACCACCCTCATGCTGCTCGGGGAAACCGGCACGGGAAAAGACATGCTGGCCCGGGCCATCCACTACGATTCCGCGCGAGTCGACCGGCCGTTCATGAACATCACCTGCACCGCCCTCCCCGACTCGCTCCTTGACTCGGAACTCTTCGGCTATGAGGAAGGCGCGTTTACGGACGCGCGCCGCCAGAAAAAAGGCCTCTTCGAACTGGCCAACGGCGGGACAGTGCTCCTCGACGAGATTGGCGACATGTCGGCCGAGCTTCAGGGCAAATTGCTCCGCGTGATCGAGGAAAAGGCGTTCAAACGCATCGGCGGTTCCGAAGACGTCAGCGTCAACGTGCGCATCATTGCCGCCACCCACCGCGACCTCGAAAAGGCCATCGAAGACCGCATGTTTCGTGAAGATCTCTTCTACCGGCTCAGCATCATCCCCATCCTTCTCCCGCCCCTCCGGCAGCGGCGTGAAGACATTCCGACGCTCGCCAGCCATTTCCTTCTCCTGGCCTGCCAGGAACACAAGCGCCTCCCGAAGGAGCTCACTCCGGCGGCCCTGGACCGGCTCACTGCCCAGGAATGGCCCGGGAACATCCGGCAACTGCGCAACGTCATCGAGCGCACCGCCCTCCTGTCCAATAAAGAGCAGATAGACGCCGACGACCTCGAACTCGGCCCCCACCCGGGGTCCGATCGGCCGCAACGCAATAAGTATGCGGTCCTTTTACCCGAACAGGGTTGGGATATGGAGGAAATTGAACAGCAACTCCTTCAACAGGCCCTGGAACGCAGCTCATGGAACCAGTCCCGCGCGGCAACGCTGCTCAATATGACGCGCGATCAGGTCCGCTACAAAATGGAGAAATACCACATGAAGAAACCCGGCGCCGGAAAACGCTGAATGAAGCACGACTTTGCGACGCTGGCAAAAGTGCGTAAAATCGCGCATAATGACGGGGAATTTCCCCGGTTCCCCGCAATCCCGTGAGAAAGGACACTGGGCCGGGAAATTGGCAACCCATTGCAGAACAACGGATTATGTGAAACGCAGGGCATTGTGGCCCGTATGGCACGCTTGTTGCTCTCTTGATCGTGTCGGAAACCGCAACCTCGATACAACGACAGGATGGACCCCATGAAACGACGAAAGCCGTTCGCGGCGATCACACCGCCCAGCGACGCCGGCATGACCCTGTTCGAGGTCATGATCGCGGCGGGTGTCACCCTGGTAGCCATTGTGCTCGCCATGGGGTCGATAGTCAGTCTCGCCACCACCAGCACCGTCTCCGAGACGCAATTGATGGCGACGACCATCCTGTCCAGCGTCCTGGAGCGCTTGCCTGCGCTGCCGCTGGCCGACCTGACCGCCCTCAACCCGCCCAGCGATCTCACGCGGCGCAGCGGCACCGCAGTACAGATCACCTGCTACGACAGCGACGGCAACGCGTATCAGACGCCATTTGATCCCACCGGGATAGACCTGCCGAACCCGCTGCCCGTCGAAGTAACGGTCACGTGGCGCGACGACCAGGGCCGTGCGTACAGCAAGAGCACGAGCACCCTGATCAGGAGATAAACGATGAACAACCGAGGCTTCACCTTGCTCGAACTGATGGTGTCCATCGCGGTTCTGACAATCGTCTCGGGCGCCCTCTATGCCGCATCAATGACCCTCACCCAGGCCGCGCGGTCCCAGGAAGCCAAGACGGCCACCATCGACCACGCGCAGAGCGGCTTGCTGCTCATGGTGCGAAACATCCGCCAGGCGAGTTCCGCCTCCATAAACTGGACGGCCCTTCCCGGGCCGGTCTTGACCTACCGGGCGGCAACCGATATTGACGGCAACGGCACCGCGGTAGACATCGGCGTCGAACTCGAACTGGGCCCGGTCCGCACCCTGACCCGCGACGTGAGCGACCTGAACGGCGACGGCATCACCGACACCCAGCTCATTCTGGTCGAGGACGGACAGGTGCGGGTCATCGCGAACGGTCTCTTGATAGATGAAGACCTGAATCAGAATGACGTGCTCGACACCGGAGAAGACACCAACCAGAACGGCGTCCTTGATCACGGGTTGTGGTTTCGGCAGGCCGGACAGGGAATTCGGATTTCCCTGCAGTGTGAACAGGCGACGATGGTGCAGGGGAGACCCGTAAACACCGGCCTGTTCGAAACAGTGGTCCCGCGAAACTGAACGGCCGCCCCACGGAGTCATCGAATGGTGAATACGGCATACACGCAGCGCAGAAAAACAATAGACAGCCGCGGTTCATGCCTTCGCATCGCCCCCCGATGCGACGCCGGGCACACGCGCCTGTACGGGTGGGAGGCAACATCATGAGCATTTCGAATCGTTCGAACCAACGGGGCGTAGCTCTGCTCACCGCGACGATCTTTCTCGCCCTGGCCATGCTGATCCTCGCCTATATGGCCTCGCGCGTGGTCACGCAGAATTCTCATGTCACCCGGTACGTCCAGTTCACGGACTGTTTCCAGGGCCTGGAATCCGCGTATGCCATGTGTGTTGTTGACCTCGAAAACGGGAACGACGGGATGATCGGACTGGGAGCGTACGACCCCTTTGACGGCGGCACGTTCACCCTCCCTGATTTCGATGCGGCCGATATCGCCCCCGTGCAGGTACCGAACATGCCCAACGTCCAGTTTATGGCGGTGGTGGAAGACTGGGACGACGACGGGCTCGACAATAACGGCGACGGCAGCGTCGACGGCGACGAGGAAAATTGGGTCTACACCCTGCACCTCCTGGCCAATAACGCGGGCGTCCAACGCCGGGCCGAGGTGGTGGTCAAAGCCACCGACGTCAATGTCTGGCGCAATGCCATCTTCGGCGGCACCGGCCAGTCCGGCGGCCTGATCAACGGCAATGTCAGCGTACACGGGTCCGTGCACCTGCTCGGCACCAACATCGTCCCCGGCGGGCTCGCCGTGGCCGCCATCGACCTCAGCGGCGCCAGCCTGATCCACAACAACTACACTGGCCTGGACGTCGGCCTCCGCAGCCGCATCCCGGCGCTCCCCCAACGCACGTGGAACGGCGAGACCGTCGAAACGCTCAACGCCAAACTACGGGTGAAGAGGGGGCTCGTGGGCATGTCGGGCAACTCCGAAGTCGGCGAGCCCGACGTTGCCGGCAATGCCTGGAAGGAGACCATGGACGGCACCTTCATTAACGACGGATGGACCGGCAACAGCGTCATTGACGATGGGGATCGCGGCGACCCCAAGGCTGTGTTCAGCGACAACGGATGGGACGAAATGTACGAGTTGGGCGATAAAGTGAGCCTGCCCGTCTTTTCCGACCCCTGGCGCGACCCTCTGACCGGAAACACGGTCCTGAATCCTATCACCGGCGTCAACTACACGCACGAAGAGTACTTTGCGACCCTCGCCAGCACTCCCTACACTGGCGACATCACAATCAACGCCAAGACCACCAATTTTTTCTACAATGCGACCCGTCCCGCCGACACCAATCCTGCTAACCGTCTGCCCACGGACGATTACATTCTGTTCAACTGCGCCACGAACCTCCTCGAGATCCACGGTCAGGTTCAGATTGAGGGTAACGTCTCCTTCACGGGCCAGGGCAGTGACAAGTCGATCAATTACACGGGCCGGGGCGCCCTCCTGGTCAACGGCGATGTGTCCATCGAAACCGACCTGCTGGCGGTAAACGCCAACGGCACGATCGTAAACAGCTTCCCCGCGGCCAATTGTCTGGGCATCATGGCCTCCAACAACATGGATGTCGGCATGACCTCGCAACTCAAGATCATGGGCGCGTTCTATGCGCAAAACCGGATTCGGAGCCAGAAACAGACCACGGTCCTGGGCACGTTCGTATCCGACTACTTCGACATGGGCACCAACGTGCCCGACATTTATCAGGTGCCTACCCTTGCGGAAAACCTGCCGTATGGTATGATTGGCGCATACCCAATATTGACGTTCCTGCAGCTCTCCTGGCGGGAACTGGGCGTGGATGTATGAACAGAGAAGAATTCCGCGAAGGCCTTCGAAAGAACGGGTATCTCATCGCGGCCCTGGCCGTTCTCGCGGCCCTGGCCGTAGTGAAACTCCTGACCGGCTCAAGCGAAAGCCCTGCAACCCCGTCCAGCGCCGCGACCGGGGGCCCCGTTCTTCCGCCCGCCCAGCAGAATCTCGAAACCCTGCAGGACGTCCTTCAGCCCGACGAACAGGCCAAAGCCATCGCGCAAATCGACCAGTACCAGAAGAAGATCGATGCCGAACCCGAAGCCGAAGACACCCCCGCCTACCTCATGGCCATGGGCAACCTCTACCGGCAGAAACTCCGCGATTATGAAAGAGCCAGCGTCTGTTACGAGCGCATCATCACGAACTTCCCCGACGCGAGCGGCCGACGCGACGCGTTCCTCCAACTCGAGGCCTGTTACCTCGCCCTGGAGGACCAGACCGGCCTCAGACGGCTTTACGACAAGATGATCGACGAGTGCCCCGAAGACTCGCAGGAATATCTCTACGCCAAACAAAAACGCGACGAACTGTAGCGGCACAGGGCGACAATGCGGACGCACGAGCCCCGCTGTTCCGCGTCGCCGCATTGAACTGAATCGGTGGTTTTAGGTAGGCTACCGTTGATATCCGCGCCACGCGACGTTTCGAAATCCCCTTCGCGGTCCGACGGCGGGGATGCCCAGTGTGGCGCCGTCCCCTGCGTTCAGGTCATGGGACTCCGCCAGAAAGCGCGAAACGTACCTGTCACGGCCATGGAAAGGTAACCCATATGCCCATCGGTGTCGGAGTAATTGGTGCTGGAATCGTCGGAGGCGGCGCCATACACACCCTTCTGACCCACCGCGACGTCATCACGACCCGCAGCGGCGTGGATCTCGTCCTCGTCCATGTTGCCGATCTGGATACGGCCCGTCTGGCCGAATTCGACCTCCGCGGGGTCACCGTAAGCAACGACGCGGCCAAGCTCATTCAGGACCCGAACGTCCAGATTGTGTGTGAACTCATCGGCGGCCTCGAACCGGCCCGGACGTTCATCCTCAACGCCCTGAAAGCCGGCAAGCATGTCGTAACCGCCAACAAGATGCTGCTCGCCCACCACGGCCCGGAGTTGTGCCGGGCCGCGGTCGATCACCGCGTGGAACTGCGGTATGAGGCCTCCGTGGCCGGCGGCATCCCCATCATACGGTCGATACGCGAGGGGCTTTCGGCCGATCGCATCAAGGCCATTTACGGCATTCTCAACGGCACCTGCAACTACATCCTCAGCCGCATGACCGAAGACGGGCACGAGTTCGATGAAGCCCTGCGCCAGGCCACCGCGCTCGGGTTTGCCGAAACCCCGCCCGATCTGGACATCGAAGGCCATGACACCGCCCACAAGTGCCAGATACTCACGTCCCTCTGCTTCTCCACGGAAGTGGACTTTGACGCCTTATACATCGAAGGCATCACCCGGATCACCCATGCGGACGTCGCGTACGCCAACGACCTGGGCTATGCCATCAAGCTCCTGGCCATCATTCAGGATCAGGAGGACGGCATCGAGGCCCGGGTCCACCCCACCCTCGTGCCGCACGGCCATCAGCTCGCTGCCGTGCGCAACGAGTTCAACGCCGTCTACGTCGAAAGCGACGTGGCCGACGCCACGCTCTATTACGGCCGGGGCGCCGGCCGGTTCCCCACGGCCAGCGCGGTCGTCGCCGACGTCATCGACGTGGCGCGCGGCATAGGCGCGCTCCCCGCTCCGCCGTTTGTGTATGCAAAAAAGCGGGCCGTTCTGGATATCGGCGCCGTCACGTCCCGCTACTACCTTCGCCTGACCACGCTGGACAAGCCGGGCGTCCTGGGCAAGGTATGCACCATCCTCGGCAACTACGGCGTCAGCATCGCCTCATGTATCCAGCAGGAAGTGCGCGACGGCAAGCCGGTGCCTGTCGTCCTTATGACCCACGAAACCCGCGAGGCGGAGTTGCGCAAGGCCCTGGCGGAAATCGACCAGCTCGAGTTCACCCGCGAGGCCACCCACGCCATACGCGTGCTGCAGGAGTAAACCATGCTCATTGAAGGCGTCATCAACCGGTACCGCGACTATTTGCCCGTCACCCCGCACACCCGCGTCATCACGCTCAACGAGGGGTCAACCCCCCTGATCCGGGCCGCCAGTCTCAGCGCGGCGATTCACCCCCGCATTGAGATCTACCTGAAATACGAAGGCCTCAATCCCACCGGGTCGTTCAAGGACCGCGGCATGACCATGGCCATCACCAAGGCCCTCGAAGACGGGTTCAAGGGGGTCCTGTGCGCCTCCACCGGCAACACCTCCGCCTCCGCGGCCGCCTATGCCGCCCGCGCCGGCATGCGCTGCGCCGTGCTCATTCCCGAAGGGAAAATCGCGTTCGGGAAACTGTCGCAGGCCATGATCCACGGCGCGCGGGTCATCCAGGTCCGGGGCAATTTCGATGACGCCCTTCGTCTGGTGCGCACCATTACCGCCAGCCACCCCATCGCGCTCGTCAACTCCATCAATCCGTTCCGCATCGAAGGCCAGAAGACCGGCGCCTTCGAAATCGTCGATGATTTTGAGGGCGTGGCCCCCGATTTTCACGTGCTTCCTGTCGGCAATGCCGGCAACATCACCGCCTACTGGAAGGGATACAAGGAATACCACGCGGCAGGCAAAATGAACAACCTCCCGCGCATGCTCGGGTTCCAGGCGGCGGGATCCGCGCCGATTGTCCTGGGCCATCCCGTCGAGAAACCCCAGACCTTCGCCACAGCCATCCGCATCGGCAATCCCGCCAGTTGGAAGACCGCCGAGGCCGCCCGCGACGAATCCGGCGGCGTCATCGACATGGTCACCGACGATGAGATCCGCGCGGCCTACGGAAAACTCGCCGCGCTGGAAGGCGTCTTCGCCGAACCCGCCAGCGCGGCCACGATTGCCGGCATCATCAGCTACGCCGCGAAAGGGTACTTCGACCAGTTCACGCCATTCACGGGGAAAAAACTGCGCCTCGTGTGCATCCTCACCGGCCATGGCCTTAAAGACCCCGACAGCGCCATCAAGGCGGCCGAACAACCGGTGACCGTCGACGCCGAGGAAGAATCCGTCCTGGAAGCGATGCAACTGGAGGTTCCGGACCCGGCAGGAGTGTGACCCAGATGTCCTACGGCTTGATATTGGACGTGGACGGCGTCCTCGCGGACACCGAAGCGCTCCTCGCGCGGGCAACCATCGCGATGTTTCGCGAATTGTACAACGTTGAGTTTACGCCGGAAGATTTTGAGCCGTACGTGGGCGCCGGCTCCAAACGCTATACCTTGGGGCCTGCCCACATGCGCGGACTCGAGATCGACCTGGAGACGGCCTTAAGCAAGCGCCGCGAAAACTTCCTCGCGCTCCTGCAATCCGCCGAATCCATCGCGTTTCCGGGCGCCACCGAACTGATCGATGCCGCATATGACCACCCCGAATGGAGACTGGCGGTGGCCACCTCAAGCCGCAGCGACCGGGCCGGCGCCACGCTGGCCGCCGCCGCCATCGACCTGTCCCGCTTTGACGCGGTCATCACCGGCGACATGGTGACGCACATGAAACCGGATCCCGAAATCTACCTCACCTCCGCCAGGATCATTGACGCACCTATCCGGGCATGCGTTGTCATCGAAGACTCCCTGGTCGGCCTCGAAGCCGCAAAGGCCGCCGGGGCCCGGTGCATCGCGGTCGCCAACACGTTCCCCCGCAAGAAACTTTCCGCGGCCGACCGCATCGTCGACTCGCTGACGCAGGTCGACCTCGCGATGCTGCTTGCGCTGGTGGCGTAGTCCTGGGTGCTCATGAAACGCTCGCTCCAGACAATCCGCTTCAATCACCTCATGGATTACGCCGCAATGCTCGCGCTGCAGAAAGACCGCTGCGCCACGGTGGAACGCGGCGAGGCGCCGAATACGCTGTTCCTGCTCGAACATCCGCCCGTCATCACCCTCGGCCGCCGGTCTGACCCGGCACACCTGCTCCTGCCCAGGGAAGAACTGGCCCGGAGAGGCATCGCCCTGTTCGAAACCGATCGCGGCGGCGACGTCACTTATCACGGACCGGGCCAACTGATCGCCTATCCCATTCTCGCGCTCGCCGCATGGAAACAGTCCTACCGCTGGTATCTGCGTTCGCTCGAAGCCGTGCTCATCGCCCTGCTGCGCGGGTATGATCTCCCCGCCGAGCGTCTGGAAGGGTTTACGGGGGTCTGGGTAAACGGTGCGAAGGTCGCAGCCATCGGCGTCGGGGTCCACAACTGGATCACCTTCCACGGGATCGCCCTGAACGTCATGCCCGACATGGAGCACTTCCGGTTCATCGTGCCCTGCGGCATTCAGAACAAACCGGTCGTGTCGCTGGCCACGCTCCTGACTCCCGCACCGGACATGCATCGGGTAATGACCGATTTCGAGAAGGCGTTTCGCGCCTATTTCGAAATACCGGACGACGCGCCCCTGCCCGAACCCTGAGCGCTCCCCATCCGAACGGGGACACGTAGTCGC
>DDYW01000033.1:1433-6051 GCA_002348185.1 Candidatus Hydrogenedentes bacterium UBA2224 | reverse complement strand
GGGTGCACCTCGCTCTTCCGCCACGGTTCAGCATGGCGGACCCGGAAGACGCCGGAAGCGGCGCATGGTAGACTGAACGGGGCAGAGACGGGGAAGGGGGAGGCGCCTGTCGCCGACAGGCCATCAAGGCGGAGGGCAATGTGATGAGCACATCAGGCCCCTGGTTTCTTGCTGCAGCGACGGCAATCGCGCGCGGCACGGTGTTGTTTACTTCGAAGGCGGCACTCGTTTTTGTCACCGTGGCGGCGTTCGGTCCGCCTTCGTTCGCTGACGACATGCATCCCATTGCGGTCGATGGTGAATTCGAAGACTGGGCGGACGTGCCTTCGCGGACGGATCCCGTGGACGACACCCACGACACGGACACGGATCAACCGGACGGCGTCCCGACGTATGTCCAGCACGAGGATGTAGACCTTGTTGAATACAAGTTTACCCACGACGAGGAGAACCTGTACGCCTATTTTCGGGCAACCGGGGTGATTGGGCGGACGAAGTACGTCAGTGAAGGAACCGGAGGACGGTACTACGTCATCGTTACGATCGACGTCGATAACGACGACTCTACGGGTTACTGGCTGCATGAAGGGGGGTATTACCCCACGTCCGCTGGCTACGACATGAACATGGAAGTTGAGTTTTATAACGGCGCATTCAATACGGGCCATTACCTCAACCACGGATGTCTCGACGAGTCTGAGTTCAACGCGGCCCAGTTCGACCAGGCCAACGGTATCGTCGATGTTCGGCCGGGAACGTATGATTGGTACACGCAATGGGTATGGTGGGACACGCCGCAGGGTAACCCCGGCGAGATTGTCCTTCCGGACGGGTCCAGCACCATCATCTGGGTTAAGGATAAGGGCCCGGTGTATCAGGGCGTCATCGAGATTGCACTGTCGCCGGACGGCCATGAAGCGGAGATGGTGGCACCGTTCCGGGGATTCATGAAATACCCTGGCGGGACGCCTATTATGGCGTTGGAGAAGAAGATCGATATCTCGTTGTCGCTCGAAGCCAGCGGCGAACTGGCCGCCGGAGCAGCCTGGGCGTCGGACACGGCGGAACCCATCGCGGGGTATGTCCTGGGAACGCAGATGGCGCCAGCGATGTTTGAACTCACAACGTCGGTCGTTGGGGCCGGCTCGCTGCTGCCCGCCCCTGGGCTGCACGAATACGCCGAAGGCACGGTCGTGTTCGTTTCGGCCTCGGCGGATCCGGGATGGTATTTCGACCATTGGGAGGGCAGCCTGAGCGGACGTCAAACCCCGGCCGAGGTTCTAATGGATGGCCCGAAAGCCGTGACCGCCGTCTTTATCGAGGGCAGCCGGCCGGAAGACATCGATCACGACGGCACCGTCAACGCGGTGGATGTGCAACTGGCGATCAACGGGGCTCTCGAACTTCCCGTGGGATACAATTGCGATGTAAACCGCGATGGCGCGGTCAATGCCGTCGATGTGCAGCAGACGATTAACGCCGCTCTGGCGCCCGATTAAGCGACGAAGCATGCCGGCGGATGATCCGCGCGCGTGTCCACACGCGATGTGCGTGGGGCTCAGTCGCTGACCTTCAGAAGCCATACTTCGGCGATCTGCGTGCCGCGACCCGTAATGCGGTCCCAGCGGAGCTCCAGAACGCCGTCGCTGGTGGCTGCGCGCGGAATGGGGAACTCGAGCGGTGTGACCTCCGGTGTCGGCCCGTCTTCCGCGGTCTCGACGACCGCGGCGCTGTCGCGGTCGATGGTATACCGCACCCCGTCGAGGGTATGGCCGTACGCGCCGTGGATTTCGTAAGCGTCGTCTGCCACAAGCTTGACCGTGGCCTTGTACCGGCCGAGGTAGGTCACGCGAACCCGATAGACCGCGTTCGGGTCGAGGCCGTCGTAGCGCAGGACGAGCGGCGTCTGGTACAGGGCTTCGCTCAGATCCAGCCACGAGAGGCGATTGGGATCGCCGGTGTCGAGCGTGTGGTCTTCGCGGGGGGTAGTGACGCCGGCCAGATCGTCCCACAACGGCCGGGGTTTCACGAGATGCGGCTGTTTCCAGGCGCATCCGAGGTCATCGTAATATCCGCCGGGACCGGCATCTTCCCAGTTGGCCACGCGCGCCAGACGCTGCAGGCGGACGTCGCCGGGGGCCGGGTGTTCGGGCATGGACGCGGTGAAGGTTCCCGCGAGAATGGCGTCGAGCTCCTTCTGCAGCCAGAGCTTGTTGTTCAAGGGCGTATCGAGGAATTCGAGCACCGCGCCGCGTTCGGGGTTCCTGGCCTGGTAGGTGGCCACATCGAGCTGGGCGCCGATGCTCTCGAAGAGCAGGGCGCCCAGTTCCCGGATGCGGGCCTTGAGCGGCGCGGTCTGCTCGTCCTGATCGGATTCCGCGAGGATCGTGCGCGCCTGCTCGATCGCGGCCTCCACGCCCACGCGTTCGGCGCTGCGAAGGGCGGCGCAGGCGCGTTCCTCGATGTCGTTTGCCTTGAGCAGGCGCAGGCGCGTGTAGTGATCGTAATAGGCGCGGAGCAGGCATTCCTGAAAACGCCAGTTGGCGAGCAGGGCTTCGTCCGCATCGCGTTCGAGCGACGTCCACAACGCAAACGCCTTTTCCACAGCGCTGTTCTCCGCCAGGGAGCCGTCGAAATTATCCTCGAGCAGGTACAGCCCGTCGCGTACCTGTTCGGCAATGTCCCAGCCGAAGAAGAACCGCGCATACTCGAGGAGGATATCGTCGACGCTGCGATCGGGGTCCCATCCGAGCGCCGTCCAGACAACCTTGTTGACGTCGTCGCCGACGCCGTCAGAGTACGTTACAAAACCGTCGCAATACTCGTCGGCGAGATTGTGAATGCGGGCCTGGCCTCTGGGCCGGGGCGCAAAGGGTTCGCGGCCGAGCGTTCGCGCGAGGGCGCGGTCCCAGCCCGGCACAGGGTACTGGCCGCGGACGCAGTGCCCGATGTCGGGGTAGCGGCGAATGGGATAGCGCTCGGGGGTGCGGGCGCGTTGTTCGCCGGCGAGGATTCGGGTCCAGGCCCCGTAGACCACGCCGGTGACCCAGTCCGGCTGTTCGCGCTGAAGGTAGTCGAAAAACCAGTTGTTCTGTTCGGGGTCGAAGCCCTGATTGGACACCCAGATGCCGAGGCCGGGGTGTATCTTGCGCGCCTCCTGGGCGAAGCGGCCTGTCCACTCCAGCATGAGATCGGGCCGCCGGTGGCCGCTGTGGCCATCGCCGCCCGTGAGATACAGGTGGTCGAGGTGGGGGATGGCGCGGAGGCTGCGCAAGCGCCGTTCAAAATCGTTGTCGCCGTGTTCATCCTGTCTGCCCGTCCCGCCGGACGCCCCCGTGAACAGCCAGAAGTCATAGCCATAGTCGGCGCAGATGCGCGACCACGCCGCGGCCATCTCACCTTGGGTGCCCTTGGCGTGCGGGCCGTCTTTCTCATCGGGGTCCCCGAAGGCGGTGGTTTCAAAACTGTTCGCGCCGAACACCGCGAGTTCACGCATGTATTGCTCGTAGACTTCCGGAGTCCAGGCATCGTAGCAGTGCGACAGGTTCCGGTAGCCGATCTGGTGGCCGCGATAGGGGTAGCGAGGCGCGGTGGCAACTCGGTAATCGGAAGCCACCTCGACGTTGCCCGGCGCCAAGCGGAGCTGTAGCAGCAGCCGTCCCGCGGCAAAGAGGACGCCGCGCTCGTCACGGCCCACGAGCATCACGATAGGCGGGGTGGCGTTCGCGTGCACGGCGATTGCGAATCCTTCCGCGCCTTCAGGCGCCGTCAGGCCGGCGGCGAGGTCCTGCAGCGCGGCGGGGATGCGTTCTTGACGGCACAGGACGACGACAGGGCGGGAGCCGCCCGGCTGCCCCGAGACTGCCTCCAGCGTGATGCCCGTGCGCTTGGCGATTTCTTCGCGGAACATGCGGCTCGCGGTCGCAACCACAGGATGGTCATCCGGCGCGGCGACCGCGGCGCGGCTCAGGTCGAGCGTTTCCGCGCCGTAAGCGGAACAGGCCGTGATGAAGGCAAGCACCAGAACCTGACACACCCCAGACATCCGAAGTGAAATACGCATGATGTACTCCCTTCGCCGGGATTCCCCGGACGCTCCACCCTTCTCTGCGCTGCACGCAACGTACACGTCCCGAACGCCTTCAGGGCAGACGGAACGAGCTTGTTAACAACGTCCGGCAATGTAGCGTTCGGCCCGCGCGCGGGCCGCGGCGTCGGCTTCAAGCACGGATTCGAGTGTGACCGAAGTTTCCAGAGCTGCGCCGGCGAGGACCGATTCCACCAGGCGCGGGATCTCCAGGAAAGGAATCCGTCTCTGGCAGAACGCCTGCACCGCAACCTCGTTGGCCGCGTTCAGCACCGCCGGGGCGGTCCCGCCCCGCCGCGCGGATTCCAGGGCAAGACGCAAGCACGGGAATTCGCTGAAATCCGGTTCTGCAAAGGTGAGTTTGTCAATCCGGGTCAGGTCGAGCCGCCCCATGGGTTCCCGGACCCGCTCGGGCCAGGTGAGGGCGAACAGGATCGGGAACTTCATGTCCGTGGGACCCATCTGGGCGAGGATGCTGCCGTCGGTAAACTCGACCAGGCTGTGGACGATGCTCTGGGGGTGGATCACCAC
>DDYW01000033.1:0-1288 GCA_002348185.1 Candidatus Hydrogenedentes bacterium UBA2224 | reverse complement strand
AAATGGCGCTGTGTTCGCTGTCCACAGGCAGGACGTTGACGCCGGCCCGGCGTGCGGCGTCCATGATGAGGGAGCCTGCGATGACGAGCGGTTCTTTGTTTGCCAGGGCCACGCGGCGGCCGGACTCGATGGCGCGCAACACGGGTTTCAGCCCGGCCGCGCCGACCACCGCGCAGAGGGCAACATCTGCATCCACGGCCGCCATGTCCTCCAGGCCCTGCGCTCCGCGCCACAGACGCGCATCGACGCCCGTGCTTTCCAGACGCCGCGCCGCGGCTTCATCCACCACGGCCACATGCGCGGGCCGGAACTCCGCGATCTGGCGCGCGAGCAGGTCCGTATTCGCGAAGGCGCCCAGGGCCACCACTTCGAACATGCCGGGGTAGTGGCGCACCACCTCCAGCGCGCTTCGCCCGATGGACCCCGTGGAACCCAGGATGGATAGACGTATTGGCACAATCAGATTCCTGTTTCGGCGAAACGGCGCCGGCCCCTCCCGGTCGCGCCGTATGTCAGCCTATTCAAGGCCGTTTTCGCGGCCAAGCACCCGCGACAGCGTATGGCGGCTCTTGTACCGCTTGTAGAGCAGCTTCTTGATGGCCGATTCGGACCCCATCCTCAATACGCGGCGCGCAAACCGCTTTGCCACGTTCATGCGGATGTTGGCAATTTCGGCGCGCACCATTGGAATCGACACCGCGGACATGCTCAGCGAATCGATGCCCAGCCCGACGAGGATCTCGGTAAACACCGGATCGCCCGCCATCTCACCGCAGATCCCGCACGGGATGCGCGCCGCCTTGGCCGCCCGCACGACTTGCCGTATCAGACGGAGGATGGCCGGATGGGCCGGCTCGTACATATGCGCGATCTTCTCGTTGGCCCGGTCTACCGCCAGACCGTATTGAATGAGGTCGTTGGTGCCGATGCTGAAGAAGTCGCATTCCGACGCCAGCAGGTCCGCGATCACCACGGCGGACGGCACCTCGATCATGGTCCCGACCGGCACCCGCGGGTCAAAGGGAACGCCCCGGCGTTCGAGGTCCGCGCAGACCTCCCGGACCATCTTCTTGACACGGCGAAACTCGTCGAGGCCGCTCACCAGCGGGAACATGATCTGGACGTTGCCGTACACACTCGCGCGGAACATCGCCCGCATCTGCGCCTTGAAGATGTCCGGGCGTTCCAGGCAGAAGCGGATGGCTCGCCAGCCCAGTTGCGGGTTAATCTCGTCCGCCAGATGGAGATGCGAGACAAACTTATCGCCCCCGAGGTCGAGGGTCCGCAA
>DDYW01000214.1 GCA_002348185.1 Candidatus Hydrogenedentes bacterium UBA2224 | reverse complement strand
GGCGCTGCGCGTCGTTGAAGTACGCGGGCACCGTGATAACCGCCTTCTCCACCTTCTCGCCCAGGTATTGCTCGGCCGCTTCCTTCAGTTTCTGAAGGATCATGGCCGAGATTTCGGGCGGACGGTAACTCTTGCCCTGCGCTTCCACCCGGCAGTCGCCGGAAGCGGTCCGCGATACCTTATAGGGCACGAGCTTCAGCTCTTCGCCCACCTCGTCATGCCGCCGGCCCATGAACCGCTTGATTGAAAACACCGTATTGACCGGATTGGTCACCGCCTGCCGTTTCGCCGCAGCGCCAACCAGCCGCTCGCCGTCTTTCGTGAACGCCACCACCGACGGCGTGGTCCGGCTCCCTTCCGGGTTCGTAAGCACGGTCGGCTCGCCGCCTTCCATGACCGCAACGCACGAGTTGGTCGTTCCCAGGTCGATTCCTATCATCTTCGCCATCGTTCTCTACCTCCAACACATGACGGCAGACGGCCTAACCCGGTCGGCGACCACCGTCCTGTGGCTCAAGTTTCCTGTGTGCCTAAAACCTCGCAGCCAGAGAGACGCATCTCGCATGCCAATTGCCGCGAAGCAGGCCCGTCTGCCCGCCTGTTTACGCAAAGCCTTTCACATCAATGGGTTAAAGCAAGGAGAGGTCCGTTCGGAAACAGCAGGGATCTCCCGCACGGCCTCCCGCAAATGCTCTGTTATGAAACGCCGCGATTTCAGTTTCAAACGGCCCGGAAAAGGCGCGCGAACGCGATGTGCTGCAAGCCCTCGACCCAGCCCGCCACCGGCATGTGTGTCAGTCCTGACCACTCTTTACACGGCCAGTAAATCATTTGTCACCGTTGACCAACTTGACCGCCGGAAAGGTGATCACGTTTGCCCATTGCGCCAGCGCGGACATCATAACACCTTACTACTTCCGATATTACACCGCCCAATCCAGATTGGCCCGAATCTTGCTCACTCGTATTCATGGGGGTGTACGGCAAACGGCGGAAGCCCTGTGCGCAGGCGACAACCCGATGTAAGAAACGGCCAGTTTCAACGGCGTGGGAGGATGACACAGATGAAAAGAACAGCGTTTTTGGCGTTGGCGGTGCTGGTCGCCAGCACCCCAGGGTGGGCGGAGATCGTCATTGGAGGGGAAATCACCATTTTTGACGGGTCGTACGTCCCCGCCAGTTCGAACTCCTGGTATAACACCCAGAATGAGGACCAGGAGGTCGAGTACAACTGCGTGACGGGCCAGTTGTGGGATTTGGAAGCCTTCTATCTCGACACGAATAACGTCCTGACCATGGTTGGCGGCTACGACTTCGAGAACGGCGTAGCCGGCGCTCCCGACGGGTCGTGGTCCTACGGCGACCTGTTTATCGATGTCGATGGCGATGCGGTCTACGGACCAGCCGCCAGCGCCATCAGCAACGGGAGTGAAGGCAGCAATCCAGACACCCTCGCCAACACGTTCGGGTATGAATACGTGCTGGCCTACACCGGCGCGGAAGACGGGGCGGGGAATCCGCTGTACACCGCCTTCTACCTGGACCCGGCGGATACGACCCTTCTCGTGTACTACAACCAGAACGACGAGTCGAATCCGTGGCGGTACTTCTCCGGCGGCCAGAGTCGGTTCTCCGGCAGTTTCACTTACACCACGGGGCTGGGCGACGATCTGGACGGGGACGGGGATGCCGACGTACTGGGCGGCAGCCACAACGCCGTGCAGGTCAACCTGGACTGGCTGTGGGACTATGAGGGAACCGACTGGAATGGGATTATCACGACCCATTTCACGCAGGAATGCGGCAACGACAACCTGATGGGCTCGGGCGAACTCGTCTATGACCCCGGCACGCCCGTTCCCGAGCCGGCGTCCATCACGCTGATGGGGCTGGGGATCGCGCTGGTCGCGGTCGCGCGCATGCGCAAGGCGGCGTAATAGCGCAGACCTGAATCCGTAATGCAAAATGGCCGGGGAAGCGATTCCCCGGCCTTCCTTTTTTTGTACCCGACTGCGCCCGGATGGACACCCTCAGCCGGCGGCCTGCGCCTTGATCAGGTTGAGGGCCGACCCGGCTTTGAACCACGCGATCTGGGCTTCGTTGTAGCTGTGGTTGACGGGGACCTCGTGCGTCGTCCCGTCGGCGTGGTGCAGCAGCACGGTCAACGGCGTGCCCGGCGCGAAGCCGGTCAGCCCCACGATGTCGAGCACGTCGTCTTCCTGGACCGCGTCGTAATCGGCGGGATTGGCGAAGGTGAGCGCGAGCATGCCCTGTTTTTTCAGGTTGGTCTCGTGGATGCGCGCAAACGACTTGACCAGGATGGCCCGCACGCCGAGATGGCGCGGCTCCATGGCCGCGTGTTCCCGCGACGACCCTTCGCCGTAGTTCTCGTCGCCCACGACGACGCTGCCGATACCGGCGGCCTTGTAGGCGCGCTGTACCCGGGGCACCTCGTCGTATTCGCCGGTAAGCTGGTTTTTGACCCGGTTGGTCTCGCCGTTGAATGCATTGATCGCGCCGATGAAACAGTTGTTCGAGATGTTGTCGAGGTGCCCGCGGTAGCGCAGCCACGGTCCCGCCATCGAGATGTGGTCGGTGGTGCATTTGCCCCTGGCCTTGAGCAGCAGCCGCAACCCGGTGAGATCCGTGCCTTCCCACGGCGCAAAAGGTTCGAGCCGCTGCAGGCGGTCCGAATCGGGCCGGATCGCCACGTCGAGGGCGCTGCCGTCCTCCGCGGGCGCCTGGTATCCCGGGTCCTCGACCGCGAATCCGTCCGGCGGCAATTCCTCTCCGGACGGTGGGTCAAGCGTGACCACGTCCCCGTCCTCGTTGATGAGGGTGTCGGTCATGGGGTTGAATCCGAGGTCGCCGGCCAGCACCAGAGCGGTCACCATGTCGGGCGACGCCACAAACGCGTGGGTTTTCGGGTTCCCGTCATTGCGTTTGGCAAAATTACGGTTGAACGAGGTCACGATCGTGTTCGGCTCGTCCTGGGGGCCCGACCGGTGCCGCGCCCACTGCCCGATGCAGGGCCCGCACGCGTTGGCCAGCACCACCCCGCCGATGGCCTCGAATTCGTTCAGCAACCCGTCGCGTTCCACGGTGTAGCGCACGGTCTCCGAGCCCGGCGTGATGGTGAATTCCGATTTGGCCTTGAGTTTTTTGGCCCGGGCCTGCCGCGCGATGGACGCCGCCCGCGTCATGTCTTCGTACGAGGAATTGGTGCACGACCCGATCAGGCCGACCTCGACCTTCTCCGGCCAGGCATTCTTCTTTGCGGCCTCACGCATGGCCGAGACGGGCGTCGCCAGGTCCGGCGTAAAGGGGCCGTTCAGGTGCGGTTCCAGCGTCGAGAGATCGATCTCGAGCACCTGATCGTAGAACTGCTCCGGATGCTCATAGACCTCGGGATCGGGACGCAGGTGGTCGCGGATGGCCCGGGCCGCCTCGGCGACCGCGCCGCGCCCCGTTGCCTCCAGATACCGGACCATCGAATCGTCAAACGCAAAGGTGGAGGTGGTGGCGCCGATCTCCGCACCCATGTTGCAGATCGTGCCCTTGCCGGTGCACGACATGCTCTCGGAACCCGGCCCGAAGTACTCCACGATCGCCCCCGTGCCGCCTTTGACCGTCAGGATGCCCGCCACCTTGAGGATGACGTCCTTGGAGGCGGTCCACCCGCTCATTTCACCGGTCAGCTTCACGCCGATCAGTTTCGGAAACTTCAGTTCCCACGCCATGCCGGCCATGACATCGACCGCGTCCGCCCCGCCGACTCCGATGGCCACCATGCCCAGGCCGCCGGCGTTGGGCGTATGCGAATCGGTGCCGATCATCATCCCGCCGGGGAATGCGTAGTTCTCCAGCACCACCTGGTGGATGATGCCCGCGCCGGGTTTCCAGAAGCCGATGCCGTATTTGTTCGATACCGACGACAGAAAGTCAAACACTTCCTTGTTCATGGTGAGGGCGGCCGCCAGGTCGGGGCCCGCGCCTGACTTGGCCTGGATCAGGTGGTCGCAGTGCACGGTGGAAGGCACCGCGGTACGCTTCCTGCCCGCCTGCATGAACTGCAGCAGGGCCATCTGGGCGGTCGCGTCCTGCATCGCCACCCGGTCGGGGCGGAAATCCACGTAGGAATCGCCGCGCACGAAGGGCTGCTCCGGGAGGCTGCCGAACAGGTGGCTGTAGAGCACCTTCTCGCTAAGCGTCAGGGGCCGGCCAAGAAGCTTCCGCGCGGCGCCCACCCGCTCCGGCATCCGCGCGTACACCTCCTGAATCATGTCGAGATCGAACAGCATGAAACTTCCTTTCCCCGGCATTCCGGGCCGCCGAAAAGCCGGGTCCTGCCACCCACATCGGCATGCATACCCGGCAGTTACAGCAAACACCGGCGACTTTGATCACGTGGAGGCTTCAATCATACAACGCCGAAGCATCCCCTGCAATTTCCGGGGGGCCTTTCCAAAACACCGGGCAAAGACGGCGTACATGCGGGTGCCGTGGCCGGAAGCCAGAGGAACGAGCTGCGCACCCGGCCGTCGAGCGCGGAGAGGTGGACCTGGTGGACCTGGTGGACGGGGTGGACGGGGTGGACGGGGTGGACGGGGTGGACGGGGTGGACGGGGTGGACGGCCCTGCCCCCAACGACACCGCAGAAGATCCGGGGGTGAGGACAAAGAACGGGGACATGTTCNNGCGACAACGTGTCCCCGTTCGAATGCCCCCGCAGCCCGCGGGGTCCTGCACCGGAGCGGGGAAAATCCCCTTCCGGGAGCTCCCGGCGTGGAGCGCAAGAATCAGGGCCGGACACGCCCCGGCTTTCTTACGGCTCGGGCTTCAGTCCGCCGCACCAGAGAATGTCACCTCGAACACCTCCGGGGCCGGTCAGCGCGACGCCGTCATCGTCCGTGCCATTGGGTCCGACGCTGTACAGCAGGAAACCGCTTTCGTCTTTCGTGTAGATAAACGCATCCCCGGAATAGGGGTCCCGGGGCAGTTCAGGCAGGTACCGGGGCGCAAGTTGCTCGAGGGCTTCGGGGTACGTACCGGTATCGCGGCGAAACGCGTTGATGGCCAGGGCAAGCCGTGCCAGTTCGGCCTGGGCGGCCTGGCGTTCGAACGCTTCCGTGGCCCGCACCAGCGCGGGCGCGGTAATCTTGACCATCATGTTCCAGGGGGCCGTAAAACCACCGGAGAACGGCCCTGCCGCCTTCTTCTGGAGGAGCCCTGCCCCCTTCTTCTGAAGGAGGGGGTTCGGGCCCGAAGCGCCCTGCTGCGGGACAGCGTTCGCGCCATACTTTTCCAGGGGCGTCAGGAGTTCCCGGCGTTTCGCGTAGTCTTCCTCTTCCACCGCATCCGCCAGAATCGAAGTCACCTCATTCAGCCCCGCCGCTCCGGGGGCATAGTAGAACACGCGGGTGAACAGGTTGCCCGCCGTTTGCGGATTCGCCGTATACGCAGCCGAAAAACACCGTTCGCCGTCGAGGAAGTGCGCCAGTTTCTTCCGGTCCCGAAGCGCGTCGAGCTCGGTATACAGCTCCCCGGGCACGGTTTCGGGCAGCTCCCGCTCGTGCAGGATGCGTTCGAGCGAGTCGATGGCGATCGACGCGACCGCCACGCGCACCAGCCCCGTGACGAGCAGCGGATCACCCGTCAGATCGTTGGCCAGCCGCAGGTTGGCCGCCACCCACTTCAGCGCTTCCTCCGTATTCCCCTGTTCCGCCTCCCAGACCGCCTTGTACGCGAGGTTGCGCGCCAGGCTGCGCACCACCGCCAGATCGGGCAACACGGCGGCGGGACTCGCTGCGGCGCCCGACAGCGACGCGTAGTTCCCGAACTCGCACCCGGGCATCGTCCGGGCGTCCAGCACCCGGACCAGTTCGGGGTCCATGGCCTGCATCTCGCCCGCGATCGCCTGCTTCTCCTCTTCGGTAAGCAGCGCGTAATCGCGGTCGTCGTCCCGCCAGTGCCGCGGGCACGTGGTTGCGTTGGCGAGACGCTCGCGCAGGTCTTCCTCTCTCGACCCGGATAGCACGGCCTCGGTGTTCTTCCCGGCGGCACGGTAAAGGGGCGCGGCGTTCTCCGTAGGCGGCAGCATACCCACGCCCAACTCAGCAAAGGTCGCTGGACGGCCCGCCGCGCGTAACCGGTCCAGTTGCGTCGCCAGCCGCTTCATCAGCACCTGATCCACCAACGCATAGAGCGCCGCCAGACAGACGAAACCTGCCACGGCCCACCGCCAATGCCGAACCGGCCACGTGATTATCCTGCGGAGTCTTCCCGGTTTGACCGAGTCTGCGCCTGTCGACATGCGTGCTTCCTTCCGTGGTGTTAGTGGTGACTGGTCCGCGGCCGCCGGGGTCTGCGCCGGGGGATGAGTTTCAGGCGCTGCTCCTGCGGGTGGATATCCTGCCAGATCTGTTTTGCGTATTTGTGTTTCGCCCGTTCCATGGAGAAGGCGTTTCGCGCGCCTTTCCGGCAAGTATACCGCACCAGCCACACCAGCACCGCCGCCTGAACCGCGAAAACGCTCAGGCCGGTCAGAAGCGTGGGAATCCCCGTCACTTCAGCCAATTGGGCAATGTCGCTGGTGGTGCGAACGTCCATCACGTTGGGCGCGCCACCCGACGACACGATACTCCCCAGGACTTCGAATGGCGCGTACAGACAGCAGGCCGACCCCACGAGTTGCACAAAGAACAAGCGGACGGGATCCGGCGCCATGGCCACCAGCGTGAGTACAAGAATGGTGACAAACCCGAAAACCTGGGTGAACCCGTTGAGCCAGCCGAACATCGCTGACGAGACCAGCACAAGTTCGAGCGCGATGACGCACGCGAGCGGGCGCCAGTGCACACTCACGTAATACAGCCACACGCCCCAGAGACAGCTTCCGATGTGCCCGGCGAGCAGGATCACGAGCCGACTGCCGCCCACCCCCAGGGTCACCCCCGACCCGCCCGGCGCAATGGCAAACCCGAAGACGCTCGCCCCGGTCAGCATCCCCGCAAGCGCATGGGAAAACTCGTGAAACGTTACCGCCAGCAACTTTACGGGGTTGGGAATGGGCACGAGCCAGAGCACAAACACCACGGCATACGCGGCGATCTGCAGGCGCAGCATGCGGCTCCAATGCGCTTCCAGGCGTTCACGGCGCCGATCAGAACCATGGCTGTGGTGCCGCGACGAATGCGGAACGCTTCCCGGTCCGCTGGCGTGCGGTTTCGCCGTACCGTTCACAGGTTCCTCGCTCTGCCGGGCCTCAGCGTACCAGCAAATCGGTCGTCATGTGTTCCAGTTTGCCGCGGATGCGGACCTGCTGAAGCACGAAGGGGACGCCGTTCATGAAGGCCGCCCATTCTTCCGAGATCGGCCGGATCTCGTCCGGGGTGGCCGTGAACTGCTCATGGCGCTTCAGGGAAGCCTTCCGGATCTCCGGGAACGCGCCCAGCGGTCTCTGCGATACCAGAAGCAGATTGATGTTGGTCTTTCCCTTCTCCAGGGTCGAGATCTCGAGCGGGTAATACAGTGCCGGGCTCGCGAAACGGTACTGGATCGGCTGACGGCTCTTAACGGCGTCCCCGGTCTCGATCACGTCGAACGAAAACCACTCGAATCCCCGATCCACATAGTTCTGGATGATCTGTGCGAACTCGGGCCGCACCTGGGGATTCTCCGCGCCCAGGCCCAGCAGGTACGTCGTGACCCACTGCACGAAATGCCGCTTGTCCAGCACTTGGACCACGGCCACGTCGTGCGCGCCCATCTGTTCGTGGAAGGTGATGCGGGCGGCGTTCTCGGGGACCTTTGCATCTTCCACCCCGCCGCCGGACGCCACACTCCACAGGGTTTTGCGGACCACCAGGGCCTGCATCTTTTCGAACGTCTCGAAATCGCCCAAGGTTACGATGGGTTCCGCCGGCAAAGGCACCACCTCGAGAACGGAGATGGCCTGCGCGGTCCGCAATTCCGTCGACAGCAAGAGGATCTCCTCATGCCCGTTCCAGAGGATGATGGCCCGCTGGCCGGGCTCGTACACCACCACCTCCAACGGATCCAGACGCACCTCCGGCTTGGCCAACAGCCCCTCGCTCACCACGGAGATCGAATCGCGGGCCCTGATCGGCGAGAAAAACGGAATCGAACCGCAGTCCGCCCACGCAGCCGCCGACAGCATCACGGCAACAGCCCCGACAACCGTAATTGCCTTGTACATAAGCAGTTGCGAGCGCATAACCAGCCTCCTTTCCGGCGCCAAGACCGGGCCCCCCGCTCCTGGGCCTTCGCCACACCGCCGTAAACTGAGGTACACCAGCGCAGACACAGTATTCGCGCTACTACCTATGACCGGGCACGCGGCCGGGCGATCACGCAAAGGCAGGCGCCGGCCACGCGCGAATCTACTTTTGCTTCCCGGTGAAGGCCTGTTTCATCGCGGCGATGTTGCGGGCGTTGCCGGAACCGTCATCCGCAGGGAGGGTGGTTTCCGCGTCGGGGCGGGCGAATCCGTACATGCCGACGTCCGCGAACGCCGGGTCGGCGAGCACGGCGGCCGCGTTGTGCGCGTCGCCCCAGCCGCAGATGCACTGAATGAGCCGGGTGTTCGGTCCGACGGCGTCTTTCACCGCCTGGAGTTTGGAGGCGTCGGAATGTTCGTTCATGAGCCAGTCGACCTCGCGCAGCATGGCCGACCCGGCCACCTGCGGATGTTGCAGGTCGAAGCACGTCAGCCAGAGGATGCAATCGGGTTTCGCGGATTTGGCGGCGGTCCGGATGCGTTTCCAACAGCGATCGAGGGCGCGGCGGTTGAACTCCGTGATGGCGGCTTCGTCCATGGCGTCATCACCGGGAAAGGGCGCGTCAAACAGTTCCTGGTACATCTGCTTTTCGCAGTCCAGCCAGGTGTACGGCTTATCGGGGTAGAAATGCGACGCGTTGTACACCCAGTCGATCATGAACCCGTCGATAGCCGTTTTGGTCAACACCTCCCGGATGACGCGGTCCAGGTAATCGAGATAGCGGGTCGTGAACGGAGTCGCGATGGCATTCGGGAGATCATGCACTTCGTCCGGGTGCGTTTCGCTCCAGTGGGCATTGGCGCCAATGCAGAAATAGCCCATGACGCGCATCCCGCCCTCGTGGCCGAGCCGGGTCAATTCCGCCAGAAAATCGCCCTCCATGCCGGGCTGAACGGGCGCGACCTCGCTGCGGTACCACGCGTACCCCGGGCAACTCACACAGAACGTCTGGATGGTGTTGACGCCCAGGTCGCGGTACCAGTCGAAATGCGTTTGGGGCGAGGCCTGGGCATACATCCCCGGCGGCGCGAACCCTTCCGGACCCCAGTTGAAATCGACACAGAACGCCTTGATGCGTTCCGCCGGCGCGGTCGTCTCGCCCGCCACCGCGCCCAGGGCCATGTTGACCAGAAGAACGCTTACCGTAACTCCGCGCATCAGAGTACCCCCTCTGGTTCAAATTCTCGCGGTCCAGACGCGCTATTACCATAAAGCCGCCGAGCCGTATCGTCAATAGTGTTTCACGCGCCTATTCAAGCAGCGTTCGCAGCGGCGTGGTGAAAAAATCTTCGAGCGCGATGCCGTCGCCGCCCACTAGGAGGCTGCGTGTGACCGGAAATCTGTCACCGAAGACGGCCAACCCGGGCAACGCATCTTTCCTGCGGCAGCTCTTGACCTCGAGCGCCGCGAGATGCGGCCCCCGCCGCAATACGAAATCGACCTCAAGATTCCTCTCTGTCCAATAGAATACATCAACGGGCAGGCTCATGCTTTCGCGTACAAGATGGGCGCCCACGGCGCTCTCAACAAGATGTCCCCAGAACTCCGGGTCACTGCGGGCTTCCTCAAATGTCCTCGCGGAAAAAACGCTCATGAGCGCGGTGTTCATGACCAGCAGTTTGGGGCTCGAGGCCCGTTGCCGTACAACCTGCCCGGAATACTTCGGGAGCCCCGTGAGTAATCCGGCCCCCTTCAGAAGATCGAGGTAATGGGCGAGGGTCGTCGTGTTTCCGGCATCCTGGAGCTGGCCCAGCATCTTCTGGTACGAGAGAATCCGTCCGGAATACGAGCATCCCAACTCGAAGAGCCTCCGGAGCAAAGCCGGCTTGTCCACACGCGTCATCAGCAGGATATCCCGTGATACAGACGTCTCAATGAGTGAATCGAGCACGTACCGCGCCCAGCGATGTTGGTCGTGGATGAGTGGCGCCGCGCCCGGGTACCCCCCGAAATAGACATACTGCTCGAGATTCCATCCGAACGCCTCCCGCATCTCTGTAAACGACCAGTGCGTGACCGGAAGGATCTCGAAGCGGCCCGCCAGGCTGTCCGCAAGACCCCGTTGCAGCAAGAGTGGCGACGAGCCCAGCAGCAGCACCCGCAGGTCTGAATCGGCGGCGGTATCGTTGTCCCACAGGCGCTTCACGGTCTCCGACCATCCCGAAATCTTCTGTATCTCGTCGAGAATTAGAAGCCCCCCCGAAGAGGATGCCTGAGAACGCATGTACAGCCGTGCGGCTTCCCATTGTTGCTCAATCCATGGGCGGTCTTTGGGGGCGGGCTCATCCGCGGAGGCATAATGGACAGGCAAGCCGGCTGCCTCCATTGCCTGTCTCGCGAGGGTCGTCTTGCCGGTTTGACGCGGGCCCGCCAGCACCTGAATGAACCGCCGGGGTTCCGCGAGTCGGTGGAGTACGTGCTGCAGGAGGGGTCGTTTATACATCTCGCCTCCGATTTACTCAGCATCCTGAGTAATTTTACTCAATACATTGAGTAAAATGCAACGCGAGACACGGGAAGACGCACAAGTCACTACAAAACAAGAACTTAGCCTATTGCGGCGTATCCGTCCGTTCGAGGAGCTCGCTCACCCCATGCTGCAGCCCGCGCAGGGCTTCAGCCAGCTCGGCAGGCCCGCGCGCGGCCTGCGGAGCCATCTGGGCGAGCGGCGTGGCGTAGAATTCGTCTTCGATCGCCTTCGCCTGCGCGGCCAGCTCCTGCGGGAATGGCCATTCGGCGCGGTCTCCGGCGTCCACCCGCGCAAGCACGTTGTCCCAGAAGGCTGCCGTCTCCTTGCGGTACACGTGAGCGGCCAGTTCGTAGTGATGGCTGCGGCAATAGTCGTTCTCGGCGTTGCCCTTGAGCGTCAATTCGGTGTGGGGATTGAGCGCCGGGTCGACGCCGCCCAGGGGCGCGGCTTCTTCGAGGCGCCGCAGGCTTGCGGCCATCGAGAACTCGTCGGCCTGGGCCAGCAGCCCGCACAACGCGTCGAGCAGGTCGCGGTTGAGCTCCGCGAGCCGCCGGAGGGTCTCGGGCGCGGCCTGCTCCTCACGCCAGGCCTGGACCTGGAGCCCCGCGCGAAGCACCGTGGCGGTCAGCGCGCGATTCGCAGCGGTACGGGCCATGTCCAGCGCATCGCGCCGCCACTGCGCATCGTCGTACGCGGCCGGGACCAGTTCCGCCAGAGCGGCCAGCATCTCCGGGGCCGGCTGCAGCGAGGTGATGACGCGCTCGTATCCGGCATGGACAGTATCCCGCCGTTTGGACGACAGGTTGGCCCACATCCGGCTGGAGAGCATATGAAACTGCGGCGACGAGAAGGTCGCGTTTCGCGCCGGGCCGGTCATGGACCAGTTCTCGCTCTGCGAGATGACGAGCATGTCGGTCCAGATGGGCGCCATCTGCGCGGCGAGCTCGTCCCGGTACCGGCTGCGGCAGAAACGGGCGCTTGCGTCCGATGCCGTCAGGCGTTCCGGCCGCCAACTGTTGTCGGCAAGGTACTCGAGCATGAAGGTATCGTTGTGCGAAATCTCCGACCACAGCACGTAGCCCCGGCACATCGGGTCGTCGGCCGCCGTCCGGAGCCGCTCGGCCAGCAGGGCGTAATCGCCGTGGATGTCGCTGTTCCAGGCGTATCCGTGCAGCATGCCGAAAATCCAGGGGAACCGTCCCAGCACGTTCCAGTCGCGGTAACTGACCTTTTCGGCGTCGTCCGCGGTGTAGTCGAGGAGCAGGGTGCGCTCGGGATCAAATTCCTCGAGCACCACGCGCACTTCCTCGTCGAGCCATTTGTTGCCGAAATCCCAGCTCGCGATGAGCAGCGGCACGTCGGGACACTGTTCCCGGAGCTTCTGCTGGATCTTCCGGTAGGCATAGAGTTTCTTCTGGAACCCGTCTCGCCGGGTTTCGCCAAAGCTCCGCTCGGCCATGCCGATGGTGTGAAACAGTCGCGGCTGCCCGCCGCCGAATTCTCGGATGTGCGTCTGCGTCAGATTCCAGTACGCGTCCCAGGCCCGCTCGTACTCGATGTCCCAGATGGCCGCGGTAGGAAGCCCGTATCCGGTCTTCTGGTCCTGGGTCACCGGGAAATCGGGGAAACTGCGGTAAAACGAGCTGGGCGTGTGCGAATACCAGTGGGTGATGGTGCCTGTGTCCTCCGGATGGAGCAATCCCCGGTCGCGGGCGTATTGGAGCACCGCTTTCCGCAGTTCGCCGCGGTACCGCAGCGGCCAGAACGACGTGCGATCGTCGTAGGACCGGTCTTTCGCGTCGGGGTCCTGCGCGTCGGCGGGCGGATAGGGCACGTCGCCGGGAAACGCCCGCTGAAACAGGTCGTCGTGGCCCGTGCGCAGCATGAACAGATTAAAGCGTTTCTTGAGCAGCCAGTCGATCTCGCGTTTCCAGTCCTCGAGGGTCCAGTGTTCGGCCTGGAAGCGGTGCAGACCGCGATGGGCGAAATAGCGCAGACCCCGGTAGGCAAATCGCGGGGTTTCGGCGATATCGACGCCGGCGACCTCCAGGCCGGGAACCCGGGGCGCCACGTCGCCGTCCCAGAAATACTCGACGCCCGCCTGGCGGCGGAAGAAGTCGTACACCGCGTAGAGCGTCGACCGCCCGCTTCCGCCCGCAACGATGAGGTACCGGCAGGGCGGCGCGTCCACCGACAAGACGCGGTAGCCGTCCGAGCCGTATTGCGGCCCCAGCGTCTCCAGTACCCCGCGGCGGATGAGATCGTGCACCATGGGATTCACCGCGTCCGAGCCGATCAGCACCACGTCGCCCGACGCGGGCGCCTGGTCCACGGGCACGAGTGCGGGCGCGCGGCCCGTGACCGCGGTCCAGAGTTCCACGAAATTCGCGGCGGCGATGGAATACGCCGGTTCACCGGCAGTGGGCGCAACCACGGTCACGGTATCCTGGGCGGCCGGAGCGCCGGCAAGCGCGAACAGCAGAACGGCAAGCGAAAAAAGACGTCGCATTGTTCCCCCCTCTCATTTTCCCTATGCGCCAAACATACCACGAAGCGCCTGAGTGTCCAAGGGATCCCAATCTATGGACGGTATGGATGGTATGGACGGTATGGACGGTATGGACGGTATGGACGGTATGGACGGTATGGACGGTATGGACGGGGTGGACGGCCCTGCTTTGAATAACCCCTTCACAATCGCTCAGGCCAGCGCGTCCATAGGGTCCATAGGGTCCATTTGGTCCACCACGCAAGCGGCGCGATGATCCGGGCGCCGGGTTTTTCTGCGACGGCTCAGCCGGTGACTCTTTCCTGCAGGGCCCGATACCCGTAGTACAGGCTCAACTGGTCGAGCAGGATGATGGCCACGAACGCCTCGGCCACCGGCCACACGCGCGCGACAATGGTCGGGTCGCGGCGCGTCACGGCGGACAGCGTGGCGTTTTCCATCGAGACCTTGTCGATCGTCGCCTGGTCCTTCGCGATGGTCGGCGTGGGCTTGACCGCGAGCCGGACCACGATGTCCTGGCCCGTGGTGAGGCCGCCGGTGATGCCGCCGGCGTGGTTGCTGTCGAAGACGGCCGCGCCGTTCTTCACGCGCATCTGGTCGTTGCATTCCGAGCCGCGCATATCCTTGACCTGCATGCCCGCGCCGATCTCGACCGCCTTGATGGTGCCGATGCTCATCATGCGGCCCAGTTCGCCGTCGAGCTTGTTGAACACGGGTTCGCCCACGCCCGCGGGCAACCCCGTCGCCACGACTTCGCAGACCCCGCCGCTCGAATCGCCTTCGTCACGGATCTCGACGATCCGTTTGTACATGGCCCGGGCGGCGTCGACGTCCGGGCAGTTCAGCAGGGGATGCACGCCGGCTTCCCGGCAGACGGCCTCCATGTCGATGGGTTCGGCGCTGTTTCGAATCTCGATGAGGTTCGCCTCGAGTTCCGCGAGCACGGCCATCTTCTCGAGGAACCGCATGTCGTCGCGAAAACGTTGCGCGCCGAACACCCAGTCGTAGATGACGTCATGGCGGCGGCGCACTTCACGAAAGGCCTCGACTTTTGCGCGGGCCTCGCCGCGGGGCAGGTCGGCCGCCCGCACGCCCGCGGCTTCCTTCACGTAGCCGAAGACGTCGATGCCGTGGTCCCGGAGTACCCGTTTCGCCACCGCGCCCGCGGCAACAATCGTTGAGGTGTAGCGTCCGCTGAAGAATCCCGCGCCGATGGCGTCGTCGTTCTCGCCGTATTTCTGGTACGACGCGTACGAGGCGTGACTCGGACGTGGCGTACGGTTGGTCACCTGGTACTGTTCGATGTGTTCGAAATGACGGTCGAGATTGGGGATCAGGACGACCAGGGGCGTGCCATTGGTCTTGCCCTTGTTGTCGAACCCCGGCATCGTGTCCGCCGCGTTCAGGCCGCTGTAGATCACCGGCACGTCGGGTTCGCGCCGGGGCGACGTCAATTCGCCCTGGCCGGGCTTGCGCAGCAGCAGATCGCGATAGATCATCTCTTCGGTGATGCGGAGCCCCGTGGGCACGCCCTGAAGATGCACCGTCAGGCCTTCCTGGTACGAGCCGCCCGCCACCGTGGTCTTGAACACGTTGCCATAGGTGCAGCCAAGCATGGGTTTCCTCTCCTCTAGTTCCTAATCGTTGAGACTATCGCCTTACCATCCGGCGGACACGCGGCCCGTCGCTATCCGGCGAGGCGCGCCGCGCCGCCCAGGCGCATCAGGTCCTCGGCAAATTCCGGGTATGTGACCGCGGCCGCTTCGTAGCCCCGGATGCGCACCGGTTCGGAAATGCGGGTCGCGCCCACGGCCAGCGCCATCACCACGCGGTGATCGTCCTGGCCGTCGACCTCGCCCCCGTGCAATCGGCTCTGATGAATCACCAGACCGTCCGCGAGTTCCTCGATATCCGCGCCAAGTTTCGTGAGTTCCTGGCGCATCACGGCGATGCGATCGGTCTCTTTCAGCCTCGCCTGAGGGACGTTCACCAGGCGCGTCGTGCCTTCCGCGAAACAGCCCAGCACGGCCATCATGGGCAACGCGTCCGGCGTGGCGTTCAGGTCCAGCTCCGCGCCTTTCAGCGCCTTGGCCCGCACGCGTACACCCTCGTCATCTTCCGTGATCTCCGCCCCCATCGCGCGGAGGTAGTCGAGCACGGCCTTATCGCCCTGCACATCGGTCAGATCGAGCCCGCGCGACAACACATCGTTCCCTTCGAGCGCCCCCGCGGCCAGGAAAAAGGTCGCGGACGAGAAATCGCCGGGAATACGCCGGTCAAAGGCCGGATAGCGCTGTCCGCCGGGCACGCGGAACCATTGGAGACCGTCGCGTTCGAGGACGATGCCTTCCCGTTCGAGCCAATCGAGCGTCATCACCACGTAAGGCGCCTCGTTCAGCACGATGACCTCGATTTCCGTGTCGCCGTCGGCCAGGGGTGCAGCCAGCAGCAGACTCGACAGGTATTGGCTGGTCACGGCCTCAATGGCAGTCCGTCCCCCGCGCATGCGGCCCTCGACGACAAATGGCGCGCAGCCGTTGCCTCGTGTCGAACGCACGCGCGCGCCAAGCCGGGTCAGGGCGTCGGCCAGCGGACCGCCGGGCCGCCGCCGGATCTGGTGGTCGCCCGTGAGCACCGCCAGGCCCGACCGCAAGAGGGCCGCCGACCCCATGGCAATACGGAGGCTGGTGCCGGAATTGCCGACATCAATAACGTTCTCGGGCGTGCGCGGTTCCCCGTGGAGCCCCTGAACGCGCCACAGGTCCGGTGTGAGCTCGAGTTCCGCGCCCAAGGCGCGGTACACCGCCACGCAGGCTTCCGCGTCCCGGGATTCGAGCGGCTGCCGGATCACGCTTTCGCCTTCAGCCAGCGCGGCCACCGCCACCGCGCGGATGGTGTGCGATTTCGAACCGGGGATGGTCACCCCACCCCGAAGCGTGCTTTTCTGGCAGATCAGGTCCATGGATACACCGGGTGCTCCGCATCAACCACCGCCGCGCCCTCCGGCGGCCACAGGGCGCGATGATACCCTGCCCGGCAAAGGACCGTCAACGCGTTCACGGCTTACAGCGTCACATCGAGGTTTAGGGAGAAGCCGACGCCCCACGCCCGGTCCATGCCATGCAATGCGACGACATGGACCTCGTACGGCTCGAACTGGAGCTCGAGTCTCCGGCGGTCGGGCAGGGGCCATTCTTCCCCGGTGGAAACATCGAGTGCTTTCCGGGCCTTTTTCGGCAGGCTGAACGCCGCCACGTGCTTCTCGGGCTCGTTGTTGACGGCGATGAGATAGACCGTTCCTTCGTGTTTCTTGACGGTCCAGTTGAGCCAGGGCTCGTCGCCGGTTTCGATCGTGGGGGCCTCTTCGACCGACAAGAGGACCGGGGTCAAGGCGCCAATTCCCGCGGCGACCTGTTTGACCCGGGCCCACTGTTCGTCAAAGGGCGTGGCGGCATCCTTGTGCAGGTCGAACCAACTGTAGAACACCAGGCCGTTCGCGCCTTCGGCGATACACTGCCACGCCATGGACCGCATTTCGTCGAGCGTCGGGGCGCGGTGTTGGGCCTTTTCCTCGGGCGTCTTCTTGTAGTTGGCCCAGTTGAACACCTGCGGCACCATCCACACGGGCCGCGCGCCGCACACGCCGTCCACGGTTTGACGGGTCCACTGTCCCGCCAGCGCGACCGGCCGGGCGGGAATGGGATAGGGATCCGTTCCGATGGCATGAAAACTGGGCAGGTACCGGCGCACTTCATCCACCTGGTACAGCACCACCCACGTGGGGTGATCGGAATCGAGCTGTTCGAGCAACTCCCGCCGCGCGGCAAGGCGGTCGAGCATGCTCAGCGGCAACTCGTCGTTGATGTACCACGCGAGCAGAGCGGGATGGTCCCGGAACGCCTCGACTTTGCCGCGAATGAACGGCGTTTCATCGTCGCGGCTCGTGATGATGTCCGGACAATACGTTGTGTCGTGATAGATGTCCTTGACCGAGTAGATCACCTTAAGGCCTTTGGCCTGGGCCATGTCCATTTGTTCTTGCGTGGGCATGCCGTACGGCATCAGGCAGTTGAACGCGCTGTCGGCGTACAGGTCGAGCTGTTCCTGGCCGATCCCCGACCAATACATGCCCAGCGGGAAGAACGGCTGCCCGTCGACGACCAGGCGGTTGTGTTCGTCGACGTCCACCGTGCGGGTCACGCGCTCAGCAAGCCGCGTAACGCGGAGGGTCTCGGTGGCGAGGGCTTCGCCGCTGCTTTTCTCGACCAGGGCCACCTCGATGCGGTTGCCCCCTTCTTCGAACTTCCGCGCGCGCAGGGAGAGGTCGAAGGACGGCGCGGTGATGGCGTCCATCTGCCCACTCAGCACCGGCTGGTCCGCCTCTTCGGCATAGGCAACATAACGCAGGACCACATCCTCGAGTTTCAGCCCGTAATCCCGCAGATTCAGCTCCACGAAAACGACCACGTCCCGGGGGCCGTCCCGGGTGATTTCGTTCCGGTAATTGGGCGATTTCAGGACCACAGAAAGCGGATACTCACGAAACCGGCGGACGGACACGTCGTCCCACCAGGCGGTGCCGGTCATACCCTGGCGCACGTAGCACGCGAGCGAACACGGGCCGGCCTTCTCCTCCGGGATGCGCGGGGTCACTCCCTGCACCAGGGTCCAGTCGCGCGTGCCTGTAACGCCCGCGGGATAGGCGCCCCCGAGGTATTGGCCCTCGGTGTTCCGGTACTCGATGCACAGCGTGGCCCCGCTCTCGTTGCCTTCAATGTTCTCGGTCTTGACCCAGGCGGAGAGCTCGTACCGCGCCCCGGCCTCGAGCTCGATCGGCTGGCTGCACAGGACATAGCGGCCCGCATCGGCATTCTGAAACTTCAGCGACGCCCCGCCGGACCGGGCCACGGTGGTGTCCCGGCTGTACACGTTCGTGTTGCCGCCCCATTGGGCGGGAAGAGCGCTCCCGTCCGCCGCCGCCTCGAATCCGGGATTGGCCGCGAGATTCGGCATTTCCCCGGCCGAAGCCAGGGCCGCCGCCAGTATTGCGCTGCTGATGCACACCATACGGAATCTCATGTCATGCCCCTTTCCACGTCCCGACGCCACCGGCCNNGCCCACCTGCTACTCTCCCGGCGCGGGCCAGTGGAGCTTGTCGTGCAGAAACGCGAACGTGCCCACGCCATGGATGGCGTGTGGTCCGTTGAAATACTCGATTTCGGTGCGGTCGCCGTGCCCGAGCGCGTCGTAAAGGCGCTGTGTGCGCGCATATTCAAAGGCCACCCACTCGTCGATGGACACGCCGTCCCCGTGGCCGCGCTCGACCATCAACGGGCGCGGAAAAATCAGCCAGCTCATTTCGGCGTAGTTGAACGTGTCGCCGAGGTCAAATTCGGGCATCTCATACTCGCCGGTATACAGATAGGTGAATGGATACGCGATTGAGACGTTCTTCCAGATCCACTCATTGTAGTCCGCGGAACAGATCGACAGGCTATACTGCGGGAGCAGCGCGGGGACGCGCATGCCCGTCTTGCCGCCGTACGAGATGCCGTAGAACCCGATGCGGCCGGGGTCCACGAAGGGCTGGGCGGCCAGCCATTCCAGGCTGCGTTCGTGCTGGCGCACAATGAACGAAAACAGCGACAGCTTCAGCGGATTGGCCTTGCGTTGCAGCACGCGGAACGCGTCGCCGCCGATGTAGGGGTTCTGAGGCGCGTAGACGACAAATCCGCGCTCGGCGAGACGGCACCCGTACTGGTTGTAGGCGGCTTCCTGCACGGTGGGGTCGGCGCACTTGTGAGGCGTCCCTTCGAGGCCATGCTGGCAGACCACCACGGGCCGGCGCTCGCCGGAACGCAGATCTTTCGGCACCAGCAGCAGGCCGTAAGCGAATACGTCAGGATAGACATCGAGTTTCACTTCATAGCCGCGGTATTGGGGTTCATCGAACATGAGACGCGTGCGGGGATTCGCGGGGAGCATCTCGGGCGGCAACGCGCCGATGACTTCGTCCCGGAAATAGTCGCGATACCACGCCGTGCTCTGCTGCCACGCTTCGGGGGAAGCCAGGTCGGCCTTCGCCCAGAACCTCTCGCGCGCGAACGGCGCAGCACGCATCACGCGCTGGGTATGTTCCACAAGCGCGTCGAACACGCGCTTCATTCGGGCGTCCCGGTCCGGCAGTTCCCCGGACACCGCGGGCGGTTCACCGCCGGGCGCAAGGACGGCGTCCGGGGCAAGCGCGGCCAGCAGCCGGCGCAGGGTTTCCTCGCTTCCGGCATGGCCCGTCATGGCATTCACAAACGCGATGTCGGCCGGCGGCGCTAGCCCGGCAAGCAGCGCGCGGGCCCGGGCAATTTCCCGTTCCACGCCGTCCGGGTCCGGCGTGCGGATGCGGCCCGGGGCGGCGTCGTTGCGCATGCCGGGAAGCGGAGGAGGCGGACCCTCGACCTCGACACACGGAGCGGCTTCCACGATCAGCGTGCGCGGCGCAATCAGCGTGGCGATTTCCGCGTCCCCGAACTCGTGGAGCAGGGCCCAGACGTTGCGGTAGATGGGCTCCTCCCACACGCGTTCGCGGGGGCCGAAATAGCCCGACGCCGCGGCCGCGCCAATGCGCGGGTCCACCGCGGCGGCATACAGGGCAAGCAAACCGCCCTCGCCCGCACCGAGCACGCCGACGGGCGCTTTGTGCGAAACCCGAAACCAGTCCACAACAGCCAGAATCGTATGCACGTCGTAGCCGATCATGTGCCGGCCCATTTCGTACGCGGCGCGGTAGACAAACTCGCGATGGGGCAGGTTGGTCTTGCGCACGGGGGACGCGCCTGTCCAGGTGCATTGCCGGTCCAGAAGCGCCGGCGCCACGACCATGCAACCGCTCTCGGCGAGACGGCGGGCGTACTGGGCCTCCGGGGACAGGTCGCCGGTCAGTCCCGCGAGCATTTCGGGCGTCCACGCACAATCGCCCAGGGCCACCACGAGCGCCCGGGGCGCGCCGTCGGGGCGCAACAGCAGCCCTTCGCCGTAGACGCCCTCGAGCACGGCCCAGCGCACCGCATGCACTTCATACGCGCCCCCGCGCGCCAGCAGCGACGGGCGATCCGGTGATGCGACGAATTCCATGGCGGGCGCGACGCGCGGGTCTTTCAACCCGATGATTCGGGCGAACCGGTCGCGGTTGGGCGCGATCGACGCCGCATACGCCTCGTGCGACGCGACATCGCGCTGCCACAGGGCCGGCCGCGCATCCACCGACGCCTCGAGGGCGCGGTCCAGCCACCGGTCGATCCCGGCCACCATCGCCGCCGCGAAGTCCCCGGACTCCTCGAGCGGCGCGGTACCGGGCAGGACCTGCACCGCACCCACTTCCGCCGCCCCCAGCAACCAGACCGCAACAACGATGCTCCGCATGGCATGTACCCCTGGATTCTCACCGGATATCCTACACAGTACGATGCACCGGGGAGGGAGTCAATGCACCGCCCGGCGGGTGGACCGCCGGATTCCCTGAGCGCGTCCACGGTGTCCATCGGATCAACGCGTTTCGCGAGGCGCTCCCCCCTATTTCGGCAGCGTGAAACTGTAGACGTGCGACCCGCTGCCGAAATAGATGCGGCCATCGAGATACGTCCCGCCGGGGCCGATGGGCACCGGCGACTCGCCGATCAGGGTGAGCGCATGCGTGGCGCAGTCGACCTGCACAATTCCTTTCACAAACAGCATGTACAGCGCCTGGTCCGGGCCCGCGACAAAAACGCGGGACTGTTGCTGGCCCGCCGTACTGCCGAGGGTTTCGCGAAGGGGCGCTTCATGCACGATCTGGCGTTTAACGGGATCGAACACGAAGAAGCGAATGCTGTCCGCCACGCCGTAAACCAGCCCGTTGGGAGCGAGAAACATGTCCGGATAATTCTGCACACCCGGCAATACGGCCTCCTGCCAGTCAATTGTCCGGGTCGCGATGTCCAGAATGTACAGCACGGCTTCGGCGGCCTTGACTTCGCCCCCCGTGCCCGCCGTCGTTGTCGTACCGCCCAGGAGTTTGCCGCCGGGCAGGGCCACCAGACTGGTGGTCGAATGCTCGGGAATGAGCGCCGTGTGTTCAACGAGAGTCGCGCTCTGCGTCTCGCGGTCCCAGAAAAGCAGTCCACCGCCCGTGTACCCATAGCCCGGCGTGCCCGCGAGCACGATCGTTTTCCCGTCTGGGTGCGCGAGGAGATCGTGCGGCCGGTGAATGGCCGGCGTGCACTCGGTGAGGTATCGCGGATTGCATTCCGGATTCCCCTTCACCGTGGGAATCCACGGCTTGCCGGGGTCCCACTCGAGCAGGAATCCGCCGCCATAGCCGCCCACGAAGAACAGGTCGCCCTGGGTCACGACCGCATTCCACTGGCCGTAGGCGTCGCGATGAATCCACTCACTGGTCGTGGGGTTGTAGCTGAAGAACCGCATCGGAAACGCGGTGCCGCCGCAGACCGTGCCGTCCGAGGCGGCCGACATGCCCATGATGTGCGCACCCTCGCTGGTATAGTCGAAAGTGAACCGCGCCACCTCGCCGGTCGCCGGATCGCTGACCTCAAGAACCCGCTCGGTCAGATCGCAGGTCTGGAGAACCTTGCCATCGGGGAAGGCCCGGTGGAATAGGCTCTGGCTGTCGGTAATGATTGGTTTGGGCGTGATTGCGGGCGGGTCGATCGCTTTGGCCTGGCCCTGGTACAACTCGTACCACAGGCCGCCCGACTGGCCGTAGACCTTGCCGTTGACGTCGCGCTGCACGACTCCGGTTCCGATGATGCGCTTTTCTTCCGGCACGACGGGGGTGGCCGTGCCCGTCGCGGGGTCGAACACAATGATCTGACTGGCCGTATTGCCCACGCCGAAATAGAGCCAACCGGCATCGTCCGCGGCGACGGAACGCTGATACTGAGCCCAGTTCTGCGCGTACACGTGGCCGTAATCCTTGAACTCGCGCGTCTCGGGGTTGAACGACACCACCCCGCTGCTGGGATACGTCGCCGACCAGATCACGCCGGTGTCGTCCTCGGTCATGCCCATGGCCATCTGCGGTGCGGTGGGGCTGAAGAAGGTGAATTCGCCCTGGACCGGGTCATACTCGGTGAAATGGCTGTTGAAATGCGTGTAGAACTTGTTCTTTGTGGACAGGATCGATGCGAACGGGCAATCGCCGCCCGGCGGAAACGGCACGGGGATCTCCCGGGCCGCGCCCGTCGAGGCCTGAATCTCCAGCAGCGCGTAACACCCGCGGTGGTCGTACAGCCACACCAGCACGACATTGTTCCCGTTGCCGTCCACCGTGGCGACCGTCCCGCGATGGTTGCTCACCGGGGTGGCGACGCCGTGATGACGAAACCCGTTGCCCAGATCGTCATTCGCCGCCCAGGCCATCCCCGCCGCCATCGCGAGCATTCCCGCGACCAGCAGCGCCGTTCCAGACCACGCCCCGTGCATCATGCGACGTCTCCTTCCAGCCGCGCGCCGTGTCTGCGCTCCGGCGTTGCCCCAGCCGCTATCTTCGCACGCACGCCGCGGCGGCGCAAGACGCACGGAATCCCGCGGCCGGAATCGCTGGGGAACGGTCGGCGAGGCGCCGGTCATCCTCCCATTCTTCCCATTCTTCCCACACCTTCCCATCCTGAAGTGCCACGCGGGCACGGGTTCCCGTTTTCCGCCCAGCCCGGGTTCGCGCGGCGCCGGGACGGTGTGGTATGGTTTGGCGTTGACTGTCGAGACCGTTGAAGGCGGATTCCGGATCGTGGTGGGATCCGGTTCACCCGATGGGGATACGCACCAGGACCGATTAGGAGAGCATCTATGAACAACACATCGAAACGCAACGTCACGCGGCGGGATTTCGCCAAGGTTACGGCAGCGGGCACCTTTGCCATTCTGGGCGCCAAAAGCGCGTCCGCGGCGGGAAAGACGCTCAAAGTGGGCCTGCTGGGCTGCGGCGGCCGCGGCACGCAGGATGCCATGAACCTCCTGGCGGGCAACGAAGGCGTCGAACTCGTCGCCATGGCCGATATCTTCGAAGACCACCTCGAGGATCGCCGCAAACAACTGGTCGAGCACAACGATCCCAACATCAGCAGCAAGGTAAACGTGAAGGACGAGAAATGTTTCGTGGGTTGGGACGCCTACCAGAAGATCCTCGACACGGACATCGATATTATCATGGAGACCAGCACCCCCTTCATCCGGCCCAAACATCTTGAAGCGGCCGTCGAAGCGGGCAAACACATCTTCGCCGAGAAACCCGTGGCGACCGACACCCACGGACTGCAGGTCTTCCGCAAGGCCATGGCCGCCCACAAGGCCAAGGGCCTGTCGATGGTGACCGGCACCCAGTTCCGCCACGACCAGGTCCGCATTCAGACCATGGAGAAGATCCACGCCGGCGCCATCGGCGATGTCGTGGCCATGCAGTGCTACTACTGCGGCGGCCTGCCGTTCTCGGTCAAACGCAACGAGGGATGGAGCGACCTCGAATACCAGCTGCGCAACTGGTACAACTACCGCTGGACCTGCGGCGACAACATCGTCGAGCAGGCCATCCACGGCATCGATCTGTGCAACTGGGCCTTCAACGGACCGCCCAAGTCGGTGTTCTCGTCCGGCGGGCGCGCCTGGAAACCGAAGATCGAGCTGTACGGCGACATGTACGACCATTTCTCCTGCGACTACATCTATATGAACAGCAAGGGTCAGGAGGCCCATGTCGCCCATTACAGCCGGCACTGGGACAACGTGGATGGCCGCGGCGGCATCAACATCGTCGGCACCAACGGGTTCAGCAACGGCCTCGACATGGGCGAACAGGGCGTCAACGATTCCATCCAGGAGCAGATCGACCTCGTTAACAGCATCCGCGAGACCGGGCCCTACTGGCACGACGGCGAACGCATCGCTGACACCACGCTCACCGCGATGATGGGCCGCGATTCCGCCTACACCGGCAAGGCCATCTCGTGGGAGGATGCGCTGGCCATGGACGAGAACTGGGTGCCCGACAACCTGAGCTGGGAGACGGAACTGCCCGTCCCCATGGACATCCCGGTGCCCGTGACCAACCCCAACCCGCCGCTCGAAACACGCTAACCGCCCCAAGCTCTCCGCAGCGACGGCGCGATCCTCCGATCGCGCCGTCGTTTTTTCGGGCCCGCCCATTCCGCGCGCAGCCCTGAATTCGCCCCCGCCGCTCTCGGCAGGTATAATCGCCCCGCACGCTTGGGGGAGAACGACGAAAGGCGGTTCCATGCCGGATACAACACGACGCGCCCTGATTTCATGCATCTTCTGCCTCCTCGCAACCGCCGCCGGCGCCCAAGAAACGAACCCGGAGCTGCCTCCGGAACTTACCGGCGAACTGGGATTCTTCGATTGGACGGTTGTTGCGGTGTACGCTGCCGTCATGCTGGGCATTGGGGTCTACTACGCGCGGAAGGTGGAAACGGCCGACGACTACTACCTGGGAGGCCGTAGAATGCGCCCCTCCATGGTGGGCCTGTCGTTGTTCGCCACCATGATCAGCACGATCTCCTATCTCGCGGTGCCAGGGGAGGTGATGGGCCACGGCCCGGTCCCCGCCCTCATGTACCTGGCTTCGCTGCCGATCATCTTCCTGGTAGTGGGGTTTCTGCTCATTCCCTACATCATGAAGCTGCCCATCACCAGTGCCTACGAATTGCTCGAAAAGCGCCTCGGCATGCCCTCGCGTCTACTGGGCTCGGGCATCTTCCTGCTTATCCGGTTTATTTGGATGGGGCTCGTGGTGTACACCGCCTCGCGCGCCGTCGTGACGGCCGCAGGCCTGCAACCGGGTGCGCTGACGCTCACGATCGTCATTATGGGCATAGTCACCATCCTCTATTCTTCCCTGGGCGGGTTGCGGGCCGTCGTCCTGACCGACGCCATTCAAAGCCTGTTGCTCATCATCGCGGCCATCATCTGCGTCATCATCATTACGGTGAAGATGGGCGGAGTGGGCTGGTTCCCGACGCAATGGTCCGACACCTGGGACACCCAGCCCGTGTTCAGCCTCGACCCGACCGTCCGCGTCACTGTGGTGGGCAGCCTGATCGCGACGACCGTCTGGTGGGTCTGCACCGCGGGCTCCGACCAGATGGCCATCCAGCGCTACCTCGCCACCCGCGATGCCAAGACCGCGCGAAGGGCCTTTCTCGTCAACAACATTGCCGATGTCTGCGTCAACCTCACGCTCATCTCACTCGGCTTCGCGATGCTGGGTTTTTTTCGGGCCAATTATCCCGACATGCTCGGCCTGGTAGGCGATGAAAAGACCATCGACTACCTTTTCCCGCTTTTTGTAGTGAATTTCATGAAGTTTGGCATGGCCGGCCTGGTCATTGCCGGCATGCTGGCCGCGGCCATGTCGTCCCTTTCCTCGGGCGTTAACTCCGCGTCCACCGTCCTCAACACCGACTTTCTCCCGCTGCTGCTGGGCAGGAATCTGGACGAAAAGACCAAGGTTCGCCATGGTAGACGTGTCTCCGCGGTGATCGGCGTCATCATCATTCTCCTGGCCCTCGTCATCGAAAACGTCCGGGGCAACCTGTTTGAAGTCACGCAAAAGACCAGCAATCTGCTTGTCTCGCCCCTCTTCAGCCTCTTCTTCCTGGCCCTGTTCGTCAAACGGGCCAACACGTTCTGCGCCATGTTTGCCGCCGCGTACGGATTCGTGGTTGCGATCGTCATCGCGTTCTGGGACCTCACCGGCGCCACGCCCATCAGTTTTCAATGGATCGGCATCACCTCGCTGCTGGCGAGCGTGGGCGCAGGCGTCGCGCTGAGTTTTCTGCCCTGGGACCGCATGTCCCGCAACAGCCGAATCCTTGTGGGTATCGCCGTGGCCATCTCCCTCGTGATGCTCGCCGGCATCTTCATTGCCGGCATCGCGTCGAGGTCCGGCGCCGCCGGCGGCTGATCGCTCGGCGGTGGACCACATGGACCGTATGGACAAGGACTGAGTCGTCCATACCGTCCACAGCTCGGCGCTGGATTGCGCCAGGCACGCAACTCGATTTTCTGGCCCCCCGTCAGTGCATATCCGGCGACTCGAGAATAAGGGGGTGCTTTTCGCATGCCCTATGTCGTGCTATCATGGCGCGGTCGAATACAGGGGGCCTGACAGGGGTAAGTATGTCCATGGAATATGCCATCGAAACGCGCCAACTGACCCGGGACTTTGCGACCCTGCGCGCGGTTGACGCGCTCGACCTCAAGGTGCCGCGGGGGTGCTTCTACGGGTTCCTCGGTCCCAACGGAG
>DDYW01000035.1 GCA_002348185.1 Candidatus Hydrogenedentes bacterium UBA2224 | reverse complement strand
TGTTCTTGTAACGGAACCGCTCGATCCAGCGCTGCTCCTTTTCGATGAACTCCTGCTGCTTCTGGTAGGCCTTTTCGTGCTGTTCGCGCAGGAGGGTCTTCTGCCGGAAGTAATACGAATAGTCGCCCGTATAACTGCGGACCTCGCCCCGCTCGACTTCGTCAATGCGTTTGACCACGGCGTCCAGGGTGCGGCGGTCGTGCGAGATGATCACAAACGCCTTCGGCGATTCCTGGAGGAACCCCTCCAGCCATTCGCGGGCGGCGATGTCCAGGTGGTTCTCCGGTTCGTCGAGAAGGATAAGGTCGGCGTCCTGCAGCAGGACCAGCGCGAGCATCAGGCGCGTGCGCTGGCCGCCGCTCAGGGCCGTCACCGGCATATCGAACTCGTCTTCCCGAAACCCCAGCCCGAAGAGGACGCTCCGCACCCGGGCGCGGAACTCATAGCCGCCGTGGATGCGGAACGTGTCCTGAAGACGGCTGTAGGCGTCCATGACGCCGTGGTCGCCGGAAGCAAGCCGGTGTTCGAGGTCGCTGAGGCGTCTTTCCTCCTCGATGAGGCCCTCGAAGGACCGCATCACGGCGTGATGAATGGTCTCGCTGGGCGGCAGAGCGGGCATCTGGGCCAGGCAGGCGACGCGCGCCCGGCGCATGCGCTCGATGGAACCCGAGGAGGGTTCGAGTTCCCCCGTGATGAGCCGGAAGATCGTGGTTTTCCCCGTACCGTTTCGCCCGATCAGACCGATTTTCTCGCCTTCCTCGACGCGGAAATCGACGTCCTCCAGCAGCGGGACGCCGTCGTACGATTTCGAAACCTTTTCCAGACGCACCAGGCTCATCAGAGTGCCATATCCTCAATCCTTGCGGAATATCCCCGCGACAGACAACAAAGCGTGATTATAGCCGTACGCGCGGACCCTATCCACCTCGTGTAGCGCGTGTAGCGCAGGCGGGCGCCCGGGGCGCAGGTGGCGCCGGGGTATGTTGCTACGTCTCCCGCAGCATCGTTTCGTAAAGGGCGATGTAGTTCTCGACCATCCGGTCGGCGGTGAGGTGTTCATGGACGTACCCCATCGCGCGGTCGGCGAGTTCGGCGGCGAGATCGGGGTCCTGGATAATGCGCAGCATGGCGGCGGCGAGGGCAGCGGGGTTTTCTTTTGGCACCATGAGGCCCGTAATCCCGGGTTTGACGGTTTCAATCATTCCCCCGGCGTCGGTGGACACCACGGGCACGCCAGAGAACATGGCTTCCGCGCACACCCCGCCAAACCCTTCCTGTTTGCTCGACAACACAAACGCGTCAAATACTGGCAATATGCGCGGCACATCCTTCCGGTAGCCCAACAAGGTCACGCTACCGGCGACCCCTGCCGAGGCGATCCCGGTTTCAATCTCTGTGCGCAATTCCCCGTCTCCCACGAGTGCGAGATGCGCTTCCGGCAGATTCTCCTTCACTTTCCTGAAGGCCCGGATGAGCGTCGCATGATCCTTGTGCCCGACAAAGGCACCGACATTGCCGAAGAGCGGCGCGTCTTCCGGCAGACCCAGCTCGGCGCGGCTGCAGGGCGTGACGTCGAACCGGGCGGGGTCCTGGGCGCTGTTGATGACGGACAATCTTGATTCGGGCACGCCAAATTCGCGCAGGATCCCGGCAATGCAGTGCGATACGCAGGCGATGCGGTCGGGCATTGCGTATTTTCTCCGGTTGAAGAAACCGGGTTTGGGCACGAAATCCACGCGCCGGGTTACGACGACGTGGCCGCGTCCCGCAAACGCGCGCGCGAGGCATGCCAGGCTATGGGCATGGCTCGTGTGGGCGTGCAGGATATCGATGTCGAGACGTTTGACTGCTTGTGCGAGACGCCAGACCGTGCTCGGGTCAAGCTCCCCGCGAAACGGACAGGCAAGACGCGTGAGGTTCTGGAGACCGTGCTCTCTGCGCAGGAATTCGCTGTCCGCACGGCCCGCGACCGCGACGAAGTGTCCGCGCAGGGAAAGCCCCCGGATGAGGTAGCTGGCCTGCTGTTCTCCCCCGCGCCAGCCGCGTTGCTCGTCAAGATGCAGAATGCGCACCGTGAATCTCCAATGCCCGGTAATATGCCTCGGCGGTACGCCGCGCACATATCTGCAGGGTGAAATCGCGAAGAACCCGCCGGCGTCCCGCCGCCCCCAGTGTGCGGCGCAGGCCCTCGTCTTCCAGCAGTTTCCTCATGGCTTCGGCCAGGGGCTCCACGCTGCCCGTGGGCACAATGAACCCCTCGACGCCGTCGCTGAGGATCTCCGTGAGTCCGCCGTAATCGGAACAGATCACGGGTTTCTCCTCGGCCATCTGCTCTTTGAGGCTGAAGGACGACGTGTCGCAGTCAATGGACGGCTGGACGCCAAGATCGAAGGCCTGGGTGCACCGGGCCATGTCGTCACGAAATCCCGCGAACCGCGCGATATCGGCAATGCCCAGTTCGCGCGTGAGCCGGACCAAGTCCGGCTCCAAATCCCCCCGGCCCAGGACGAGAAGGCGAAGGGTCGGGAACTGGTGCGCAAGCAGGGCCGCCGCGCGAAACAGGTACACGTGGCCTTTGGCGGGCACCAGGCGGGCGGCAATGCCGCATACCAGGTCGCTGTCGCGGTAGCCGAATTCGGCGCGCGCCTCCGCCCGCTGCCTTTCGTCGGGACGGAAGTCTTCCGCGTCCACGCCGTTGTGGATCGAGCACATCCGCGCGGGATCGAACGCCCGTTGCTTCTCCAGGGATTGGCGCACCATCTCGCACACCACGATCTGAAAATCGGTCCACTGCCGGTTCAAAACACGGTTGGGCCAGAGGTCGTGGACCGGGTAGGTGTTGTGGCGGGTTCGCACGACGCACACCGGGCGTCCCATCAGGCGGTTGGCCCCGGCGATGGCCCAATGGTCCTGAGAACCGTTGACGTGCAGAATGTCCGGTTTGTCTTCGAGGATAAAGCGCCGGGTTTCCCGGAGGTCGGTCAGCCAGCAGGCCGGGCGGAGCCCTCCGCGGAACGTAAAGCCGTTGTTGACGGCACAGGCGGCCGCATGCGCATGCTCGACCAGCACGGAGCCGCGTTTGCACCCGATGGTGACGCGATGTCCAACGCGGGTGAGCTCCGCCGCCAGGTTGGCGACATAGCGGACCTGTCCACCGCCGCGCAGGTGCGGGTCGCTTATCAGGATATGCAGAGGGCGGCGCATCACGTCCCGGAGACCGCCTCTTCCAGATAGAGGTCCGGCAAATGCTCGATGGTAATGCCCTTGAACGCGGCCGGCTCGAAATGGGTGGCGAACAGGACCACCTGATTGACCGTGCCAAACCTGAGTTTGCTTCCCGCCTCAAAGAAATAGGCCACCACGGGGTCGGGATTCGGGGTGTATCCCCGCCAGGAGGCCAGGGCGGGATACACATCGCATGGCTCGCCGTTGAGCCAGGCGCGCAACCCGAAGTTTCTTCCAGCGAGGTCGAGACCGCATTTGCGTGGAAGGCGCGCCGCATAGCCCTCGGGTATCCCCGGCACGCCGGAACCGGTGCGAATGGGATCGAAGTCCTCGTCCGTCTCGAATCGGATCACAAAGAACAGGCGCTTCGGGCAGGCCCAGCAGGGACGCTCCAGGCGGAACGGCTGCGTGTCGATGTGCTCTTTGACCGTCTCGGGCAGGCCGACCGTGGCGCAGAGCCAGGCGTCGCGGCGGATGGCTGCACCTGCTTCGCAGGGAATCCCCTGAAATGCGCCCGGCGGCAGCGTGTCTTTGCCCTCCTCGAACAAACAACGGGTGATCGTCCATTCGTCGATGCGGGACCGGACGGGCGCCCCCATGAACGCGACGGTCTTGTGCTCGAACCGCTCTTCGCGGCGGACCACGATGTCGGCCGAAGTTCCCGGCCGGCCCTGAACGGAGACGAGGCCATTGTCCACCCTGGCGGGAGCGCCAAACACTTCGGGCCGTTTCCGGCGCGCGGCCGCCGGGGAACGGCGGACCACTTCGATGATTCGCGCTTCTTTCGGGTCCAGCACGCACGTGAATTCGCTGTCACGCGCGAAGAGGCCGTCATGGGGCCCGAGGTAATTGTATTCGCGGGGGTACAACTCCCGCACGATGTACTCGAGATCGTGTTTGAGATGAAGCCGCAACCGCACTTCCCGCGGATCGTAGCGGGTATTGAACAGAAATATCACCGCCCCCTGGGCGGTGGCGTAGCTGTACCCGTCGACCGGGCCCAGGCCCGGTTCTCCGAGGATCTCCTCAACGAACAAGCGGTCCGCCAGATTCTTGCTCTCCCAGGTCAGCCACTTGAGCGCGAACGCTTTGTCCTCTTCGGGAAGGTCCTGGGGCAGGGCGTGCACGCGGTGGCGGGGCGCGGTGGCAATCGCGGAAATCAGGGCATACCGCCACCCCGCGCTGTCGTGGTACAGATACCAGGGATAATGTTCCGAGCCCGGGTACGGGGCGTCCGGCGCCGCCTCCGGCGCAATCCCGACCGAGTTGGAGAGCTTGCTGCGCGGGATGAGAAAGCTGTGGGCGCGGCGAAAATACAGGCGCTGCATGTCGGCGAACAGACGGCCCACGTGAATGTCGGGCAGCGGCAGGGGATGTCCCTCGGCCATGACGGTCAGCCCATCGCAAAGACGGGCGAGTCCCGCCCCGTAACTGACATAGGGGCGCATGCAGGTGACATGCGCGTACCCCTCCTTGAGCGAGGCCACGACCTCGACCAGCCCCTGAAATGCGTTCATGAGCGACAGCACGCCCGGGGCGTGCCCGTGGCCGGCGGCGTGGCATTCCACAATGGGACTGCCACTGACCTCGATATTCCGGAAACGGAACCGGTCCATCTCCTGGAGATGGCGTTCGAGGAGGGAATTGCAGAACGATTCCGAGGCGAAACACGGCGCAAAATCCGGCGTGGCGGGCGCGCCGGACGGGTCCAGGGCGACCCAGCCCAGGTTTTCGGCGCGGTTGCGCCGGATGCGCAGGGTATGGTCAAGGCCCTCGAGCCGGAGGCGCTGTTCGACGGCTTCGCGCATGGGGTAGGATTCGAGCGATTCCATCATCCGCGGAAGAAAGACGTGAGACGCGTTGAACCAGTGACACTGCTCGAGCACTTCGAGGTCGCTGGGACCCGCGCTGCCCTGTTCGGGGCCCTTCAATTCCACATAGGGCAACTGCGGCAGGGAGGCGCCGGTGAGCAGGTACTCCCGGAACCACTGCTGCTCGCCAAGGTCCAGCTCCGCCGCGGTATCGTGAAACGGGTTCTTGCGCGTGCGGCCCTCAAGCACGCAGACGCCGATGTGGACGGCAAGCATGGGATGGCTGCGGCCGGGCGTGAGCCGCGTCCCCGGATAATACTCAAATGAGAAATCGCGCCCGTCGCGAACGATAAAATAGCCCGGAAAGTCCACGCAGAAAAACACGCTGCTGGTCTTCGATCGCAGAAACATCACCGGGTAATACATGCCGCCGTCGTGGACATGCGGCGCGTATTTCGGGTCGACCGTGTGTTTCACCACCGTGACCTTCCGCAGGAACGCCTCCTGCGTGAGCCCGTGAAACACCACATTCTTGCGCATGAAATGCTCGCCCCGAAACAGCACGTAGGCAATCTGGGCCTGCAGCCATCCGCAATCGAGTTTCGTCACCAGCGTGGATACGTCGCCGGAACCCTGGGCCTCCATGCCGATCACGCGGCCTTCGAGGGCCGACAAGGGGCCCGATTCGAACCACGCTTCGAACGGGCTGAAACTCAGGTGGTGCTCTTCGCCGGTGAGTTTGTTGACGACGGTGGCATGCCCCGGCTCGCGCGGATCCAGTTTGATGCGGACCTCGAGCACGCCGTTGCCGAGCGTGCCCTCGCCAGCCAGCACGCGCGCATAGGCCGGTTCTCTGCGTGCCGGGGCGTCACGAAGATCCGGAAGAGGATGGATGTCAGCGATGCACATGTCCGCAGCCTCCCTCTCTCCCCCTTCCCACATTATCATTCTACCAAATACATTGAGGTTTGAGAAAGACTCATGTGCAACATATTGTTTAGAAAAGACTTACTTACTGAGCGCAGAGCGCGGTTCGGGCATTTCGCGAACGTCACGAAACCGCGGATTCTTCGTTTTTCGCATCCTTTTCCGGTTCTTCCTCGAGGGGTCCGGGCTCGCGGGTGCTGGCGTCCAGTTTGTTGGCCGCCTCCATTTCCTCAAGCAATCCGCCTACCGTGACGTTGGCCGACTCGAGCTGTTCCAGCGCGAGATCCAGTTCCTCGTCGATCTGCGCCAGTTCATCATCCTGGTGAATCTCGAACTTCCGCTTCTTACTCATTGTTCTTCCGTTTATGCAATTCGGGTCGTGTTCAGGCCAAAAAGCGATGTGCCCGATATTATAGGCGAGGCGCGGGCATGGATGCTATGGCATCGGCGAACCTCGCGAGGAGCCCGGCGCGTGCGGGTTCGTCGAGCTCCGGAATCTGCCCGGAGATGATGTCCCACGCTTCGGGATCGCCGGCCGGCGCCGGTCTCGCGGGTTCGCCCCTGCGACTTCCTTCCCGTGCGGCCCCGTTGGCCAGGCGGACGATGGCGGCAAGCACCGGGTCGATGGCGTCGCGCAGCGGCACCGCGCCCTTGGGATGGTGGAGCAACAGACCGTCGACCAGGGTTCGGGGAAAGTTCCAGTACGTGGCGAGTGCGGCCGCCGCGTCGGCATGCGTGAAGCCGAACGCCTCGTCTTCCGCGGCGCAGAGCGTTTCGCCCCAACCACCGGCCTCCGCATAGAGTGTCGCATACTCCGCCTCGAATTGGCGCATCAATACCAGTTTGCCAATGTCGTGCAAGAGGCCGGTCACAAAATCCTCGCCATGCACGGTCAGTTTCAGATGTTCGCCGAACTTCTTCGAGAAGGCCGCGACTTCGAACGAGTGTTTCCAGAAGTCCCCGGCCAGCATGGATTCGGTCTTCCGGGTGTGCAGGGCGTCGAACACCGCGACCCCCAGCACGATATTGCGAATCTCGCGCACCCCCAGGACGACCAGTGCGAGTTTCAGGGTTCCCACGTATTGGCGCATGCCGTAATAGGGAGAATTGCTGATGCGCAGAATCTTGGCGCTCAGGGCGGGATCCGTCTGAATCGCGTCCGCCACCTCCGACAGATCCACATCGGGATCGTCTGTGAGCGTCAGAGCGCGTGATACGGCTTTGGGCATGGCCGGCAGATCCCCGACCCGCTCGATGATCTGCTCGAGTCTGGCGGACGTAGACATAGCTCCCCCGAAGGTTACCGGGTTAACAACAAGGGACAGGGGCTGTTATTCATGGCATACGCCGTGGTGCTGCCGACGACCAGGCGGCGGACTTTCGTGTGGCCATAGGCGCCCATGATGAGCATATCGGCTCCGCTTTCCTCCGCGAAGGCCACAATGGTCTCGCTCGGGTCGCCTTTCCGGACTTCGGAGCGCAGCGTGAGCTGGTAGGGTTCGAGGTACGTCACGGCCTCCTGTGCCCAGCCTTCCGCGCGCTCTCCCTCCCCCACCACAAGCACCGTCAGCGCCGCGCCCCAGTCCCGGGTGACTTCCGCGGCGACGCGCAGCGCGGCCCGCGAATAGCCGGAACCGTCGTAGGCGGCCACGAACAGGTCGTGCCCGGGCGTCTCGCGTCCCGTCACGAGGACGGGCCGCGTGGCCCGGCGCACGACGCCTCCCGTGGTGGAACCCACGAGACCGTCCAGCCATTCGCTGTGTTCCCCGCTTCGCCCGAGGATGATGAGGTCGGCGAGTTCGCCCTGCTCGACGATCGAGCCGACCACCAGCCCGGTCACGAGCTCCGTGCGGCACTCGACGCCGTGATTGGCGCAGATTCGGCTGACGGATTCGAGCGCGGCCTTGCCCCGTTCTTCCAGGATCATGGCGATGTTGCCCTGGTAATTGACATACGGCGCCGTTCCCAGGGAAGCCGATATATCGCGCAGGAACGGCCCTTCGAGCAGTTTGACGTCCACCACGTGCAGCCCGCGGACCGTGGCCGCGCAGTGCGTCGCTACTGCCGCCGCGAACCGGACGCCGATCTCGGCGGCCGGGCTGCCGTCCGTTGGCACCAGGATGTGTTTGATCACGTCTCCAGCATCCCCTTCGTTGAAGGCACGCCCTCGACTCGCGGATCCTTCTGGACCGCCTCGTCGAGAGCTCGCGCAAAGGCCTTAAACAAACCTTCAATACAATGATGCAAATTGGTGCCGGCGCGCAACACGAGGTGCAGGGTGGAACGGCTGTTGACCGCAAACGCGCGGAAGAACTCCTCCGCGAGCTCCGAATCGAAGCCGCCCGCCTTGCCCCGGGGAAGCGCGCCCTCAAAGCGGAGGAAGGGGCGGCCGCTGAAATCGATCGCTGCCTCGGCAAGGGTCTCGTCCATGGGGACGACGGCATGCCCGAAACGGCGAATCCCCTTGAGATCGCCCAGGGCCTGCAGGAAGGCCTTGCCCAGGCAGATGCCCACGTCTTCCACCGTGTGGTGTGCGTCGATTTCAAGATCGCCGGAGGCCGCAAGCGTGAGGTCAAACAGGCCGTGGCGGGCAATATGCGTGAGCATGTGGTCGAAGAAACCCACCCCCGTTGTGACATCGGCCCGGCCGGCGCCGTCCAGCCGGAGCGTCAATGTAATGCGGGTTTCCTTCGTTTCACGCGTTACCGTGGCCTCTCGCATGGTGCAGCTTCCTTGCTCGTGTATTAACGTCCAAATTCCAGCCGGTGCGCCAGATAGTCCGGGAGTCCGGCGCGCTTGATGCGGTCCATGGCCGATTGCACGTCATACCGGACGCGCACGAGCCAGAATTCCCGCGCACTGGTGTCGTACACTCCGAACGAGGCCCGGGGGTCGCCGTCGCGGGGCTGGCCGACCGAACCCGGATTGATGAAGGTGACGCCGCCGTTCTTGAGGGCGAATTTCGTGCCGTTGACCGGGGTCCATCCACCATCCGCCTCAAAGATACCCGGGACATGCGTATGCCCGAAAAAGCAGGCGTTCCTCCCCTTGACGTTGGAATCATCAAAATGGGGGCTGACGTCATCCCAGGTGAACATGTAGGTATCGCGATCGCCGGGGGCGCCGTGCACGCCGATCAAGCCGTTCGGCTGGACCGCGTCAGGGAGCGTTTCCAGCCAGTGGATATTCTCCTTTGTGAGGTGGTCGCGCGTCCACATGGCGGCTTCCAGGGCGACGACGTTGAACCCCCACGGCTCTTCCCGCCCGCAGGCGACGGCGTCGTGGTTGCCGCATACCGTGGGAAGATCCCGCTGCCGCACCAGGTCGGCGCATTCGTTGGGACTGGCATTGTAGCCGACGACATCGCCCAGACACAGAATCTGGTCGATGTTGAGGTCTTCGATCTTCTCCAACACCGCTTCCATCGCTTCAACATTGGCGTGGATGTCGGAGAGAATTCCGTATCGCAACTCCGGATCTCCTGGACCACACTGTAGCCTGCGCCCGCGCGCGGCTGGGAACCTCGAACGCTGAAATGCCCCCCGCCCATGCCTGCTGCCGCGAACGCCGCCACACGCACGACCATCCCCACCCGTGGCGGCCTCCCCGCTACAATAGCCCAAGTGGCCGTCCGCAAACAACAACCATACAGATTGTGTCACATGGGCGACTCTGACGCAATACCGGGGGAGGAAAGGTAAGCCCCCGAATTCGGGGCGACTTGTAGCGCAGGCGTCTCGCCTCTTGTAGCGCAGGCGTCTCGCCTGCATCCGGGTCGCTGGTGTGAACCACTAAAGAGAGGGATAAGCGCCTCACGCAAAGCGGCTAAGCCGCCGAGGACGACATTCTTGACAGAGCCGGGGATTCTTGTACCGCCGAACTTGTGCATTCGAGCGCGTGATGATTACTATGTAGACGTCAGGAGGAGCACGAAAACCAACGCAGGGAGACGCTATTCATGCGCTTCATCCAATGGCTGTGGGACCTTGCGGGCTGGCCCCTGGAATACGCTGGAGAGCTGATGGGGAAAGAGTTTGCGGCGATCTGGCAGCTCGTCGCGAAGTTGTTCGTCATCCTGATCGTCCTGTACCTCCTGGTCGACCTGTGTTCCCGCGTGTACAAGATTATCCGGCGCGGGCGCCGCGAGCGGTGGGTGGACGCCGCGGATATCGACGCGCTGGCCTCCACAAAGAACGTCGATGTGGTGGAGCATGTCCGTTCCCGCCAGCGCCTGAAAGAGCAAGCCAGGCAACTGAAAAAAGCCCGGGAGTACGGAAAACTGGCCAACCTGTATTCCGAGGCCGGCCATCCACGGGAAGCCGCCAAATGGTACCGGAAAATCGGCAACCACCATAAGGCCGCCATGGAGACCGCGAAAGCCGGCGATACCCTCAAGGCCGCCCGGCTGTTTCTGAAGGAAGGCGATTTCGCCTCCGCGGCGCAGTACTTCATGGAAAACGCACGTTTCGAAGAAGCCGCGTCGGCCTACGACAAGGCCGGAAAACCCGTGTTCGCCGCTTCGGCCTACAGCAGGGCCGGGAACACCGTCCAGGCACTCCAGATGTTTGTCAATTACTTCAAGACGACCGGAGACGCCATGGAGATACAAACCCAGGCGGCTAACGAGTGCTACAACGCGCTCCAGAATCCGCAGATCAGCGCCACCCTTACGGAGGCGCAGCGCCACGAGCTCTTCCCCCTGCTCGCAGAACGTTTCGAGCGCGCGAACAACCACGAACTGGCCGCCCAGCTCTTCCGCAGCGGCGGCGATCTGGTCCGTGCCGGCGAAACCTTCATCCTCGCGGGAAAACTCGAAGACGCCGCGGCCTGCATGAATCAGGCGGGCAAGAAACAGGAGGCGTCGCGCATTGTCGGCCGCTTCCATGAGACCAAGGGCAACTGGCGCGAGGCCGGGACGGCCTATGCCGCCGCGGGCGACTTCCAGCGGGCCGCGGAAGCCTTTTCCAAGGCGAAAGACGCCGGGCGTGCCGCCGACTGCTTCACCCGGGCCGGCGATTTCTACCGTGCCGGGCTGGCGTTCGCCCATGCCGGGCGTTTCGCAGACGCCATCAAAGTTTTGCAGCGCGTGAAGGAGGACCAGCCCTCGTTCGAAGTGTCCCGCGGATTACTGGGCCGCTGTTTTTATGAGATGCACGACTACGCGCACTGTGTCGCGGCCCTCGAGAACCACCTTACGGGAAAACGGGTCGACAGCGCCCTGCTCGAATATTTCTACATGCTCGCACTGGCCTATGAACAGACCGGGCGGCTGGACGATTCCCTTCAGATCTTGCGTAAAATCCACACGGTGGACGTCGACTTTCGCGATGTCACCAACCGGATCTCGAGCATTTCCACGCGGATCTCGATGAAGGTCGGACCGAATACCGTGCTGCAGGGAAACGCTCAGGGGGCGAGCGGCGGCCAGATGATGAAGTCGGTCGAAAACGCCCTCGAAGGGCGCTACGACCTCCAGAAAGAGCTGGGACGCGGCGGGATGGGCGTCGTCTACCTGGCCAGAGACAAGCAACTCGATCGGCCGGTGGCCCTGAAGTTTCTGGGCTCGCTCGTCGACGATTCCGAGGAGTTTCGGGAGCGTTTCGTCCGGGAAGCCCGCACCGCGGCAAAGATATCGCACCCGAATATCGTCAGCATCTACGACATCAGCGCCAGCGAAGGCCGGGCGTACATCGCCATGGAATATGTGGAAGGCGTCAGCCTGTACCGGTACCTGGCGAAGAAGGGCGCGCTTCCCCCGCGCGAAGCGGTGAATTTCATGGTGCAGGCCGGTTCGGCCCTCGCGGCCATCCATGAGGGCGGAATCACCCACCGCGACATCAAACCGGACAATGTTCTGATCGCGAAGGGGGGCCTCATCAAGATCATGGATTTCGGGCTGGCAAAGTCTGAAGATAACCGGCTCACACGGGCCGGGGTGGTCATGGGTACGCCCAGTTACATGTCGCCGGAACAGGCCCGCGGGAAGGAAGCGGACGCGCGAAGCGACATCTACTCCATCGGGATGGTGCTGCACGAGTGCCTTACGGGCCAGATCGTGTTTGCGAGCGGGAATGTGGTGATGCGTCAGGTGCAGGAAATGCCGCCGCCGCCCAGCGCATCAAACAACGCCATCCCGAAAGAACTCGACGCCATCGTCATGAAGTGCATCCAGAAGAAGCCCGAGGACCGGTACCAGAGCATGCACGAGTTGGTGGCCGACCTGCGCGCGCTGAACCTGGGCGCCTGATTCCCCCGGCAACGCGGGGTTCATTGTCCGGCGGCGCGTTCCAGCCGTTCCTGCCAGCCGTTGCCAAGCAGATGGCGGTTATGAAACGTCAGTCGGCGCAGGTCGCGGCCCGCGTGTTCAAGGTGAATGTCGAGCCGAACATCCGGCAACAGCGTCTCCGCACGTTCCGCCCATTCCACGACACAGACGTCATCGGAATCGAACAGCTCCGCGTACCCCAGCTCGGCCACCTCATCGGGCCCGTCCAGCCGGTACAGGTCGACGTGCAAGAGCGCCGGCTCCTGCCCGTATTGGTTCACCAGAGTGAACGTCGGGCTGTGCACATAGTCGGTCTCCGCGAAATGGGCGGCCATGCCCGAAACCAGGCAGGTCTTGCCGGTGGCGATTTCGCCCCGCAGTGCGACCACGGCGCCTCGCGGAAGCATCGCCGCCAGGGCAACCCCCAGCCGGCGCGTCGCTTCAGGAGAGGCAGTCTCGATGACGCAGTCCAGCTCGGTCATGGTTTCACCAGGGCCTCGCGATAGAGCCGCTCGTATTCACGCGAGGAACGTTCCCACGAGAAATCCTCCGCCATGCCCGCCTTCCGGAGACGGCGGCGCCTCTCGGGATCCTGATAAATCTCCAGGGCGCGCCGGATTGCACGCATGAAGTCTTCTACGGCAGGCTGTCGGAAGACGACTCCTGTGGCTCTGCCGTCGGTGAGGTTCCTGGCGGTGGCGTCCCGGACCGAATTGGCCAGGCCGCCGGTGTACCGGACCACCGGAATGGCGCCGTAGGCCAGGCTGTACATCTGAGACAGGCCGCACGGTTCCGAGCGCGAAGGCATCAGGAAGAAATCGCACCCCGCGTAAAACTGATGGGCCAGCGCTTCGTCGTAGCGTAAGATAACTTTCAGGTGTTCCGGGTGCCGTTGCGAGGCCTCTGCCAGACGGCGTTCCAGCTCGGAGTCCCCCGTGCCCAGCACGGCGAGCTGGAGCTCTTCACGGAGAAGCATCTCCAGCGAATCGATCAGGAGGTCGATGCCTTTTTCGTAGACCAGGCGCGAGACGCAGCCGAACAAGGGGACATTCTTGTCCGGCAGACCCAGGTCGGCCTGAAGCGCGGATTTGCAGCGGCCTTTTCCCCTCAGGTTCTTGCGGGAGAAATGCGCCGGGATGAGCGGATCCTCCGCCGGATTCCACTCCGCGTAATCGATGCCGTTCAGGATGCCGCTGATGTCCGCGGAGCGCGTGCGCAGATAGCCGTCCAGCCCCCATCCGCCTTCCGGAGTCTGAATTTCTTCCGCGTACTGCGGGCTCACCGTGGTGATTCTGCTCGCGAAGGCGATGCCTGCTTTCATGACGTTCACGTCGCCATAGTATTCGAGGTAATCCGGCGTGAAGAGCCGTTCCGGCAGCCCCGTCTGATAGAACTGGGCGCCGGGAAACCGGCCCTGGTAGATCAGGTTGTGGATCGTAAACACAGTCGGGATGCCCCGCCAGGACGGATTGACCCGCTGCGACACTTTCAGGAAGGCCGGCGCGAGCGCCGTGTGCCAGTCGTTGCAGTGAATCACGTCGGGNNGACGCCCTCGAGCGCGCTCAGCGCGAAGAAGGCAAACCGCTCCAGGTTGTCCGAGTAGGGTCTGCCTCCCGCGTGATACAAGCCGCTGCGTGCGAAATACAGGCCCTGCTCGATGAGATACACCGGCACACGGGACCCCGGCAGCGTCGAGAGGCGCACGGCCCCCGACACGTGGCTTCTCCCGAGGTAAACCATGAATGTGCCCAGCCGTTTCCCGAGCAGGTTCTTCGGGATGCTCGCGTAGCACGGCATGACCAGCCGGACATCGTGTCCCAGGGCCGTAAGGGCCTTGGGAAGGGAATTCGCGACATCGGCCAGGCCGCCCGTCTTCGCGAAGGGGGCAATTTCCGACGCCAGAAACAGGATCTTCAGCGGGTCCGCGTGCCGTTGCGCGCTCATTTCGTAGACACCTCGAAAAGCGGGGGTTCGACGTATTCATAGACCCTTACGCCCGGGGCACGTGTGCGAAGGTGTTGGGCAAGCATCGGAATGACCGGCCGCTCCGTGGCCTCATGGCCCGCGTCAATGACCGCAAGCCCCCGGCGGCGCGCCGCGAGCCCCTCATGGTATCTCACGTCGCCGGTGACCACCACGTCCACTTCACGCGGCACGCGGTGGAGTTCCCCTCCCCCGCTGCCCCCGATGACCGCCACCCGTTTGACCTTTCGCTTCGCATCGCCGATCACCCGCACGTGGCCGCAATCCAGCCGCGCCACAACGCGCGCGGCAAATGTCTTCAGGGGCATGCCGGACGGGAGAGTCCCGCGCATTCCCAGCCCAATGCCGGGAACGACGTTATCGAGCGGCACCAAGTCGTAGGCCGGCTCTTCGTACGGATGAACCTTGAACAGAGCTTCCAGCACGTGCGGGAGACGCCACGCGGGCACCACGGTCTCAAAACGCAATTCGGGCTCTTCGTTGAGCCGGCCTTTCCGGCCGCTGAAGGGGCGGGACGCCTCCCCCGGCCGGAAGGTGCCCATGCCGGCCGTGGAGAACGTACAGTGGGTGTAGCCGCCGATCGTCCCCGCGCCGGCTTCACACACCGCCGCGCGCAGCGCATCCACATGCTGGGGCGGCACAAACGTCACCAGCTTCACCTGCGTGGCCTGCGCGACGTGAAACAGAGGCCGCATGTCCTTCAGTCCGAGCGTTTCCCCAAGGCAGTGGCTCACGCCGCCGGGCGCCACGTCCAGACTGGTGTGCGCCGAATAACAGGCGATGCCCGCTTCCACCAGCGCCAGGCACAGGGCGGCATGCGGGTCGTCCCGCCGTAACGATATCAGCGGGTCCCAGATCAACGGATGATGCACGACAATCATCTGCGCTTTGCGGCGTCTAGCCGCCGCCACTGTCTCCGGTTCCACGGTCAGGGCCACCAGCACACGCGTGACGTCGGCATCCGGGTCGCCGGTGTGCAACCCGGCTTTGTCCCACGGATACGCCAAGGCAGGCGGGGCGAGTTCGTCAATAATTAAGCACAGATCACGAACGTTCATGGCCGGTTCCCATCGTCGCGCACAGCGAAACACTTCTTCTCCAGGAGTGAGCATACCCGCAGCGGTGCGCACATGTCCAGGCACCCGGGGTCTCCAGCGCTCTCGCGGGGATTCCGGAGCTCCTTTGCGGCGCGAATACAGCGGATTCTGGACGAAATCCGCGGACTGACCCGTCTGCCCCACTTCGGTACAATGATCACTATATGTTGTATGATGGGGAAACAAAGGCTTGAAAACCACAATACTTTGTGTTATGAATAGCTTCGCACTCGGGATCTTGGGGAGACAAGGTCCTGGCACACCGCGAATATCCTATTGTCAGGGACACACCCACTTCGAACGTGTTTCCGGGGGAAATAACACGTTTGGCATACCTGGATTGGCGAAGTTTCTCACGTGCCGCGTTTTGTCGCTATGGAGGCCAGCGTGTTTCGAATCCCGGGCGTTGTGATTCACTGTTTGCTTTTCGTTTTCGGGGTTTTAGCACTTTGCGGTTGTCCCCAGGAGACGGTTTCCCGTCGGCTCTGGGTCCTGAACGCAGGAGATCAGCCGGTCACCGGTGTGTATACGTGCAAGGATCCCCGCAGTGAGAACTGGGGAGAAAACCGGATTCCCGCGGCGGTGAAATCCGATGGTATTGCCGTGGTGGAGGCGGCCATTCCGTCGGGCGAGGCCTGGTGGGTATGGCCTCACCTTGACGGGCACGGGTTGATGGCGGTCTGCGTGATGCCCGGAGACGCGGACATCTACCTGGTAGTCAAACGCACCGACGATGGCGATTATTGGACGCAGGCGCTTGGCGGCACGCTCTCCCCCGCCTGTGCCCGGTATTTGCTCGAATAGGCGCCCGCGGCGCCGGTCTAGAGCTCCAGCGTCGGAAACCGGTGAAAATGACCGTTGCCCTGGATGCGGCGCTTGGTTTCCCCCACCGCTTCGAGCTTCGGGATGACGTCGTCCATGTGCTGGAGGATGAGCGCTTCGCGCTCGGATTCACGTTCCAGGGAAAGCAGTTTTACTTTCTGATACAGGGTGAGACCCACTTCCTGCCCCAACTGAAACGACAGATTCGGGATAGCGAAATCGTCGCGCTCGTAGCCCGTTTCGAGAAGCTCATGAAGCCGGCGAAACCGCTGCGACAGCGCGTCTTTCGGGGTGGGGCTGCAGGTCTCGAGGTTTTCCAGGAAGGTGACCTCGCCCGCGGAATAGAGTTTTCCCGGGACGTCGCGCACAAAACGTTCAAGATGAAAGGCTCTCCGGCCCTTGGTAAGGATGTCCATCTCCCCGTTCTCGTAGGTCACACTGATTTCCTCGAGGCTCATTTCGGTGCCGTATTCGGCCACCCCCCCGTGGATGTACGCGGGGATGCCGAAAGCGAGCTTCTGGTCGCGGCATTCGGTGATCAACTGCTTGTAGCGGGGTTCAAAGACATGCAGACGGAGATGCTCTCCGGGAAAGACAACCAATTCCAGGGGAAACAGTGGCAAGAGGCTCTTCATCGTTGCATCCGGTTTCACGCTGGGCGAAGTTCCCTTTTCTCGTGCGTTGGGGCCCGTCAACACCTGCTCCGTTCAGTATAACAAACGAGGAAACAGGAGCCCATTCCATAGATTCTGGCGAAGATGTTTAAGAAGTTTTTCCTTTTTCATGCGGCGCTTTGCCCATTACGTCCACCAGAAGGCAGGAATGCAGGCGAGACGCCTGCGCTGCAAGACAAGAATGCCCGCCGGGCGCGGCGGTCCCGCACCGCAAGATTCCGGAGAAGAGGACGGAGAACGGGGACATGTTCCAAGCGCCGTCC